>JANNMJ010000052.1:0-8842 GCA_031397815.1 Hymenobacteraceae bacterium
ATGCGGGCGGGCACAAGGCCACGCCCCTACGTCCCCACATCCCCACATCATCACATCCCCACATCATCACTGCACCTGCTGACCATCAAAAAACCGAATCAGGCGCTCGGTCCGGCGGGCCATCTGCTCATCGTGCGTCACCATCACGATGGTGGTTTTCTCTTGGCGATGGAGGTCGAGGAGGAGGTCCATAATCTCGTCGCCCATCACCGAGTCGAGGTTGCCGGTGGGTTCGTCGGCGAGGATGAGGGCGGGGTTGCCCGCCACGGCGCGCGCAATGGCCACGCGTTGGCGCTGCCCGCCGCTGAGCTGCCCGGGGAAGTGCGTGGTGCGGGCGCTGAGGCCCACGCGGTCGAGGGCGGCGAAGGCCCGCTCGCGCCGCTCTTTCCCCCCGATGCCGGCGCGGTACAGCAGCGGCAGCTCCACGTTATCGATCACCGAGAGGTCGGGGATGAGGTGGTAGCTCTGGAAGACGAACCCGATCTGCTCGTTCCGCAGCCGCGCCAGCTCGCCGTCGGAGTAGCTGCGCACCGGGCGCCCCGCAATCTCGACGGTGCCGCTCGTCGGCTCGTCCAGGAGGCCCATAATGCTCAGCAGCGTCGATTTGCCGCACCCGCTCGGCCCCATGATGCTCACGAACTCGCCGCGCCCCACGCTCAGATTGACGCGGCTCAGCGCGAGCGTTTCGATGGTCTTGGTCTGATAAATCTTCTCGATGTCGGTCAGGCGAATCATCGGCGCGGCCCCCGTAGTGGGCGCGGAGGCAACGGAAGCAGCAGCGGCGAGGTCAGCAGGAGAAAACATAGGGGAGAGGGCGATGTGGGGGATGTGGGGGATGTGGGGGATGTGAACGATGTGGTAGTGTCCGTTTTTGACACGCTCATTGGTCTACAGGAAGTAGAATTGCCGACTTCCGTGCCAGAATCTCAAATGGCTGTTTTTTAGGCGTTTTGCGGGGGATTGGGGTTGGGGGTGGGTCGAAAATCTGTTCGTTTCCGGACACGCTGTTCGGATTTGAGTTTTTGGGGGGAGGTGGGGGATTAGCGCGGCAAGCGCGACGTCCGCACGTGGCCCGGGGTAGATTTCTAACGAAATCAACCCCGGGCTTTGGAGACGACCCCCGTTGGGGTTCCCCGATTGATTGCGTCATGCGAACCCCAACGGGGTTCTTTTCCACAGCCTGGGGTTGGCGGCGCTTTGCGCCGACTACCCCGGGCTTGCACGGCGCTACCCAGAGCATCCGGGAAACTTCCACGAACCGCCTGAACACGACCCAGAGCGGCATGGAACGCTTCCATGCCACTCCGTGCCCCTACCTAGAGCGGCCGGGACGCGACCCAGAGCGGCATGGAACCTCTCCATGCCACTCTATGCCCCTACTCAGAGTGGCATGGAACCTCTCCATGCCACTCTATGCCCCTACTCAGAGCGGCATGGAACGACCCCATGCCACTCTGTGCCCTTACTCAGAGCGGCATGGGATGGCTCCAGGCCACTCTGTGCCCCTACCCAGAGCGGCCTGGAATGACTCCCAGAGACTTCGTGCCCTTACCCAGAGAGGCCGGGACGCGAAGCAGAACGACTTGGAGCAGCTCCCGGTAAGCCCGCAAGCTGTATTCGTTCACCGGTTGAAAAGCCTCGTTCACAACCGAAAAGACCGGGTTCATCGAAAAAATTTGTTGCTATACCGGGAATGCAAATACTATTGTTCGTTCTGTTTCGAGAACAAGCTGTTTCTTTTTTCAAACCCTTTAAATCAACTGCTCTATGGCTGCTGATTATATCCCCGCCGCATTAGGCGATTTTGTCCAATGGATTACGCTCCAGAAGGAGAAGCGCCCGGCTTTGGCGGCGCTTCTCGGCTGGACGGCTGCTGATGTGGCCCGGCTCGATGCCGAAGACGATGAGATGCTGAAAAGCATCACGACGGCGGCGAGTTCGCAAGCCACCGCTCAAAAAGACACGAATTACCGTGATACCTATCGCGGCGAATACATGGTGAAGCGCCGCGCGAGCATCGCGCACGTCAAGACCAACCCTGCTTATACGGCCGCCATCGGCAAGGACAATCGTTGGCTCGGCACCACCGATTCCAAACCGACCGACGACCTCAAGCCCACCGTCAAAGCCATCCGCACCGCCGACGGCGTCCGCCTCGAATGGACGAAGCTCAAGCAGGACTACGTGCAGATCTTCCGTCGCCCCGCCGGCACCGCCGACTGGGGCCGCTACATCGCCATCGACGGCCGCTCGCCGTACCTCGATACCGAGCCGGGGCTGAAAGGCGTGTACGAGTACAAAGTCCAGCTCTTCCACAACGATAAGCCCGTCGGGCAGCCATCGGATGTGGTGGTGATTGCGGTCGGGTAGGAGCGTAGGTTTAGTACAGGGCAGCGCCCAACCGTCAAGCTGATTCGTAGCTTGGGGGTTGGGCGCTGTTTTATTTGGGGGAGCGGGTAGAGTTGTTGGTCAACCGCGTTCCTAAAAAAAACCGTGTGTGCCCGTGTGTGCCCGTGTGTGCCCGCGTGTGCCCGCGTGTGCCCGTGTGTGCCCGGGGTAGATTTCTGCGAAATCAACCCCGGGCTTTGGAGAAGAACCCCGTTGGGGTTCCCCGATTGAACGCATCATGCGAACCCCAACGGGGTTCTTTTCCACAGCCCGGGGTTGGCGGCGCTTTGCGCCGACTACCCCGGGCTACGCCACGCCGGGCTTCCACAGGGCCACGCCTCCCCTACTCCACCACCACCCGCGTCGGCGTACCACCCCCATCTACCCGCACCAGATACGTTCCGGCGCGCAGGGCTTGCGTGTCGAAATAGCACATCGTAGAGCCGGGGAAGAGGGTTTGACGCGCCACCACTCGCCCAGTGAGGTCGAGTAGCTCGACGGTTTGGGCGGTGCGGGCAGCGACGGCCGATTGCACCACCAGCACCTCGTGCGTGGGGCTGGGGAACACCGTCAGCTTCGCGGAAGCGGGAGCGGCGGCGCTGCTGAGGCCCGTTGGGGTCGGCACGAACACCGTCACCGGCTCGTTGATGACGACGCTCGTGGACGGCTGATTCGGCCCCATCGTCGGGAAGTTGGCCGTCTCGACGACGCCGTAGTACGTCTGGCCCAAAATGTAGGGGTACACCGAATTCCCGGCAGCGTCGATGGTCGCGAAGTAGGCGTAGGTGCCCTGCGGATACTCCGGCGTCACGCAGAGGCGGCCGTTGTGCTCGTCGAGGTCGCCGGAGCTGGCTACTAGGACGTAATCTTCAAAGTAGCTACCGAGCGGCTGGGCGGCGAGGGTCGGTCCGGCCTGACTAGCGTTGGTGCCGTTAGGGAGCGTCGTGCGGTCGAGGATATTCCGAAGCTGGTAGCTCGGCCGCATCCGCCGGACCGGTCCCGGCACCTGCGGGTTCGCGTAGCCGTAACCGCCGTAAATCGGGTAGCCATCGAACGCAAACCCGATGAGCGGCCCGTGCTGCGTCGAATCCGGCACGTATAGCCCATCGGCGAGATAGATGCTGCACACCGTCGAGAGCGGCACGGTGGCAATGTTGAACGCCGACGGATTCTGATGGTGGTGATAGCTGCCGCCAGTGAGCGTGCCGCCCGGCCCCGGCGGGCCAGTAAACACCGGCGATGGATGGCCTTTCGAGCAGTCAAACCCGTCGTTCTCGAACGCCACGGCGTTCTGATGCCACACGCCTTGGTTGTTGTAGCTCATCCCGTCGGCGTAGTTGTAAATCGGCACGCCGTTGATGAGCACGCCCGTGGTGCCCATTCCCACGGCCCTCGGGGTGCCGGTATTCGGCTGCGGGTTTTGGGGGAGCTTGAAGAGGTACTTGCGGTTCGTACCCAAAGAAGGGTTACGGTCGAGGTACGGGCCGATGACGTACGACGGAATCCCCGTGCAATTCACGTACACGTTCCCCGCCGAATACCGCACTTTCTGCACGTTGGCGTGTGCCGTATCGGTAATCGGCGTAGGGTTGCCGCTGATGTAATGCCGCCCCCGCACGCCGGTGGTATTCTGGAGCCAGCTCGTGATAGCGGGGTTGGTCTGGGCCAATACGGCCGGGGCGCCGGGCAGCGCAAGCGCAGTCAGCAGCGTCAGAAAAGAGGATTTTCTCATGGAAGAATGACGAGTAAAAAGTAGAAAAACGGGACTGGCGAACGGGTTAATCAGTCGCTCAGGAAAAGTGGTTTTTGTCATTGCGAGGAGGCTCTGCGACGAAGCAATCCTCGTAGGATTCGCGCGGTTGCTCAGCCACTTTGCCCAGCAAACGAGGATTGCTTCGTCGTCGAAAAGCCTCCTCCTCGCAATGACAAAATCCTTATGATTACTTCTGGATGGAATCCTCACCCCCAGCCCCTCTCCAAAAGAGAGGGGAGCCTGACAGGAAAGGGAACAGTTTTCGGAGCGACTTCCAACGAATTAATCAGCGGCGGGCGCGGGGTAAGCGAAGCGGGGGTCGGTGAGGAATTCGGGGTCGGTGAGGGTCAGCAGAAACGCGATGAGATCCTTTTGCTCATCAGCGGAAAGGGGCGCGGCGGTACGCAGCGTCGGGTCGAGGGTGGGGCTTTGGTGGAAGCTTCCGGCGTAATGGTGCAGCACATCGCGTAGGCGCCGAAACCGGCCGTCGTGCATATAGGGCGCCGTGCGTTCGATATTCCGCAGCGAGGGCACCCGAAAGCGCAATGAATCGGCGGATTTGTGGGTGATGCCCGCGCGCCCGGCATCGCGGAGCAAAGAATCCGGCGCAAGGCCGTTGTTGCGGAACGAGTAATCGGTGAAGAGCGGCTCGCGGTGGCACGAGGCGCAGCGGGCGCGGAAGAGCGTCAGACCGGTCAGCTCAGAGGGGGTAAAATCGGCGCCGGGCGCGTGGCGGATGTAGCGGTCATACCGCGAGCGGTACGAAACCAGCCCGCTCGTGAACTGCGCCAACGCCAGCAAAACGTGCTGCCCCGTCACGACCGAATCGCCCCGAAACGCCCGCGCAAACCGCGCCCGGTAAGCAGCGGAGCGGTTCAGGCCGGTCACGACGGTTGCCAACGCGTTGTCCATTTCGGCGGGGTTAGTGAGCGGGTTGAGCGGCTGCACGTCGAGGTGGTTCACGCCGCCGTCCCAGTGGAAGCTCGGCGCCCACGCCAGATTGACGAGGGCGATGCTGTTGCGCGTCCCCAAACGGCCGTCGATGCCGTGGCTCACGGCATGGTCGACGTGGGTGAAGCCGGTGGCTTGCAGGTGGCAGCTCGCGCACGAAACCGTGCCGTCGCGCGAGAGCGCGGGGTCGTAGAAGAGGTGACGGCCGAGGCGGACGCCCGCCACGGTGCGGGGGTTTTGGGCGAAGTCGTAGCGCGGTTTGGGCCAGCCCGCGGGCTGCTCGATGGGCGCAGCCTGTTCGGCGGCAGCCGGGTTCGAAAGAGGGATTTCGGCTCCCCGGTCGGCCGGGTCGGGTGGCGGCCCGAAGGCCACCACCCCTAGCAGCGTTATCGCTGCGCCCACTAACAGCAGATGCTGTTTAGTGAGGTGCATCGACAGAGAGAGTAGAAGAAAAAAACTTTTTAGGCGTGTCGCCTTCAATTCGGAACATGGCCGCCAGCCGGTCGGCTTGCACGGCGGCGGCGGCGCCGGGGACCAGCACATCGGGCGTAGCGGCCAGCGGAGCGGCCCCAAGCCACTGCCCCACATCGGCCACGAGGGTCAGGGATTTGGCTTCCGAAGGCCTCGCAAGCGGCATCCAGACCGTGCGACGCGTGGCGTACGGCGCCGCATAACCGCCTATATGAAACGCAAACCGGTGCCGCGCAGCAGCCGGACGGCTCGGGCTTATACCCTCAATCTTGGCGTTGATATACCCGCTCTGCCACGCCCAATACATCCCGAGCGCGGGGTCGAGCGGCCCACCGAGCGCGCCGCCCATACTCGCGGCGCTATCCACCCCAACGACGAACGAAACCGCCACCACCGCCTTCATCGGAGCGTACGGCAGCGGCACCGACCACGACGCCTTCTTTTCCGCATCAATGAGCTGATACCCTGCCGGAGCGTGATATGTGGTGCTGTCAGCAAAAAACAGCGTAAAGCCGCTGACGTAAAAGCGACACTCCGTAACGCTCACTTCATCGTCGGCGGGCGTCCGGAAGGGTAAGCCGCCGATATACAAGTGGTCGTCGCCGAGCATCGGCAACACCTCAATCCAGCGCCCCACCATCGGCACCGGGCACGCGCCCCCGACGCATATCGGCAGCAGGAGCACGAGCATCGCGCAGAAGACGATAATTTGACGACGCATTCGACCCGGATATTGAGCCGGAGAAGCTCTATGCCACTCCGGTTATCACAAGTCTATGTACTGTTTAGATACTTTTTTACGACAAATCGACCAATACCTTATCTAAGCCGACCAGCCCAACATACACGCCGACCAGTTTTCGCCCTTATCTCCAAAGAAAATGCCTTTTACAGGTCCGTTAGACGAGTGGAATACGTTTGATTATCAGCGGAACGATTTGAGAATCTGCATAAAAGGCGCGTCCCCTCACGGGGACGCGCCAACAACCACGAATCAACCCCAACAATCTCTCCCCTTACTGAATAGCCATCCAATCCAACATCAACCCTTGTGACCACGCCAGCGCGGCATCAGCGCGCTTGATATTCACCTGAAAACCCGTACTGCTGATGGTTTTGGTGGTGACGGCGAACGTCTCGGTGCTGGTTTGGCCGTTGGCGGAGCGGACGGTTACGAGGATTTGGCTGGGCGGAGCGGGGAAGGCGGTCGGGAACGTAATCGTGTATTCGTTGACGTCTGTCGAGGGGCCGGGACCGAGGTTGGCGGTGCCGATTTGGCTGCTGAGAAGGCGGTTGAGAAGGTTATTGACCGGCGGGGTGCTGAGGGTGCCGCTGGTGTCGGTCGTCACGACGCCCGCCGTGGTGAGGGCGCGCACGCGGGCGCCGCCGTTTACATCGAGCGCCTGACTCGGCGTGGTGGTGCCGATGCCGGCGCGGCCGTTCCCCTGAAGGGTCAGCACGGTTTGGTTGGCGAGGGTATTGGAGTTGAGGCCGAGCTTGATGTCGAGCTGCGCGTTCTGTTGATCGGTGATTTCGTTTCGCTCGAATGTCCCGAGGGAAACCTCGGCTGCTGCGCCGTAGCTCTGGTTCGGGGAGCCGGGGCGGAAAAGGCGCATCAGCGTTTCGGTGCTGCCGATGGGCGTGGCGTCGGTAATAGCCGCCCCGCCGACTACTTCCAGCGGCTGGCCCGGCGTGGCCGTGCCGATGCCGACCCGACTGGTCAGGAACGTCGGGTGGAGGCTGGTGCCGTTTTGCTTCCACTGCGGGTCCTGAAACGCCACGGCGCCGCTGGCCTGCTGGGTCAGCACCTGCCCGAGCAGGCCGCTGTTGGCCGGGAGCGAGTAGCCGCCCTGCTGCGAAAAGCGCAACGCGGGCAAAAAGCCGCCCCCGGAAGTGGTGTTCACCGGGTCGTTGCACGCTGGCGTGGCGCTCTGCCGCCGGTGGTAGCTGCGGGTCACGGTGGAACAGTCGATCTGGTCGAGCCCGACGGGCGCCGGGTTCGCGAAACACGTCTGCACGTACAGGCCGCTGACGCCATCCCACCGGAAAGGGGCGGTCAGGACGAACGTATTCAGGCCGAGCACGCTGCTGACGTTGCCGCTGTATACCAACGTCAGCGGAACCGCCGGGACGGTGGTGCTGCTCGACGGGTTCGTGGCGAGGTTGGCGAGCTGAATCGTGAAGTTTTCGAACACCGCTCCGGCGGCGCTCGCTTTGGACGTGACGTTCCAGCCGAGGGAGGAAATCGGCTGACCGGGTACCAATCCGGCCGCCGTCAGGGTCGCGGCGGAGTAGTAGCAGCCCACTCGACTGCTGTTGACATCGCCTTTGAATGGCGTGCTGAACGTGGTGGTGCCCGTAGTGCCGCCCATAGTGCCGTTGTTGAGCTGGCTCAGCGGCCCCGGCCCTACTTGCACGCCGCTGATAGAATCGTAGCGAACGCCGTTGCTGTCGGTGAGGCGGACCCATTGCGGGGCGGGCGCGGGGGCAATGCCCGTACTACCGGCGTTGTACCAGAAACCGCGACCAGAGCCGCCGTTGCCATCGGTTTGGTATACGAGCAGCCCAGCGGCGGGCGCAGGAATAGCCGTGCGCTGATCGGCGGTCAGCCGCGGAAGCAAGGCGCCTTTATTGGAGGAAACGATATCGAGCGCCGCCGATGAATCAGGGGCTGTGGTATTGATGCCGACGCGTCCGCTATTCTGCACGATGAGGCGGGTTTCATCGTCGCTTTTGATGACGAAATCGCCCACGCTATCCTGCCCGATATCGACGTACGGCGTCCCGCCGCCGACGAACCGCAGGAGCGGCCCGTTGCCGCCCGTTCCGGCCAGCTCGGCGAGCAGCACCTGCCCATCGTCGGCGGTGAAATCGTAAACGGTGAAGAAGCCGTTGGAAACCGTCGCGCGGAAATCACCGGCTACATCGAGCCGCCTGGCGGGCGTGATGACGCCGACCCCGACATCGCCACTCGCTTTCACCACCAGCAGCGACGTCCCCGCGACCGACTGGGCGCCTTTGCTCAAATCGAGGACCGAGACGTTGGGGTTCGTGCCGTTCACTTTCACGGCCAGCCCGTTGCCGTTGGGGCCGGTGTTGCTGTTGTAGAAAAGGCCCGCGTAGCCGTTCGTGCCGAGCGCCCACTGTAACGACCCGACGCCGTTCCGCAGATTACCGCCGTTGCCTTCGGCGCCGATGATGTTGCTGCCCGTATTTGCGAGCTGCGCGAAACCGCCCCCCGGATTTGTAAACGCCCCGAGCCCCCCCACCCCCGAGGCG
>JANNMJ010000065.1:0-5632 GCA_031397815.1 Hymenobacteraceae bacterium
ATTGTTCCTTGCGCCACCGATGCGGCGTACTGGTACGAAAGTCCTGCTCCTTCAGTAAATGTCTCCAAATGCACGAAAACAGAATTAGGGTCGTAATTGACAATCACAATTGTCAAAACACACCGCAATAGACCACCGCCCAATGCTTATATACAAGGTGCAGGGGGCGCACACGCTACCAATTACAACAACAAGCACCCAGGGCAAGCAATAGTCGAGGGCTTCGCCAATGGATACGCAATGATTATGGACGAGATGACCCGCGCGGTGCTCGACCAGGAATCGGGGTCAGGGTGGGTAGGTAATTACCACAGCCAAACGTGGTTCGCCGATGATGCGTGGAACAGCTTGACGCACCCCTTCGTGTCGGAAATGGCGCTGGGTAGGGCAATGCTCGACTCGTGGGATGGGCCGGGTAATTACGTAGCGTACGGAAATAATCAGCCACCTAATCAATACAATGATTTTAACAACGACAACTTCGAGATGCCGTTCCGCGAACTGCTCCGGCCCACGTTTATGTCGCCGCGCGCCCGCGATTTCACGATGTATTTCAATTATCTCCAGAATTGGATTAATAATGACTGCTCCAAGCGGACGCGTCTACGCGACGTCTGGCATTACAACTTCAACAGTACCGATAATGCGACTGTGTTCAGCGCCGACCTGAAAATCCTGAACACCGACCGTCTCAGCGAATGGCGCTACATCGTAACGCCTACTTACGCTGAGGGTCATCAAAACCAAGCGCAAGACCTGCCGAATGGCTCCATCGGCTGGCATTATGAAGTAGATGTGCGAAACTTCGATTCGCCAAGCGAGTGCTACAACCTGACGCACTACCGCGAGGATGCGTACAATTCGGTAGGTCAGCAGTTGCCGCCCATTTTCGTCAACGGCGGCTACCTCTCAGATGATATTATTCTCAGCAACGGCACCCAGTTCTACATCCACGGCAGCCCCTCGCTGCCCGATTGGTATAACCGGTCGTTGGCGGTCAACGTGACGCGCACCATCAACAATGGGCATTTCCTGGCCAGCACCTGCGGCCGGATGACGATACAAGTCAACGCGGGCACCCGCCTGGAATTGGGGAGTGTATCGCCCTACCGCACCACCGAATTCGAGGTCGAAAGCGGCGGCACCATCAATGTCAGTGGTGGCACGTTGGTCGTCAATCCCGGTTCTACGCTGCGGATGCGGCCCGGCTCGACCCTCATCATCGCCGGTATCACCAACGTGTATGGGTTGGGCAACGTCATCGTGGAGCCGGGGGCGCGGCTGGAGATTCGGCCCGGCGCGCAGCTTGCGCTGCACGATAAAGATTCGCGCCTGACGTTGCAGGGCGAGTTCGTCATCGCGGCAAATACCACGTTCCAGCCCACGGGAAACGGCTACGTCTATTTCGACCTGCCCGACTGGACGCCCGCCAACGGCGGTGGCGACAATAACCTCGGCATCACCGACGGCACCTCGCGGTTTATCCTGAGCGGCTCCAACCCTATGCAACGCATCGCGGTGGTGGCGCCGGATTCGCACATCACGCCCACCTACTGGGGCGATTTTCAGTTTACCATTGAAAACGGGACCGTGGAAATGGGCGCCAACGCGTCTATCAGTGCCGCAGCCTCTACGGTTCGGCTGGTCAACGCGCGCTTCGAGAAGCAGCCGGCAGCCGCTGGTGGCCGGTACGGCAGCGTGGTCGTGTTTGGTTGCGGCCGCGAAACCATCCAGAATAGCGAATTTATCGGGGGCGACATTGGTCTGTCCGCCGTACTCGATTTCTGCAACGGCGTGGCGGGATGGTTTGAGAATCTGTCGTTTCAAGATTGCCGCATTGGTCTGAAAACAGTTGGTAAAGGTGCTACGCTCGTCAATTGTACGTTCTTGGGAAACTCTCAGGATACGGAAGTAGGCTGGCAGATGGAGGCCGCCCAATTTCCGCAGAGCACCCTGAAAGGCTGCACGATCAGCGGCTATCACAGTGCGGTTGATTTTGTCGGCGGCGCGGGCGTGAACTTATTACTTGATGGGCCACAGCTGCACCACAACATGCGAGGTTTGGTGTTCTCGTCGCTTGGCACGTTGCAGGCTCATTGCGGGGCCATTTACGACAACAAAGGCTATGGCCTGACCATCAATGGAGGCACCCTCGACCTAAGCCAAAAGAAGGGGTTCAGTATCAGCCGCAACGGCGCGCCGGGGTTGTCGGCGAGCATTGAGCTGAACAGCACCACGGGTCTCCTGCTCGACAATGGCAATAATAACATCATCGGCCGCGACCCCACCACTTCGGGCATCCGAGGCTCCGTGGTGGTGCCTATTCGGATTCCATCCAATTACACCTACACGTTGCCCGCAGCCGGTAACTACTGGAACGTAAATAGCCGCCCGCCTGTCAGCACCAACTGGCTCGATGTACAGTTGATCGCGATTGCACGTGGTAGTCTGGCGCCGGTAAATCTGCTGGATAACCAACCCGCCGGCCCGACGCTTTGTAACGTTGATCCGTGCGCGGTATCGCTGCCCAATGGCGCGCCCGCCATTCCCTGCTGGCTGAATGAGAAACTGGCCCATTGCCCGACCTGCGAACCTGTCAGCAGCTCGTTCGCGGCCACCGACTCGTTGCACCTGTTGGTGCGCCAGGTAATCGCCGGCGAGCGTAAGTACGACTCCATCAACGGTAATGACCTGGCAGCGATGGAAAAACTGGCCGAATTGCTGCAACATCCGTTGGCCGATACTACCGCCGACGAGCAACGCATCCTCAAAGAAGCCTACCGCGAGCTGCTGAATCTTTACGCCGGGCTTACCAAAGACAGCACCCAAATGACTTGGAGTCATCATCAGTTGCTCACCAGCATAATGGATCAACAGATCTTGCGGGCGGATGCTGATACGGCACTGACGAATCCGGAATTCTACCTGCGTCTTGATAAGACCCTAGCGGCCTACGCTGCCGGCGACCTACTCGGCGCGCAGGAAGCATTGGCCGCCGCTGCGCCGCTTAATACGCCGCTCACCCAATCGACATACGACTACTGGCAGTGCTTTCTGGACAAGACCCAGCGTTTCCGCGATAGCTCCCTGTCGGTGATGGAGTACCTCCACGCCATTGAAACGTGCCACGTGCCACAGGCGGCTGGTCGGGGCGCGCATCGCCAAACGGCGGCGGAGTATCTGGCGGAACAATACGGTAAGCAGAAGGCTCAACTGACCGCCCGACAGACTAAGCTTGATGAATTGACGCGGTTACGGTTGGCGCCCAATCCGGCCAGCACCACGGTTACCGTTACGTTTGCCGACACTTACGCAGGCTCGGTTACGCTATCGCTGTGCAATATGACCGGGCAGACCGTACGTCATTGGCAGCGTATGGCCACCGCCGAGCAGCCTAACGAATGGGTATTGGATCTGAGAAACTTGCCTCCCGGCATCTACCTGTTTCGCATCAAGACGGCCGCCCGCACCGAAACGCGCCGGTTAGTAGTGGAGTAGCCGATAGCTATGCATTAAACTAACCCCCCGCTCGACATTGCGCGTCGGGCGGGGGCGTATCTGGCTCGAACGTCAGTGTGCTAGGCAGCTCGAAGAGCAGGGCCAGATTCATTGGCGTCAAAATCAGACCACAGACAGTGCGGGGGGGGCGAGGCGTAGAACCGATTTGTGCCGACGCAATGGGTAGGCGTCAAACCGGCCATTAGAGCGCCGGATGCGTAGAAGACGGCGCCTGCGAAGTACATTTCGCAACCAAACCTCGTTAAGAGGACAATTTTTTCGCCTTTTCGCTCCTTTCGATATGAATGTCACGCGCGCCTTCGACATTTTGCCCTTCCAGCTCGCCACGTATCCGAAGCCCGATTGTCTGGCGTGGAAAGAAGGATTTACTTGGCATAAGTGGAGTACGCAGGAGGTCATCGACCGGGCAAACGCGCTGTCGTACGGCCTGTTGCGCATCGGCGTGCAGGCGCGCGATAAGGTGGCGATTGTGTCGCTGTCGCGGCCGGAATGGATTATTTCCGACTTCGGTATCCAACAAACCGGCGCCACCACGGTGCCGATGTACCCGACGATCACCGTCGACGATTACCGGCACATTCTGCGTGATGCGGGCGTGAAAGTGGCGATTGCTTCCACAGAAGAAATCGCCGGAAAGCTGCGCGAAGCTGGTGGCTCCGATCTGAAAGTCTACACGTTTGAGAAGGTCGCCGGGCTGCCGCTGTTTCAGGAGCTGCTCGACGACGGCAAGGCCAACCCGAACCCTGAGGAGCTGGAGCGCCGCAAAGCCGGAGTCACTCCGGATGATCTCCTGACGCTCATTTACACGTCCGGCACCACGGGCACGCCAAAGGGCGTGATGCTCACGCACGACAACCTCGTCTCGAACTACAAATCGTGTGAATCAGCGATTCCGCTCGATTCCGGCGACCGTGCCCTCAGCTTCCTGCCGCTCGCGCACATCTTCGAGCGGATGGTGAGCTACCTGTACCTGATGCGCGGCGTGAGTATTTATTACGCCGAATCCATCGAGGCAATCGGCGGAAATCTGAAGGAAGTGCAGCCGCAGGTCTTCACGACGGTGCCGCGCCTGCTGGAGAAAATCTACGACCGCATCGAGGCAAAAGGCGCCGAGCTGACGGGTATCAAGCGCACCCTCTTCGATTGGGCGATGCGCTTGGGCAACCGCTTCGATAACCAGCACACGCCGGGCGCGCTCTACGACTTGCAGCTCGGGCTGGCGCGGAAACTCGTGTTCAGCAAATGGCAGGAGGCGCTGGGAGGTAAAATCAAGATTGTGGTGACCGGCGGCGGCGCCTTGCAGCCCCGGCTGGCGCGGCTGTTCTCGGCGGCGGGCGTGCGGGTGATGGAGGGGTATGGGCTGACGGAAACGTCGCCGGTGATTTCGGTGAACCGCTTTGATGCGGCGAACAACGTCATTGGCACGACGGGGCCGGTGGTCGATGATATCGAGGTGAAAATTGCCGCTGATGGCGAGATTCTGACCCGCTCGCGCTCCGTGATGAAGGGTTACTACAACCTGCCCGACCAAACCGCCGAGGCCATCGACGCGGACGGCTGGTTCCATACCGGCGATATCGGCGAGTTCGTGGACGGCAAATTCCTGAAAATCACCGACCGCAAGAAGGAGATGTTCAAGACGAGCCAAGGCAAGTACGTGGCGCCGCAGAAAATCGAGAACTCGCTCAAAGAGCACCCGCTCATCGAGCAGGTGATGGTGGTCGGCGACGGCCGCAAATACGCCGCCGCACTGGTGGTGCCGTCGTTCGAGAACCTGAAAGACTGGTGCCCGAAGAACGGTATCACGTTCACCTCGAATGAGCAAGTGGTGAAGGAGCCGAAGCTGCTTGCAGAAGTCGAGAAGGCCGTCGAGCGCTACAACGCCACCGCCGCTACGTGGGAGCAGGTCAAGAAAACCGCCCTTCTCCCCCGCCTCTGGACAATCGAATCAGGCGAGCTGACGCCGTCGTTGAAAGTGAAGCGGAAGATTGTGACGAAGAACTTTGAGGAGGCGATTGAGGGGTTGTTTTATGCGAAGCCCGAGCAGGTGGAGTGGGCGGAGTAGGTGCGGATCGCCATCCCGGTGTTCGAGGGCGGCGGCACCCACATCAAC
>JANNMJ010000085.1:0-13823 GCA_031397815.1 Hymenobacteraceae bacterium
GGCAGGCGAGACGCCTGCGAATAGCCGACACGGGGCAGAGCCCCGCGTCAACTCTGAAAGGGTTACTGAATGGATACTGAAGGTGGTTAAATGATGGAAGCCCGGGCCTGATTTCGTTGAAATCAATCCCGGGCTTCCAAAATTTAAAAGGACTTGACCTACTCTCCTCTCCTACTCAAACAGCTTCGTCTGCCGAGGCTTCACGTCCAGCTCCACCTCACTCCCGACGGGCACGCCGTCTTCAGGGGCAGCTACGGCGGCGGCGGTTGAGCGAGCCGCTTTCGGGCGCACTTCACTCGGAAGGGGCGGCGGCGGACCGGCGGCTGATTTGGTGGCGGGCGGGAGCTTCAGCTTCGGCGCGGGGGGCGCGGGGGCTTCCTCGACCTCATCGTCGTCGGAGCGTTCGGGGGACGTCAGGACGGCGTCGTGGACTTTGAAGTAATTCAAGGTGCGGCCTTGGGCTTTCCAGCCTTTCACATCGGTGAAATCGGCGAGGTTGAGGGCGAGGGTTTCTTTTGGCCCGCGAGCTTCTTTCTGCACCGTGAGCTTCACGAGCGGCTCGGCTTGCGCTGAGATGATGACGGCTTTGGCGCCCTTTTCCTCTGAAATGAACGTGAAGCGGCGGCCGACGCTGAGGGTTTCGATGCGGAACCGCTTCACGAAATGCTCCTTCTTGTCGGGGTCGAAATGGAGCGTGGTGATGACGGTTTCGGGGTCGAACTTCCGCAGAATCACGATTTGCGGCACGTCGTAGTGGTTCGCCAAATCGAACGTCGTTTGCTCATACGAGCCGTCTTTGTAGACCACGAGCACCGTATCGTCGGTGTTGAAGTAGCCGAGCAGGCGGCCGTGGCCCTCGGTGTTGAGGCGCCCCGTGACTTCGTCGAACGCAATGGCGCGCCCGCCGAGCGTGCTCTCGCCTTTCCGCAGCAGCTTCACCTGCTTGACGCGGTATTTGGTGGCGATGTTGCCGCCCGCACCCTTCCCTTTGATGGTCAGCTCTGCGAAATCGAAGTCGAATTCCTTGTGCCGGGCCGTCACACTCGGGTGCAACAGCACGCGCACCACCTCGCTTTCGGCGTTCGGGTTCGAGGTGAGATAGAGCACTTTCGAGCCTTTGGTGCCCTTGGTGAGGTCGTACTGCTTATCGCGCGTGATGCCCGTGACGGCGAAGCGTTTCGCCATCGCCACTCCGGATTTCCCGTCGACGTACATGAGGTTGTACGTGCGGCGGTCGTCGTTGCGGTTGAAGACCTCGACGTGGATGATGTCCTTCCCGACGAACGTCTTGTCAGCCACCTTCGTGACAGTGAACGAGCCATCGGCTTTAAAGGCGATGATTTCGTCCAGAGTGGAGCAATCGCCGACGTACTCGTCCTTTTTCAGGCCGATACCGACGAAGCCATCGGCGCGGTTGACGTAGAGCTTTTCGTTCGCGACGGCCACTTTTTGGGCAGTAATCGTCTCGAAGCTCCGTAGCTCGGTTTTGCGGTCGCGGCCGTTGCCGTAGGTTTTCAGCAGCCGCTCGAAGTACGAAACGGCGTAACGCGTGAGGTTCGCCAAGTGGTCGGCGACTTCCGCCAGATCGGCTTCGAGCTGCCGGAGTAGCTCGTCGGCTTTGGCGGCGTCGTAGCGCGAGATGCGCTTGATTTTGATTTCGGTGAGCCGGGCGAGGTCGTCGGGCAGCTCCATCCGGCGGCGCAGCACGAGGCGCTGATCGTTGGTTTTGGGCTTCTCGTGCGGCTCGCGGACGTGCTTGCGCAGGCCTTTCTCGATGGTCTGCAAGATGGCTTCCCACGTCTCGCAGTCCTCGATATCGCGGTAAATCCGCTTCTCGATGAAGATGCGCTCCAATGACGCCGCGTGCCAGCGGGCTTCCAGATCGCCCTGCCGAATCTCCAGCTCGCGGCGCAGCAGCTCCTTCGTGTTCGCCGTCGACTGAATCAGAATCTCTTCCACCGGCATAAAGCGCGGCTTCCCCTCGATGATGACGCAGGTGTTCGGCGAGATGGAGATTTCGCAGTCGGTGAACGCGTACAGCGCATCAATCGTGACGTCGGGCGACACGCCGGGCGGCAATTGCACCTGAATCTCGACGTTCGCGGCGGTGTTATCGACCACCTTCTTCACCTTGATTTTCCCCGCCTCGCTCGCCTTCACGATGCTCTCCATGAGGCTCGTAGTGGTGGTGCCGTACGGAATATCGCGGATCGTGAGGTACGTCTTGTCGGTCTTCTCGATGGTGGCGCGGAGGCGGAGGCGCCCGCCACGCTGGCCGTTGTTGTAGTTGGCGGGGTCGCAGAGACCGCCGGTCGGGAAATCGGGCAGCAGCTGAATCGGCTTGCCGCGCAGCACATCGATACTGGCGCGGCACAGCTCCTTGAAGTTGTGCGGCATCACCTTAGTGCTCAGGCCCACCGCAATGCCCTCGACGCCCTGCGCGAGCAGCAGCGGGAATTTCACGGGGAGCGTCACCGGCTCCAGCTTGCGCCCATCATACGACGCCGACCACGTGGTGATGCGGGGCGAAAACACAACGTCGAGGGCGAATTTCGAGAGGCGAGCCTCGATGTAACGCGGAGCGGCGGCACCGTCGCCGGTGCGCACGTCGCCCCAGTTCCCCTGGGTCTCGATGAGCAGATCTTTCTGACCCAGATTCACCATCGCGTCGCCGATAGAGGCGTCGCCGTGCGGGTGATACTGCATCGTTTGCCCAATGACGTTAGCCACTTTGTTAAAGCGACCGTCGTCCATCTCCTTCATCGCGTGCATGATGCGCCGCTGCACCGGTTTCAGGCCATCTTCAATGGCTGGCACCGCGCGCTCCAGAATCACATACGAGGCATAATCGAGGAAATAGTTCTGATAGAGGCCGCTGACGGGCACAATGTCGTGAATCATCTCTTCCTCTTCCGCCACCAAGTCGGGCGCCGCGACAGCATCGGGCGCCATTGGCTCGTGGGCGGTACCGCCGCTGTCGTCGGCGGAGAGAGGGGGCAGAAAAGGCAGGTTATCAGGAGTTTCAGTCATCGGCGTGGCCGCTGGACGGGGGGCTTGCTGGGCAGAACGGGTCGGACGGGCGGACGGCTTTTTCACAACGTAAAACTAATCAAGATAGCCTTCAGAAACAAGAAGGCTCATTTGATTGGCAAGGCCGGGTCGCGGGGCAAAGTTCCGGTTTTCCTTTCGATGTTTCGTTATGTGCTTCGGTTATCTGCGGCGGTCATATTCCGGGAGAGCGAGGCGGTATTCAGCGTCAATAAATTGGTATTGTTGTTGCCTTTCCACCTGACTTGAGGGCAATGCCGGGTTTTATCCGGTTCTGCCGCACCCTACCATCTCCTCCTTCCGCCGTTTTCCCCTGAACCAGCCTCCGCACTGAGGCTGAGCTGGCGTGTAGCCCGCTGGCACCCTGTCTTATCTGTCTTCGATGACTGAACAACTACTACACAAGTTCCCGTCGGCGATTCTGATCATCGACCCGCAGGACCGCATCTCGTTCGCCAACGCACCGTATTTCCGGCTGTTCGGCTTGCCGACTGATACGCCGGTCGTGGGGCTGGCGACGCAGGAGTGGTACCATCGGATTCTGCCGCTGTTCGTAGCCCCGGACGCACTTTCTATGGCTGGGTTTGCCATCACCGGCACCCGGCAAGATGTACTCAATCAACGGTTTGAGTTGCGCTGCGGCCGGGTCGTCGCGCGCGATGTGGTCGTTCTTGACGACGGAGGCTGGCTCATCACGTACCGCGATGTAACAGCCGAAGACCGTGCCCGGCGCGAGCTGGCCAAGGTGGCGCACTTATCGGCGCACAACCCGAACCCCATTTTCCGCACCACGCTCAGCGGCCGAGTGGTGTACCGCAACGCGGCGGCGGAGCGGCTGTTACGGTCGTTCTCGAAAGCCGACCTCCTTGCGATTCGGCAGTTCAGCAAAGATGTATTGGCTGCCAATAGCGCCGATGAAATCGCGCAGCGCTATGATTTCACGCTTCTGGAGCGCGCTTTTGAAGTCTACGTCACGCCGTTCCGCAAGGACGACCACGCGAGTATTCACGTCATCGAAACGACGGCGCGCCACGCGGCTGTTGCCGAAAACCAGCGTCAGAAGGTCTTTTACGAAGCGATTCTCTCGCATCTGCCCGCCGATGTGGTCGTCATCGACCCCGACCTACGCTACCGTTACGTGAACCCGCAGGCCGTAACCGACCCCGACGTGCGGCGTTGGATGATCGGGCGCGACGATCTGGAGTATTTCGCCCGGCGGAAACGGCCGATGATGGTCGCGCAGCACCGGCAGGCGTTGCTTCGGCAGGCGTTGGCCACGAAACAGCAGGTCAGCTGGAGCGAGGAAGCCACTTACCCCGCCAACGGCGGCAAGAAGTACCTGACCCGGTTCGCTCGCCCGGTCTTCGATGAAGCCGGTCAGCCCCTCATGATCATCGGTTACGGGATGGATATCACGCCGATTCGGGTGGCGCAGCTCACGCTGGAACGCTCCGAGAAGCAGTACCGCAACCTGATGCATTACTCGCAGGCGCTCATTTGCACCCACGACCTGAGCGGCCGTGTGCTGACGGTGAACCCAGCCGTAGCGCATCTGCTGGGATGTGAGATGCACGAGCTAATCGACGAATATCTCGTCAACATGCTTCCTGCCGAAGTGAGCTATGGCGTGGCGAAGTATCTGAAACACATCAAGGCGCACCACGAGGCGAAAGGCGTGATGAAGATGCAGCCGCTCCACGAAGCGCCGCCGCGTTACTTGCTCTACCACAATATTTTGGTAGAAGAAGCCGCCGAAGGCCCTTACATCATCGGTTACGCGCAAGACATCACGGCGCGCGTGCTCGCGGAGCGTGCTCTGAAAAAAGCTAAAATCGCTGCCGAAAACGCCGCCCTCGCCCGCCAAAACTTTCTGGCGAGTATGAGTCACGAAATCCGGACGCCGCTGAACGGCGTGCTGGGAATGGCGGGCCTGCTCGAAAAAACGGCCCTCACGGTGCAACAGCAGCAATATGTGAGCCTCATCCGCACGGCCGGACGCTCGCTGCTGGAGCTGCTCAATGACGTGCTCGATATGGCGAAAATCTCGTCCGGGGAAGTGGAGCTGGCGCAAATGCCGTTCGATCTGTGCGCCGTAGTGCGCGAAACCGCCGAGCCGCTCCTGCTGCGGGCCGCCGAGAAGGGGATCGATTTCACCATTCACCCGCTCTCCGAGGAGGAAATTGGCGTCATTGGCGACCCGAAACGCCTGCGTCAGATTCTGACCAACCTGCTCAGTAACGCCGTCAAGTTTACCGAGCGCGGTGGTGTGACGCTGCAAGGCAAGCTCTCAGGAATGACCGATACCACGCTCACCGTCACGTTTCTGGTGCACGATTCGGGCATTGGCATTCCGCTGGAACAGCAGGAAAAAGTGTTCGACGAGTTCAAGCAAGCCACCCCCGATACGGCGCTGCGGTTCGGCGGCACCGGGCTGGGGCTGGCTATCAGCGAGCGACTGGTGGGACAGCTTGGCGGGCGCTTGATATTGAGCAGCGAGCCGGAAGTGGGCACCACGTTTGGTTTCACGCTCACATTTCCGCGCACCACCCCAGAAGCGCCGCTGGTGCCGAATGTCGCGACCACGGTCCCATCGGCTGATCACAGCGAGATCTGGCTCGCCGGGCTGCGCGTGCTGCTGGTTGAGGATCACTCGATCAACCGCTTGTTGGCGCGGATGATTCTGCTCTCGTACGGTGCCCTCGTCACGGAAGCGCACACCGGCACCGAAGCCGTGGAAAAAGCCACGACGCAGCCCTTCGATGTGATTCTGATGGACATTCAACTCCCCGAGATGAATGGCCTCGAAGCAACCGCCGCCATTCGGGCTTTGCCCGACCGTCAACGTGCCACCACCCCGATTCTCGCCCTGACGGCGAACGCGTTCCCGTCGGATACCGAGCGGTATATGGCCGCCGGTATGAACGGCTGTCTCACCAAACCCTTCGAGGAAGCCGAGCTGCTGCGGCTCCTTCAACTTATGGTGACCCGCTTCGATACCCATTCGCCCGAGACAGTAGGTTACCAAAATGAGGCATCTGAAACCCCCACGCTTTCGCAGTTCCCCACGACCCTCATGCGCATCTGCACAGATGACCAAGCGTTCGCGGCGCGGCTGATTGAGGAGTTTTCCGCCACTACCCCTGCCCTGCTGACGCGACTAGCCCTCACCACTCCAGCCGATCACGCCGAAGTGGCTGCCATCGCGCACCGGCTGATTCCCGCCGCGCGCGTCTTAGACGCGCACGAAGCCCTTTACGGCCTGAAAGAGCTGGAGAAGATTTCCGCCACAAATCCGCAATGGGCCGACATCCGCGACTACACCATCGGCGAGCTGCAAACGTTGCTTCAGGAGCTGCACCAGTGGCAGGTGGCATATCAGGCTTCTGCCAATCCTTCTGTTGTTGAAGGGGTTTGAAGCGTTGAGAGGCGCCCTAGATTATGACTCCAAAACTTGAGATAAATTAAACCAAGCTAGCCAGAAAATCAGCGTGATACGTGCGACCAATCGGGATGCGGCGCCCGCCGGTCATCACGACCACGTTATCCTCCACGGCCTCGATTTGTAGCCGGTTGACCATATACGTCCGGTGAATGCGCACGAATTGGCTGGGCGGCACCCGCTTTTCTACCTCGCGCAGCAGCAGGCTCGCCGAAAACTGCCGGTTGGCGGTCACGACTACCGTTTGATAATTGACGGCCTCGAAGTACAGAATCTCGCTGTACGCCACCCGCAGCAGCCGCCCACTCGATTTGAGAAATAACGATTCTTCGCGTACCTCGGGTGAGGGTGCGGCGCTTGGCGTCGGCAGACGCAGCCCCCTCGCCCGCTCCACAGCGCGCGAAAACCGGGGATACTCAATCGGTTTCACCAGATAATCGAGCACCCGCAGTTCGAACGCCTCCAGCGCGTATTCGGTACAAGAAGTGGTCAGGATGACCGCTGGCGCCTCTTCCGCCAACAAACGGATGATTTCAATCCCTGTGAGGTGCGGCATGCGCACATCGAGAAACAGGATGTCTACTTTGGGCCGGGTCCGAAGAAATTCAAGCAGCGAGAGCCCTTCCGAGAAGGAGTTAACCAGCTTCAAATCCGGGGTATTGGCAATATGACGCTCCAGCACGGCGCGACTGAAAGGGTCATCGTCGGTGATGACACAAGTTAAAACCATCGAAATGTGATGATAGAGACGGAGAGAGAGAACGGAGTGCTGTGATTGCGAGCCCGCACCGGACAAAGCGTAAAAAGTTTACGCCGACTTCAACGTTTGATTGAGCGAGATCAGAGCGGCCGGTAATCTATTCGTAGGCAGCCGTTAAAACCGCATATGGCCCGATGCATTCACATGGCAAACACATCCTCGACGCGGTCGTCGTCAGGCTTCAGGGCCGTAATGGCGCTGCGCTGTTGCTTGATTACTTCGGTAGGATACGCGGCGGCAGTATCGGCATCGAAACCGGCATTGTTGGAGAAGCTCGCCAAGGTCATCCCGGTGTCGATATCGACAGGCGTTCAGAAAATGACGAGGTGTTAACTAAAGACCGAGTTTTCGGTTTCACTGCCGCGCCGCTGCTCTGCTGAACAGGAGCTAACGGCGGGTCTGCTGCCGTCTTTGGCGCGCGAAAAGTCAGGCGCTTGGGTTACAGCGTGCTGACCAGAGGTTTCTGCCTAAATAATAGGGATCTTTTAGGAGATTTTATTCGAGAGATTACTACTTTTTTCGGTCGATTAAGTCGTCGATAAAGAGTGCAGTGGTATGCATTTTCTGGTCGAGCAGTGACAGGAAATTTTGTCTTTTACTCCTTGAATCGATTGACGCTATGACCACCTTATCCCGCCTCTTTCAGCACCGCTCGCTCCCAGCGCCAATCGTAGTGCAAGTGCTGCTGACGGCGGCGCTCGGCGGCATTTGGGCGCTGCTGCCCGCTTCGAGCGCGATTGGTTGGCTGGCGCTGCTGCTCAGCTTGGTGTGCGTGGGGGTGCCGCACGGCTCCAACGACTTGCAGCTACTCGCGCTGATGAGGCCGCGCTGGTCGGCGGTTCAGCGGTTTTGCATTTATGGCGGCGTGGTAGCCATTGGCATCAGCCTGATGTTGCTTTTTCCGTTCCTCGGAATGAGCGCTTTTCTGGTGCTCACGGCGTTTCATTTCGGCCAAGGCGAGCTGTCGGCCAACGGTCACGCCGACATTCCAACCAGCCCCACCGCACCAGCCGATACCCCTGCGAAAGCGCGACTCCGACTGGCGCTCGGGTTCGGTTACGGCGCCGTGTTGCTCGGCAGTCTGCTCGCTCCGAACGTGCAGGCGCTTGGCGCCTACCTTCCGGCCACGCCCGAGTTCCACGCCGGAATGGCGTACCTGACCTACTTACCGGCGTCGGCGCTGCCGTACATCGCGGTGGCGGCGGCGCTGCTAGGCGTCGCTGTCGCCGCCGAGCTGCTGCCGTCGGCTGATGTTCCGGCGCGGCTTGTCAGCTTGCTGATTCTCCGCCTGCTCTTCGCCCACACCGACCTGCTTTTCGCGTTCGCCGTTTACTTCGGCATCTGGCACTCGCCAGATTCCATCGCGCTGTTTAGTCGGCAATTATTCCCCGGCGCCGTTGACCATAAGGTGCGGCGGTTTTACTCCGCCGCGCTGCCCATTACGTTACTGGCTTTCTGTTTGGGCGGCGCGCTGTGGTGGCTCAACAGTCGGGCGGCGTTTCAATATCCGCTGTCGTTCGTGATTCTGACGTTTCTGTTTGGGGTCACGGTGCCGCATGTGTTCGTAACGGACCCGATTTATCGGGCAGCTTCCGGGGCGGGAGAAAGCTGAGGTGAGTTGTTGTGAGGTGAAGCGCCCGGTGGAAACCCCTCCGCCAGTTGCCAGTGCCCCAGTTCTCCGCCCCGCAGCAGCACTACACAATCTGCGAAATCCCCCCATCCGTTCAATCTGCGATCCCCTGCCCGACCTTTGCGCCGTGAATCAGCCGAACCCGCACCAAGCTATCTACAACATTGCCGCCCTCTGCGCGGCGCACGGCCTGACGGAAGTCGTCCTCTCGCCCGGCTCCCGGTGCGCGCCCCTGACGCTGGCGTTCTCGCGCCACCCGCAGACGAATGTTCGCGTGGTGCCTGATGAGCGGGCGGCGGCGTTCATCGGCCTCGGCATCGCGCAGGCGCGGCGCGTGCCGACAGTGTTGGTCTGCACCAGCGGCACGGCGGGCCTCAACTACGCCCCGGCCGTAGCGGAGGCATTTTACCAGCAAGTCCCGCTCCTCATCCTCACCGCCGACCGCCCCCCCGAGTGGATCGACCAGCTCGACGGCCAGACCATCCGGCAAAACGGCCTTTACGGCCCGCACGTAAAGTGCAGCTACACCTTCCCCACCGACACCACCCACCCGGACGCCAAATGGCACGCCAACCGCCTGATGAACGAGGCGATAAATCTGGCGAAAGCATATCCGCCCGGGCCGGTCCACGTCAACATCCCGTTGCGGGAACCGTTGTATCCGACGGGTGAAGTGGAGTTTGAGGAGGTGCGGGTGATTCGGGATTCGATAGAACCGTTATCGACTGTGTGGTGGGAGGAAATGGGCGAGAAAGAGCCGTTGTACGAATTGCTAGAAAACGCGCTTGTCGTGGTTGGTCAACAGCAATCCGCTTCGCTCAGCCCTATTTTACAAGATTTCGCGACTGCAACTAAGGCAACGATCATCAGCGACACCATTGGAAATGCTTCCGACATTGCATCTTCAATTACCCATCAAGATATTTTCCTAAGCAGCACAAACACTGAATTTTTAGAAAGCTTACGACCGCGCCTATTGATCACCTTCGGAAAATCAATCATTTCCAAAGCGCTGAAACAATATCTGCGCAAATATCCACCAGCGCAGCATTGGCATTTACAGGAACATTCTGGCCCGACAGCTGACGTGTTCGGCACATTGACGCATATTTTTCGCGTAGGAGTCGCAGACTGCTTGCGCTATCTTGAAGGAATGCCTTCAAGCAGTCGTAAATCGAAAGTCTCAATCCCAACTCGCCCACCTTCGCCTTTGGGACAAGCTTGGCAGACTGCTGACCAAAAGGCCAAGTCATTTTTGACGAACTGGTTCGAAAGCTTCCCTCAATCGAATTGGACGGAATTTCAAGCCCTAAGCAGCGTACTAGTAGGCTCTGGTTCTTCGCTAGCGGAGAAGTCACTCCACCTCGCCAACTCAATGGCGGTGCGCTACGCCAACATTCTAGGCATACCAGCAGGCGTCGAAGTCTGCGCCAACCGAGGCACCAGCGGCATTGATGGCTGCACTTCCACAGCCGTCGGTTACGCGCTGGCGGAGCCGGAGAAGCAAGTCGTGCTCCTCACGGGTGATGTGGCGTTTTTCTACGACCGTAACGCGTTCTGGCACAATTACCCCACGCCGAACCTGCGCGTGGTGCTGCTCAACAACCACGGCGGCGGCATCTTCCGTATCATCGATGGCCCCCGGCAGCAGCCGGAGCTGGACGAGTTCTTCGAGACCCGCCAACAGCTTACGGCCGAGAATCTGTGTCGCGATTTCCATCTCCCCTACTTCCCCGTTGATTCGATGGCGAAACTTGAAGCCGCGCTACCGGTTTTCTTCGGGCCGGAAGGCGCGGGCGGCGTCCTCGAAATCCAAACCGACTCTAAGGTGAACGCGGCGTTCTTTGAGCAATACCGCGCCGCCGTCAAGCAAGCTTTTTCATAAAATTCGTGTTAAAATCTCTGTAATTCGTGGGAGATGAATTTCCCACGAATTACACGAATTTAGGCACGAATTTGATCTAATTTTTAACCCCATGAATTCAGTCCTCGACTGGCAACCTATCAAGGAGTTCAAGGAGATTCTTTTCACGTATGCGGAAGGAATCGCCAAAATCAGCATTAACCGGCCGCACGTCCATAACGCCTTCACGCCACTGACGGTGCAGGAGATGATTGAGGCGATGTATATCTGCCGCGAGCGGACGGATATCGGCGTCATCATCCTCACCGGCGAGGGCGGCAAAGCCTTCTGCTCCGGCGGCGACCAAAGCGTGCGCGGCCACGGCGGCTACGTCGGGCAGGATACCGTGCCGCGCCTCAACGTGCTCGACTTGCAGAAGCTCATCCGCTCCATCCCGAAGCCCGTGGTGGCGATGGTGGCGGGCTGGGCGATTGGCGGCGGGCACGTCCTACACGTCGTCTGCGACCTGAGCATTGCCGCCGAAAACGCCCGTTTTGGGCAGACGGGGCCGAAAGTCGGGTCTTTCGACGGCGGCTTTGGGGCGTCTTATCTGGCGCGGTGCGTCGGGCAGAAGAAGGCCCGTGAAATCTGGTTCCTCTGCGACCAGTACGACGCGCAGGAAGCCTTGGATATGGGCCTCGTCAACAAAGTGGTGCCATTGGAGAAGCTGGAGGAAACCACCGTGGCGTGGTGCCGGAAGATGCTCGCCAAAAGCCCGCTGTCGCTGCGGATGCTCAAGTCGGCGTTCAATGCCGAGTTGGATGGGCAGGCCGGGATTCAGGAGCTGGCCGGTAATGCTACCCTGCTTTACTACCTCTCAGACGAGGCCAAAGAGGGCCGCAACGCCTTCATTGAGCGGCGCGACCCCAACTTCGAGCAGTTCCCGAAGTTTCCGTAGCCCTCGTTCGTACCTTTACGCCCCGAAGCGGGGCCGTGCCAACCGGTGCGGCCCCGTTTCTTGTTTTAGCTTTCTACTTAACCGTCGGGTCGGCCTCAAACCGGCCCCAACAATCGAAAAATGGGTCTTCGCTGCGGAATCGTGGGGCTGCCGAACGTCGGCAAATCCACGCTTTTCAACTCGCTCTCCAACGCCAAAGCCGAATCGGCTAACTACCCGTTCTGCACCATCGAGCCGAACGTGGGCATCATCACCGTCCCCGACGAACGGTTGAAGATTCTGGAGGAAATCGTGAACCCCGAGCGCGTGGTGCCCACGATTGTCGAGTTCGTCGATATCGCTGGTCTCGTGAAAGGGGCTTCGCAGGGGGAAGGATTGGGGAATAAATTCCTCGCTAACATCCGCGAGGTCGATGCCATCATCCACGTCGTGCGCTGCTTCGATGACCCGAACATCGTCCACGTTTCGGGGAAAGTTGACCCGGTGAGCGACAAGGAAATCATCGACACCGAATTGCAGCTCAAGGATTTGGAGCTGGTCGACAAAAAGATTTCCAAGACCGAGCGCACCGCCAAAAACGGCGATGCGAAGGCTAAGAAAGAGCTAGCCTCTCTCGTGCGCTACAAGGAGCACCTCGAAGAAGGCAAAAACGCCCGCTCCCTGGAGCTGCACCTCACCGAAGAAGACAAAGAGGCCGTCGCCGACCTGCTCCTGCTCACCGCCAAACCGGTGATTTACGCCGCCAACGTAGATGAGGCAAGCATCACGACGGGCAACGCGTGGCTCGAAGCCCTGAAAGCGCACGTTGCGCCGGAGAACGCGCAGGTAGTAGCGATGTGCGCCGCTATCGAAGAGCAAATCGCCGAGATGGAAGAGCCAGAGGAGAAAGAGATGTTTTTGGCCGAATACGGGCTGAAAGAATCCGGCCTGAACCGCCTGATTCGGGCATCTTACGATATCCTCAACCTCATCACTTACTTCACGGCGGGCGTCAAAGAAGTCCGCGCCTGGACGGTGCATCGCGGAGATAAGGCGCCCGCTGCGGCCGGCGTCATCCACTCCGATTTCGAAAAAGGCTTCATTCGCGCCGAAGTCATCAAGCTTGCTGATTACCAGCAATACCGCTCGGAGCCAAAAATCAAAGAAGCTGGCAAAATGGCCGTGGAAGGCAAAGAATACGTCGTGCAGGACGGCGATATTATGCACTTCCGCTTCAACGTTTAATGAATCAGGGTAAGCAGAATTTTTGGCTACCCGGTGTCAATGAAAAAATCAATCCCCGTTTGTTCGGCCAAAGTGCCGAGCAAACGGGGATTGATTCGTTCGTGAGGTCACGATTGATGCGTGCCCTCTTTTACCCCCTCAAATCACCAACCCATCCCCGCGCCACTCGGGCACGACGGCGTATTGGTCGGGCGTGAGGCAGAACGCCACATCGCGCCGCAAATCCTCGCTCAGGCGCGCTAAACGCTGAACGTGCGACGATTCTTGCAGAAACGCATACGGGTCAGCTTGAGCCGCAGCCCAAAGATGGCGCGCCGCAATGGCTGCATCCGAAGCAGTTTCGAAACCCACCGGGGCTAATGCCTGCACGAGCGCTCCAGCAAACATCGTGTCTTCCAGATTGAAAGCGCCTTTCCAGCCCGCGCACACCACCAGCACCGGTCCGCCGTGCGCTTGCGCCCACGCCGCCACGGCGCTCAGGTTCAGGAAAGCGCCCGCGCACAAGTGCTCGGCACCTTGGTCGAGTGCCCGCCGGATGGCGAGGGTGCCGTTGGTGGTGGTCATCGCGAGGGTGCGGCCGCGCACGGCTTCGTTCTGATACGAGAACGGGGAGTTGCCGAGGTCGAAGCCTTCGGCCTGACGGCCGTCGCGCTCGGCGGCGGTTAAGTGGCCGTAGTCAACGCCCAATGCGCGGCATTCTTCTAGCTCCGCTACGGGGATGATGCGCGCTACGCCGTGCGCCAGCGCTGTGACCATTACTGAGGTAGCGCGAAGGATGTCTACTACGATGACGGCGGTGCCGTGGAGGTTGCCGTGCTGCGGGACGGCCGCCCAGCGCGACTCCGTGCAGCGCTACATCGACGGCGCGTCCGTCGCCTTCACCGGGAGCGCGCCCGACGGACCCGGCTGGTGGCTGCCGCC
>JANNMJ010000113.1:0-24190 GCA_031397815.1 Hymenobacteraceae bacterium
TGTCTTGCTGCTACTTAGCTTGGATGACCCTGCGAGAGTTTGCCCGAAAAACGGGCCAAACCATTTACCGGACAAGTCAGAAAATATGGTCCGATTATCTCGTAAGCGTGTTGAAAAATTCGCCAATCCCTTCGCTCTCAACTTGAGTGCGTAAGTCCTGAATAAGTCAGAAGCGTCTCTCGCAGACCGGTTCCCTTCTTCGCTTCGGCGGGGTGGGAGCGGCTTTGGGAGGCGCTTCTACCTTTATGGTTGTGATGACGATACCGCTTACGCTTCCGGTTATTCTGCTGCTGGTGGTGGTGGCGCAGGCGCTGTTTGCGGCGGCGCTGCTGCTGGCGGCGCCCGCCAATCGCTTGCCGAATCGGCTGCTGGCGCTGCTGTTGCTGGCGGTGGCGCTGTGGGAGCTGGATGCGTTGGGGCGGGTGGGCGAGCTGTATCAGCAGAACCCGGATCTCTATTTCTCGCCCATTTATTATTCGCTGGCGTTTGGGCCGTTGCTGTGGTGGTATGTGCGGGCGCTGACGAACGACGGTTTCCGGTGGCGGTGGCGAGCCGAGGCTTGGCATTTATTGCCCGTGGCGTTGCAGGGTGGGCTTTACTGGTGGCTGCGATTCCAGAGTTACCCCACACGCGCTTGGTTCTGGGAAACGGTGCATCAGCCGTTCACTTACCGCGTGGAGTTTATCGGGACGTGGGTGTCGCTGGTGATGTATTTGGGGCTGAGCTTGCGGCTATTGCGGCGGTATGCGCAGTGGCTGCCGAATAATTTTTCGGAGCTGAGCGCCCTGCGGTTGCGGTGGTTGCGGGTGGTGCTGTGGCTCGTGGCAGCGGTTTGCGGACAATGGCTGGTAGAAGTGGTGCTGCGCGAAGGTTTCGGGCGGTACTACGCCTACGATTACTCGACGTGGCTGCTCGGCGGGGCGCTGCTGCTGCTCGGCGCGGGCGGGCTGCGGCAAGCAGATATGCAGGCGGTGCATTTTTCGGAAGGAGAAGTGGCCGACGATGCGCAGGAAGTGCCGCTAATGGCGGCGGCTTCAAAGGAAGAATCGACTCTGGAATCAACGTCGGAATCAACCTCAGAACCAGCACTAGAATCGACCCCGGAGCCAACGCCAACAGTGGCCCGCACCTTTGACCCGGCGGCGTTGGCGCAGGTTCAGCGGGCGCTTGAAACGGAGCGGCTTTTCCTGAATCCGACGCTTACGCTCGCGGAGCTGGCGGCGCATACCGGCCTCGCGCCGCGTCTGATTTCGAGTACCATCAACGCCGGTTACGGCCAACCTTTCGCCGATGTGGTGAACGGGCTGCGGGTGGCGGAAGTGCAGCGGCTGCTCGCCGACCCAGATACGCTGGCGCGCCTCTCGCTGCTGGGGATTGCGCTGGAGTCGGGCTTCAATTCGAAGACCACGTTCAACCGGGTTTTCAAGGAGGCGACGGGCGTGGCACCGAGCGAGTGGGGGAGGGCCAGTCAATGAAAGTTGACTGAGCGGGGCTGAACGGCGCGGCCGTGCCACCATACGAAAAAGGGCTTTTTGGGGCGTAAGACGTACCGAATCACGATTTGGGACGTCCCGGAGCGCGATTTGGGGCGCGGGCGGATAGGCAAGGCGGGGACCTTTGCCCCGTCGGTTTTACTTCCGCCGACGCTCCCTTTTCGATGCGGTGCTTCTCTCTTTTTGGTGGCTTGTTGCTGACTTCGGCGGTGGCTTTTGACGGCCGGGCGCAGGTGCAGACTCAGGGTCAAAACCAAACTCAGACCCAAACCCAAGCTCCCGTGGCTTGGGCCGACCACACCCGTTTGCTGCCCGAGCATCTGCGCGGCATCCCAACGGGGCTGACGCTGTTTCACACGCCGACGCCGGTTTACCCGGTGCCGAATCCGCAGAAACCGGGGCAGTTCATCTGGCACCATACCACGACGGTGCGGGCGGAAATCAGTGATCTGGAGATCGTCGAGGCGGGGTCGTTCATCTGGTATAGTGCGGCGGGGTGGCAGAAGAATATCGTCCAGACCCCGGCGGAGTTCGCCACTTTCTTTCAGTGCCCCGGCGGGAAGCTGCGGGCCGGGCAGGCGTACACGTTCGCCGAAAACGACCGCTTTGCTGAGTCAGCCGACCGCGTGTACCCCGGCGATGCGCTGTGGTTTGTGCTGGCGCGCGACCCGCGCACGGGTCAGCTTTATAAAGGCATCGGGCTGGTGGAGACCGAGGGCTTGAAGAAGTAGCCAACTCCCCCTTCTGCGAACCTCTGCGGAACCCTCTCCTAGCAAGTTCTCGCAGAGGTTCGCTGAGAAATTCTTTACGGCATTTAATTGACTTTTTCGGATGAAATCATTTTTTCTGGGTTTGAGCTTGAGTATTCTCAGCTTGCCCGCTTTTGCGCAGACTGCGCCAGTTTTTACGGCCGATGTGCCCGCTAGTCGGTTGCGGTGGACGGGGCACGCTGCTGTTGGCTCGTATGCGCCGACGGGCACCGTGCAGCTCCAATCGGGCACGGTGGGCGCTGATGCGGCGGGCCGCACGCCGCGCACCGCGAAGGTGGTAGTGGCGATGAAAACCCTCGCCGCTGAAAACGAAGATTTGGGCGCGCACTTGCGGAACGCCGACTTTTTCGATGTAGAACGCTACCCGACCGCCACCTTCGAGCTGACGGCTTTTCGGGCCGATTCGGCCACCGGATTCCTCACGATAAAGGGCGTCAGAAAACCAATTAAAATCCCCGTCACCGTGGAGCCGACCCCCGACGGCCTTCGCCTGCGCGGCACGGCGCAGGTCAACCGGACGGTTTTCGGCATCACTTATAACTCCCCCGGCTTCTTCTCCGGCCTCGGCGACCAAGCTATCGGCGACACGTTCGAAGTGGCGTTCGATGTGCGGCTGCGGCGTAAGAAGTAGCTGGTGCGTGGTTCGGGGGAATTTGGATTGACGCGGGTTCGGCACGAATCGTCCCGGTGGATTGACCGGCGTTGGGTGGCTTGCGATAACACCCGGCTATCAACCTCAGCAGACGAATAGCAAGGGACTGAGCGTCAGGCGACTTACCAAGCCTAAGCAATTTGCGGATTCGCGTGTTTAGGATAATATTTGGTTTTCCGTCGCGCCATTTTTCATGCGAAACCTGTCTCGTGTCGCTTTGCTTTGGGGGGTGTTGATGCTCGGTCAGGGCCGGGCTTGGGCGCAATCGGCGGCGGTTTCGTCTGCTTCTCCCCGGGATCGGGTTGTTGATTCGCTGCTGGCTCGCCTGCGGCTGCCGGGCGAGCCGGATACGATGCGCGTTTGGCATTATAACCTGCTGCTCCGCCTGATGATGCGCAAGGATTTGCCCGCCGCCCGCCGCTACGGCGAGCAAGGGTGGGCGTTGGCGCGCCGCATCAAGTACCCGGTCGGCGAGACGCGCCTGCTCAACAATCTGGCGGCGGCGTGCTACGCGGGCGGCGACCTGATGGCTGCCCAACGCTATTTCGAGGAGCTGGTGGTTGGCGCCAAACGCACCAACCAGTGCGAGCTATTAGGCAACGCCTACCTCGGCCTCGGCAATGTGATGGGCGCCCTCGATGAGGTGGATAGGGCGTTGGTTTATTACGAGCAGGCACGGGGCATTTACGCGTCCTGCGATCCGCCGGTGGTGGTCGGGCAGGCGTTGGTGCTCAACAATACCGGCACCAATTACCTCAATACGCATCAAACGGCCAAGGCGGCGCGGCCCGTCCGGCAGGCGGCGGCGCTGGTGGGGAAGTTTAAGCACCCGTGGCTGGAAGCGACGCTGCTGATTAATCTGGGGACGTTGCAGAAGGAAGAAGGGCACACCGATTCGGCCGTCGCGACGTGGCAGCGAGCGCTGACGCTGGGGAAAAAACTCGACGACCAGACCTCTCAATCGGCGGCACTCGGGCACTTGAGCGAAGAAAAAGCCATTACTGACCCCAACGCCGCTCTGCCGATCATTCAGGAGGCGCTGAAGCTGGCGCGCGAAACCGAGGATCCCGAGCTGGAAGCCACTAACATGCAGGTGCAGGCGCTGATTTACCACCGGCTGGGGCAGTCGCGGAAGGCGTACGAGACGCTGGCGCAGTACGTGATTCTGCACGATACCGTCTCCGGGCAAGCCCTGCACGCGGTGATTGCCAAGCAGCAGGTGCGGTTCGATGTGGCGCAGCAGCGCGACCGAATTCGCGATCTGGAGCAGCAGCGGCGCATTAGCCGGTTGCGGGCCGAGCGGCAGGAAGCGCGCACCCGCACTTACGGCCTCGCGGCGGGCAGCTTGCTGCTGTTGCTGCTGTTGGGCGGCGGGCTGGTGGGGCTGCTGATCCGGTCGCGGCGCCGCCTTCAGACTTCTGAAACCGCCTTGCGGGTGGCCAATCAGACCAAAGACCAGCTGATGCATATCATCGGGCACGACCTGCGCGGCCCCATCGCGAGCTTTCAGCAGCTCACGCCGCTGCTGCACGAGGTGGTCAGGCAGCCCGATTTGACCGATGCCCACGAGCTGATTCGGAACCTTGATGCGGGCGCGCAGCAGCTCGGCGGGCTGGTTGATAACCTGTTTCAGTGGACGCGGACGCGGAGCGGGCAACTTGTGAATCAGCCGGTTCGGCTCTCGGCGGAGCTGATCGTGGAGAGCATTGGTAGCTTGTATGCGCCCGCCGCGCAGCTCAAAAATATTCACCTGACTTACGAAGCGCCGCCCGACCTAATGGTCTGGGCCGACGTCGATTTGCTGGCGACTGTTCTGCGGAACCTCGTCGGCAATGCGCTCAAGTTTACGCCGTCGGGCGGGACGGTGCGCCTGACGGCTGAGTCAGTGGAAGAGGACGCCCAAACGGTCGTCGAGTTTACCGTGACGGATACGGGCGTCGGTGTCGCGCTGGAGCGGCTTGCGCAGTTTTTTCAAGCCGACCGGGCCGCCTCCACCGTCGGCACGGCCGGGGAGCCGGGCACGGGCCTCGGGCTGCCGCTGAGCGCCCGGTTCGTGCAGCTGCTCGGCGGGGAGCTGCGGGCCGAATCGACGCCGGGGCAGGGGTCTCGGTTCTGGTTTCGGGTGACGAGCGTGGGGTAATACGCCCGGTGTACGTCTGGACGCTACATTTGAATGCTATGTCCGGAGCCGCCATTCGTATTCTCGTCGTGGAAGATGACCCTGCGCAGCAGCAGGCCGCCCGCCTGACTCTGCGCAGCTTGGGTTACGAGGTGGTCGGCGTGGCCCCAACCGCCGACGACGCCCTGCGGCGCTTCGACGAAGAGCAGCCCGATCTGGTCTTGCTCGACGTATCGCTGGCGGGCTCCCGCGACGGCATCGCCCTCGGCCACGAGCTGATTGCGCGGCGGCCGGTGCCGCTCATCTTCCTCACCGCCTTCCCCGACGCCGACACCTTTGAGCGCGCCCGGCGCGTGGGGCCGTTTGCGTTTCTGGGGAAGCCGTATAACGGGCTGCTGCTCGGGCACAGCATTGCGCTGGCGTTGCAGCATTTCGCGCTGGCGCTCGGCCTGCCCGACGGCGCCCTCACCGACGGCGCCGTGCTGCTCGGCGGCGTTTTCGTGCGCGAGCCGACGAAGCAGTTCGTCAAGATTCCGTTCGCGGAGCTGCTGGTTATTGAGGCCGATGCGTCGTACACGCATCTGCACACCACCAGCCGCAAGTTCACGATTCGGACGAGCCTGCGGGAGCTAGAGGAACGCCTTCCTGCCGACCAGTTCGCCCGGATTCACCGCACCTATGTGGTGCAGGTGGCCCGCATCGAGACGTACGATCCGCAGACCAGCACGCTCCACCTCGGGGCGCACGCGCTGCCGCTCGCCCGCTCGCACCGCGACGAGGTACTCGGGCGTTTGGCGCCGTTGCGGTAGGGGCGAGGCGGTCCGTTTGGGGCTTTTCTGACCACTCATATACGTTTTTAGGCCGTTCGTTCCTGCGGACCCGCCGATGGGCGAAAGCGGATGATACGTTTGGGTGCGCCCCGTTCTGTGGGCCATCCGCAACTTCTCATCGCCGCGCTCATGATGTTTCCTTTTCTCCCCCGATTCGTCCGGCTGCTGTACGTCGCTGGGCTGCTGTTGGCGCCTATGCTGGCGGTCGGGCAGGTCGGTATCGGCACCACCAGCCCTAATGCCAAGGCCGTCCTCGACCTGAGCGCGGCCAACAAAGGCCTGCTCATTCCGCGCCTCGATTCGGTGCAGCGCGTCGCGATTTTGGCGCCGCCCGATGGGCTGATGGTTTTTCAGAAGAACGGGCGGGTGGGGCTTTGGTACGCCTTCGGTGGCGCGTGGCTCTACATCCCCGACAAGCTCAAAGCCGCCGATAATCTCGGCTCGCACACGGCTTCCCGCGCTCTTACGCTCAACAATTTCCCGCTTCGGCTGCGCGCCGCAACCGATCTGGATCATCAGCTCGAATACCGCCCGACGTGGCTCGGCACTGCCCTCAACGGCCCGGCGCTTTACGGCGTGGGCGGTGGGGTGCTCGGCGGCGGCACCACGGCGGCGCCCACCTCGGCGCTGCGCTGGACGGGGAGCGGGCAAGTCGGGATTGGCACGCTCGCGCCCGCCACTTCCGCCCAGCTCGACGTGGCTTCGACCACCAAAGGCTTCCTGCCGCCGCGCGCATGACGGCTGCTCAGCGCGACGCCATCGCGGCGCCCGCTGAGGGCCTCACCATCTACAACACCACCGCCGACTGCCTCGAAAGCTTCAACAACGGCCGCTGGCGCAACTACTGCAACACCGGTAACTGCGACCCCGTCACCACGCCCGGCAGCATCGTCGCCACGCTCGGCACCATCTGCACCACCGCCGACCCGCCGCCCATCACGTCTACGCTGGCGCCGGGCGGCGGCCTCAGCCCGTGGACGTATGCTTGGCAGCAATCCACCGACGGCGGCACTACCTGGACCAACATCCCCGGCGCCACCGGCCTCACGTATGACCCGTCGGCCCCGATCACCGTCAACACGCGGTTTCGGCGGGTGGAGCTGAATCCGTGCGGCTCGGTGTATTACAGCAACGTCTGCACCGTGAACACGGCGGCGCCGCTGGTCATCGGCCCTATTACCGGCCCGGTGGCGAGTGTGCTTTGCGGTGCTGCGGTGGGCAGCGTGCAAATCTTCAGCGTCGCGCCGGTGGTCGGAGCCATCGGGTACGACGTGCAGCTTCCGCCGTGGCTTACCCTGATGCGCACGCTTCCGTCTTCAACGGCCATTCGGTTTGCGATTCGGATCGATTCGCTCGCTAATACCAGCATCGGCATCAGCGCCGTGAGCGCGGTTTGCGGCAACTCGGTTCCGAGCACGCTGCCGGTCGTGCTGGAGACGCCGATTATCGGCCCCATCACCCCGGACCGCGCTTTCTGCGCGGGCACCACCAACGTCACGTTCTCGCTGCCCGACGACCCCTACGTCCTCAATTATTTCTGGCAAGCGGGGCCGGGCACGCAGATCGTCTCGTCGGCGCGCAACACGGCGGTGATCAACATGTCGCCTACCCGCACAAGCGCCTCGTTCACGGTGCGGGCCATGAATGCGTGCGGCGTGACCATCAAAGCGCAAAACGTTTCCCTGAACCCGCCGACTCGCCCCTCTGCCTTCTCCGGTCCTACCACGCTGAGTCGTCTGTCGCAGGCGGTCTATAGCGTGATCGATAACCCCAGCAACCCGAATCCGCCCGATAACTACAACTCGACCTATTCGTGGTCGATCACGCCGAATACCACCGGCCTGAACGTGACCCTCGGCAACACCACCGGCCGGACGGTAACGCTGATTCGGGGCAACAGCGCCATTATCGGGGGCGTCACGCTGAGGTGTACCGTCACCAATCCGTGCGGTAGCGAATCCATTGCGCGGTTCATCGGTATGCCCTAAACCTGTGCGGCGCTCCCGCCCGCTTACAGCACTTTCAGGCGGGCCAACAAGGCTTCGCGGTAAGCGCGGCCGAGCGGCAGTCGGCAGCCATCGACCACGACTTCCTCGGTGGCGGGGTCGAGCTGCTCGATAAAATCGGCATTGACCAGATACGACCGCTGAATCTGCACGAATTGGTCGACGGGAAGCTGCGCGGCCAGCTCGCGGAGCGCAAGCCGTACCGAGAGCTTCCGCGTCCCACCGGCGCCGAGGTGCAGGTCGGTGTAGCGGTCGTCGGCGGCGAGCCAGCGGATTTCGGAGTAGGGGACTTTGATGAGGCGGCCCCGGTCGCGCACGAAACAGGCGCCCGGCAGGAGCACCTGCGTGCCTACCGCCACGGGCGGCGGCTCCACCTCGCCGGGCTGCGCTTCGCGGGCGGTGGCGAAATTGTGAAACGCCAGCTCCAGCGTGCGCTCCAGGGTGGCGGCGTCGGTGGGTTTGGTGAGATAGGCCGCCGGCCCCACGGCGCGGGCGCGCTGAAAGGTCTCCGGGTCGGTCATCGACGAAAGAAACACCACCGGCAGCCGCCGTTCGGCGAGTAGCTGCGCCGCCAGCCCGATGCCGTCGGGTTGGCCCGCGAGCTGAATGTCGAGCAGGGCCACATCAGGGGGTTGGGCGCTGAACAGCCGCAGGGCTTCGGCGGCCGTGGCGGCTGGTCCAATCAGCTCATACCCCAGCTCCTCGACCAGCAGCTCCCGCAGCAGCCGCTGATGAAGGACTTCGTCTTCGACGAGTAAAATCTTGATAGGCGTCATCGCGCAGGGTTTGGCCGTCGCCCGTGGCGGGGCGGAGCGGCAAACTTAGCGCGGCGGCGCGGCAGGTATCAGCTCGCGGGCAGCGTCACGATCGCCGTCAGCCCCTGACCGGGCGCTGAGGTCAGATGCAGCTTTCCGCCCTGCCGCTCGGCCAGCAACCGGCACAGGGGCAGGCCCAAACCGGTGCCGCGCACCGTGGCCGTGGTAGCGGCGCTCGCCGGGTCGGCGGCTCCCGCGTAGGCGGCGAGTTGGGCGCCGGTCAGGCCGGGGCCGTCGTCGCTGACGATGATTTGTACCATGCCCATCGGCGCGTCGGCGGCCCGCAGCTGCACCGTGCCGCCGACGGGCAGGTACTTGAGGGCGTTGTCGGTGAGGTTCCGGACGATTGCGCGCGTCATTTGCCGGTCGGCGTGGGCGCTGAGCGGGGCGGTTTCGGCGGACAGGGTCAGTTGCAGATGCTTGCCGGTGGCCTCGGCGGTGGGCGCGTAGAGGGCGGCTACTTCGGTGAGCACGTCGCGCAGGAGCAGGGGTTCCGGCCGAACGGTTAGCTCGCCGTGCTGCCCGGCGGCCCACTGCAACAGGTTTTCGAGCAAGCGCGCGACCTGCTCGCTCGCATCGCGCATCTCGGTGAGCAAGCCGTCGAAATCGTGGGTCGCCGAACGGTCGCGGTAGCGGCGCAAAAGGTCGAGCAAGCCCGGAAACGACGCAATCGGCGACCGTAAATCGTGCGCCACCACCGAGTACAGCCGGTCTTTGGTGCGCGTGGCGGCGGCCAGCTCTTGCTGCGTTCGGCGCAGGCGGCGGTACTGCCGACCGAACACGGCGGCGCCCGCCAGCCCCAGTCCTAACCCACTGAGCAGCAGCCACACGCGCAGCTCCGCCAGCTTTTTCGCTTGCGATAACTCCCGAATCCGCGCTTCGCGCTGCTCCACGCGGTAGCGGGTGGCGAGGTCGGCTAGCTGCCGCTGCACTTCCCGCGAGTTGACGCTGTCGTTGAGGGCGGTTTTCAGGCGCTCCGCGACGAGGGCGTCGTGCGGGCGTCCGGCCTGCTCGTACACTTCGGGCAGGGTGTTGCGGACGTACTGCACCATTTCCGTTAAGCCGCTGGCCTGCGCCAGTCGTAACGCCCGCTCGGCATCGGCGATACCGGCGGCGCCTTCGCCCTGTTCCGCCCGAATCCGCCCCCGCGATGTCAGCGCATTCGCGACGTCCGTTGAGTCGCCGCCGCGCCGGGCGGCCAGCAGCGCCGCTTCGATGTAAGCGCGGGCGGGCGGCAAATGGTGCTGATACAGCTCATTGACAGCCAGATTGACGAGCGCAATCGACTCGTGCCCGTAATCGCCGAGACGCTGATAACCCGCCCGCGAGCGCTGAAGCCACTGGTCGGCTTCACGGTGATGGCCACTCTCGCTCAGGCAGTTGCCGAGGTTATCGTAAGCCGTAATGAGGTGAGCCGAATCCCCCAGCTGCTGCGCGACCGCCAGTGCCTGACGCGCGTACGGAGTCGCCTCGGCCGGGGCGCTGCGGCTGAACGCCACGCCCGTCAGCAATCGCAACCCCATCAGCTCGGTCTCCGTCGCCGAACCCAAGCGCCGCGAGGCCCGCAGCGCGCGGTGGGCCAGCCGGGTGGCGGTGGGGTAATCGGCGCGGCTCACGGCGTTATCCGCTTGCCGCAGCATCAGCCAGATAGGGCGCTCGGCGGCGGGGGTGTCGGGTGCTGGTTTGGGCGCTGGTTTGGCCGGTGTTTCAGGCGAAGCTTGGGGGGGAGTTTTTGGGGAAGAAGCAGGCGAAGATTCAGGCGAATACTCGGCAGCGACGGCTACGGGCGAGGTCGCCGGTGGCAGCATCAGCAGCGGTATCAGCAGCGCAAGAAAGAGGCGGAGAAGACGTGGCATCAGGAGCGGAAAATTACCGCAAAGCGTCCGCTTCGTCCCCCTGCGCAGTGGTGCGACGGGCGGTACGAAACGGACGCGGCCGGGGGCGGTTTTCCCGGGTTACGGTTACTGTTATTCTACCCCCACGCGGCGGCGCAGCAGGCGGCCGTCGGGTAGGGTGGCCGTGAGCAGGTAGGTGCCGGGGGCCAGGGTGGCGGGCAGCGGCAGGGCGGTGGTGCCGGGGCGTAAAGCGGTCGTCAGGACGGTGCGGCCGAGGGCGTTGTGTAGGGTGGCGGGTGTGGGTTGGCTGAGGCCGCCCGCTACTTCAATCCGCACGGTTTGCCCGGCGGGCGCGGGGTTGGGCCAGAGGGCGGCTTCGGCGTCGGTGAGCAGGGTAGGGGCGCGCAGAGGCAAGCTGGCTTCCGCGCTCACGAAGATTTCCGCCTGCGTACGGCCCGCGTTGGTGTACGACACCTGCGCGACGGCCTGAGGCGAAGAATCGCGCAGAAACGAATCGTAAACCGTTCGGCTGCTGCTGCCCTGCATCAGGCCCAACGCCCCGAGCAGCGCCGCGGGCGCCGGTTGCCCCGCCAAGTAAAACGAGTCTTGCTGCGTGACGTACGAGCGCCGCAGCAGCACCGGAATCGGCGCCGAGCCACCCGCTTGCCCCGCTACCGGCACGCGCACCGTGCCCCACGCAATCACCGAATCGATGTGCGTGAACCGCTGCACATAACGCCCCGGCACGCGGTTGAGGCCGAACAAGCCAACGGTGATGCGGAACTCCGTAGTCAGCCGCCGAAACTGGTTCTGCGTGCTGCCCGCCGTACTCGGTAGCTCCTGCAATATCAGCGGCGGCGTGTTGATGAGGTTTTGCGCCGGAAATGCGAGCGAATCGGTCGGGGTGCCGGTGAATGAGCTGAGGCTGAACGCCTGCTCATCCAACGCCGAACCGAACTCGACGAACCCGTCGCTCGTGAACCCATTATACTGTTCGCCTATAATCTGGAGCGGCCCGAGCGCCACTGAATACCCCCGCCCCAGCGTGGCGAGCGGATAAGCCGGATTGGCCACCGGCGCCGAAAAAGTGCGCGTGTACGGCGCCCCCATCGGCTGAAGGGCGCGGTAATCCCACTGCTGATTCGGCCCCGCCACCAAGCGCGGCAACGCCCCCGGTGCCGGACTTACCCGCTGCCAGTTATTGACCCGCGCCGGGGTGATGTTGTACCCGGCCGCCGTAAGCGTGATAGGTGTTTGTGCCACAGCGGCCGGGCCGGTCAGCAGCGCAAACCCAAACGCCAGCAACGCCGCGCATGGCCGAGCTGCTTGCCGAAAGAAGGAGACGAAATGCAACATAATCAGAGGGTTTGAGGTGGTTTCAGAGACAAAATTCTGTCGGACCCATCGCCCCCCGCAACCCGCCCCAACCGCCATGGATGTGAACGACGGCCCCACGGGGACTAACCGCGTTTTCGTGGTAGTGAAATCACGCCGCAGCGGCCGTCCCCGGCTGAGACAAGGACATTCCCAGTTGAATCAGGGATGCTTCCCCGGTTGAGTCACAGAAGCTTCCCCGGTTGATTCAAGGCCACTCTGGGTCGCGTCCGAGGCGTTCATGGATGAGTCAAGGCCACTCTGAGTCGTGTCCGAGGCGTTCATGGATGATTCCCGGCCGCTCTGGGTCGGTACCTAGAGTGGCCGGGAATTATTCCCGGCCACTCTGGGTCGATTCCCGGCCACTCTGGGTCGTGTCCGAGGCACTCCTTGGATGATTCCCGGCCACTCTGGGTCGTGTCCAGAGCGTCCATGGATGATTCCCGGCCACTCTGAGTCGTGTCCGAGGCACTCCTTGGATGAGTCGGGGATGCTCTGAGTCGGGTCAAGGGCGTCCTTGGATTACTCAGGGACGCTCTTGCGCTGTCACTTGAGGGCACTTCAGAGGAGAGACAGGATAGACCCCGTCGTTATAGCACTCGGATTTCCAGCTATCTGCTATTGTGGCCCGCTGATGCTGCGATAGTCGCCGCTGGTGAATTGGCGCTTTCAGCGGGTAAGGCGGCGGAAGATTTTTGTAACACCTTCTGAATCAGAGACTGGCTGACGCCGTGGCTCGGGCAGAAGGTGTTTTTCGTGTTAAACCGCCACCGGCATTCCTTCTTTTTTGGGGCTTTATCGCCCGTTTTCCTATGACGCGCACCTTCCACCCTCTCACGCTGCTCCTGAGCTTTAGCCTGCTCGGGCTGGCGGCCACGTCGTGTAAGAAAGACAAAGACGACGATCCGAAACCCACCACCCCAAGCACGAGCGACAAAACGGTCATCATCACCGACGGCGATATCACCACCAACACGACGTGGGCGAACGTGGAGCCTGACTCGTCGAAGTACGACTACATCGTGAAAACGGAAGTGAACGTCAGAGGCGGTGTGCTGACCATTGCGCCCGGTGTCCGGATCAATTTCCAGAACTCCGATGCGGGTATTTACACCAACAGCACGGGGGCCATCTCAGCCGTAGGAACCGCCGCGCAGCCCATCATTTTCGAGAGCGAGCTGCGGATGCGCGGCGCGTGGCCGGGCATCAACTTCGTCAGCACCAGCGCGGTGAACCGGATGGATTTCTGCAAAGTCCGGTATGCGGGGAGCAAGGATTACCGCTCGCTTTTCGGGGTCGGCAAGTTTGGCGTCATCGTCGAAGGGAAGGCCCGCATCAACAATACGCGGGTCGAAAGCTCGGCCGAATCGGGGTTTTTTCTGGATTGGCAGGCCGATGTGACCGCCTTCGACGGCAACAGCATCCGCGATTGCCCCAACTACGCCCTCGTGACGGCCATGCGCGCCCTCGACCGCGTGGGCGCCAACAACCGCTTTACGGGCAGCGGCAACAACCGCATCGCCATTTACGACGAGCGCGGCACGAGCGACAACACCGTGCAGCTCCGCAATTTCGGCCTGCCGTACGAGGTGCAGGGCGAGCTTTCGATGCGCGACGTCAACGTGACGATTGACGCTGGCACGACCCTACTCTTCGGCCCCGGCGCCAGCCTCCGCTTCCAAACCGGAAGCCTGATTGCGGCGGGCACCGCCGCCGCCCCGATTACATTCAGCGGCCTCACCGCCAACGTCGGGAGCTGGTTCGGGGTGGAAGTCGGGACGAGCGCGGCCAACCGGATGGAACACTGCGTGGTCGATGGGGCCGGGGGCGGCGATTTGGGCCTCTTCCAACGCGGCAACATCGTGCTGGCCGATAGAGGCCGCCTGACAATCAGCAACTCCATCGTCCGGAACTCGGAAACGTGGGGCATCAACCGCCCCAGCAACGCCAACCTGACGGCCACCAACGTCACGTACATCAACAACGCGTCGGGGAACGTCGGGCCGTAACACGCCCGGTATCCCTTCCGGCTTTCCTTTCACCGAAGCGCCAATTTTGTAGACGGGCGGGGCTGAACACCCTTTTCGCTGCGGAGTTGGCGCTTCGCGGTATTTTTCCGCAGGTAATTCGTCGGCGATGCGTGCTTTCTGGACCCGTCTGCTTCGTGGGGTGCGCCGCTCTGGCTGGGGGCTGGCCCTCGTGGCTATGAGCGCCGCGCTGGTCGGGTGGCCGGTAGGGGCGGGGGCGCAATCGACTTCAAAATCGACCCTGAAATCGACTTCAAAATCGACTTCGAAATCGACCTCAAAAGCCCCGCCCGTCACGCTGCGATTTGGGCAGGCCATTGAGCGCGATGGGCTGCCTTCGGCGAACAGCCGCAGCTTGCTGCTCGACCGCGCCGGGTTTCTGTGGGTGGGTTCTGAGGATGGGCTGGCGCGTTACGATGGCCGCACGTTCACGACGTGGCGGCATCGGCGCAACGATTCCACGGCGCTCCCGAACGATATCGTCATCACGATGAGCGAGGACGCCGCCGGTTACCTCTGGGTCGGGACGCACGGCGGCATCGGGCGCTTGGACCCGGCGCGGCAGGTGTTCCAGACGTGGCGGGCCGCTTCCGGCGATAAGCGCACGCCGCCGTTTGATTACGACAGCCGCGTGTGGGTCGGGGCGAAGACGAATGTGGTGTGGGCCGCCGCGCCGCACGGCCTCTACCGCTACGACGCCCGCCATAACCAGTGGCGACGGCACAGGCTCTCGAACGAAAAAGAGGCGAGCGTCGGGTTCGTCGCGTCCGGGTTTGAAGACCGGGCCGGACGCTTCTGGTGCGGCGCGCGCGGCCGGGTTTGGGTGCTCGATAGCCGCAGCGGCGAAACGTTGGCGGCGCTCGTGGTCCCGACGAACCCCGGCGAGCAGCCCCGCGCCGTGACCGGCTTTTTGCAGGATGCGGGCGGGCGCGTTTGGGCGACGGCGTGGGGCGGCGGAATGGTCAGCCTGACCGATGCGTCCGGTACGCTCACCGGCACGGTCCGGACGCACCGGTGGAACCCGGAAATGGTCAATATCGGCACCACCGACATCGCCTACGCCGCCGCCGAAACCATCGACCCCGCCACCGGGCGGCGCACGCTGTGGGTGTCGTCGGAGCGCGGCCTGTTGCGTCTGAAACGCCCCGATACAGAAGGGCTGCCGCCCGCTAAGCTGGTGGAAGGGGTTGATTACGAAGTGATTCGAGCCGACCCCGACGACGCCCCGCTCGACCCCGTATCTACCCTGCTCGCCGACCCGCTCACCGGCCGATTGTGGGCGGGCACCACAAATGGCCTGCGCTGGCACGATGCCGGGCGGTCGCTGTTCACGACGGTAGCCGTGGGTGAGGAGCGCCGCCGCCTCGACCCCTACCGCCTGCGCCCCGACCGCGACCCGCTCACCCGCGCCCGCCAATACTGGCTCAGCACGTGGTACGGCAACGGTCTGGCGCTCTTGGATTCGACGCTGCGCGTCCAGCGGGCGTGGCCGCAGCTCCCCCTCGGCGACCCCGACGAGCGCGCCGGGCAGATGTGCGACGTGGTGCGGAGCCGCCTCGACGGCGGCGCGCTCTGGGTCGCGACGTACGGCGGGCTGGTGCGGTTCGACCCGCAAACCGGCACGACGCGCAAGTACCTGACGTCGGTCACTGATTCGGCTTCGCTGACGGATACGCGCACGATTTCGCTCCTCGAAGACCGCGCGGGGCGCCTCTGGATTGGCACGATGCGCGGGATTACGTACCTCGAAACGCCCGCTGATTTCCGGACGGGGCATTTCCGGCGGGTTCCCCGGTTCCGCAATCGGTGCATTCTGAATATGAGCGAAGACGCGGCCGGTCGCGTTTGGCTCGGCACCGATGAAGGCCTGATTTGCGCGCCCGACGGGCCGTCGGGGCCGCTGAAATTCTACCTCGCCGACCCCAAAAATCCGCACGCGCTCACCCACAACCACGTCGGGATGACGTGGCCGCTCCCCAACGGGCGCGTCTGGATCGCCACCCGCGACGGCCTCTCCGTGTGGCGGCCCGCTACGGATGATTTCGAGCAGTTTCACTCGGGTCGCGGGATGCCCGTCGACAACATTTACGGCGCCCTGCCCGACAGCGCGGGCCATTGGTGGCTCCTGACGCCGCGCGGGCTGGTGCGCGCCACGTTCCCGAACGGGCCGTTCCGCGTCTTCGACACCTCGTGCGGCCTGCCGCAAACCGATATGAACGGGATGTTCGCGCCGCTGCCGGATGGGCGGTTCGTCATCGGCCTCAACAAACGCCTGATTATCGTCGACCCAAAAGCGCAGCGGCCCACCCGTCAGCGGCCGCGCGTGGCCCTCACGGGCGTGGCGCTGTTCGGCAAAGACCTGCGCCTGACGCAGGCGCTCGACTCCATCAAGCACCTCGATTTCGCGGCTGACGAGCACACGCTCACGTTCCGGTTCGCGGCCCTCGATTTCGCCGATCCGAAGGGCAATCGGTGTGAGTATCAGCTGGTGGAAGCGGCTGAAAAGCGCACGGTGGTGCCGTGGCAAACGGCCACTTTGGATGGCGTCGCCACGTTCTCGCACTTGCCCGGCGGCGATTACGCCCTGTTCGTGCGTGCCCGCAACGCCGATGGCCTGCGGAGTGCGCGCGAGGCCGTGGTGCGGTTCCGGATTCAGCTCCCGTTCTGGCAAACCGGTTGGTTCAGACTCGGTTGCGCGCTGATTTTGGCGCTGGCGCTGTGGGCCTACATGCGCTTTCAGCGGAAGCGCGCCGAGCATCGGGGCTGGCTCGCCCGCGAGATGGCCGAGCTGGAATTGCGGGCGCTCCGGGCGCAGCTTCAGCCGCATTTCATCTTCAACGCCCTCAACGCCGTGCAGGAGCTGGTGCTCACGGGGCGCACCACCGATGCCGGGCGCTATCTGGCGCGGTTTGCGAGGCTGCTGCGGCTCGTGCTCGAAAGCGCCGACCGCCCGGCCGTCCCCCTCGATACCGAGCTGGAAGCCCTGCGACTCTACGCCGATATCGAGCAATTGCGGCTCGAAGGGCTGGATGTGGTGTTTGATATCGACCCCGATTTGCTCGTCGCCGAGCCCGCCGTGCCGCCGATGGTCTTGCAGCCGTACTTGGAGAACGCGTTTTGGCACGGCGTCGCGGCCCGCCCGCCGCACGAGCGCCGGGTGGTTCTGCGCCTGACGTTCGGCCCCGATGAAACCACCGTCCACGCGCAAATCGACGATACGGGCGTCGGGCGCACGGTGGCGGCGCAGCGGCGCCCAAGCGGCGGGGGCGGGCGCACGTCCAAAGGGCAGCGCCTCACCGAGCGGCGGCTGGCGCTGCTCAATCCGGAAGGCTCAGCCGCCTCGCCCGTCCGCATCACCGACCTGCTCGACGCCGTAACCGGCACCGCCCTCGGCACCCGCGTGGAAGTCTGGCTACCCGTCGGGCGAGGCGCGTAGGGGGCGCGGATGCGGCGCTATTTTGCGGGCGCATTCCACTATCCCGATGCGTTTGCCCGATGCGTGCTTTGGTTATTGACGACGAAGCCCCCGCCCGCGCCGTCCTGATGCACCTGCTCGCCGCGCACTGCCCCACGATTACCGTCGTGGCGCACACCGCCGACCCTATCGAAGGCTTGGCGCTGATTAGGCAGCACGAGCCGGAGCTGCTTTTTCTCGATGTCGAGATGCCGCACCTGAGCGGCTTTGAAGTCCTGCGCGCCCTCGGCCCGACCGCCGACCGCCTGCGCGTCATTTTCGTAACCGCGTACGACCAATACGCCATCCGCGCCATCCGCTTCGCCGCCGTCGATTATCTCCTCAAACCCGTCGACCCCGATGAGCTGATCGCCGCCGTCGGTCGTGCTCAGTCGACCACCGGCGCCCCCGCCGCGCCCCCCACCGAAACCGCGCCCGCGCCCACCGACGCATCCACCCGCTACGCCACCCTAACGGCAGCGCCCGCGCCCACGGTTTCGGCGCCCACCCGCCTCACGCTTCCCACCGCCGACGGTCTGCTGGTGGTTCGGGTCGAAGACATTGAGTGCTGCGAGGCGTCCGGCGCGTACACGCTCGTCCATTTGCGGGGCCGGGCGCAACCGGTGGTCGTGTCGCGGTCGCTCAAAGAGTACGACGACCTGCTCACCGGCGCCGGGCACCGCTTCTTCCGCGTGCATCATTCGTGGCTCATCAACCTCACCGAAGTCCGCCGCTACATCCGCGGCGAAGGCGGCACCGTAGAGCTAGCCAGCGGTCGGCAGATTGACGTTGCCAAGCGCAGGAAGGATGATTTTCTGGCCGCGCTGGCGCGGGTTTAAATTTTAATTAGTAATTAATAATTAAGAATTATTAATTGGGGTGGGTGGTGCGTTGGGGGTGAAAACTCCCCGCCCGGGAGGGGAGGGGTGGCCCGAAGGGCCGGGGTGGGGGGACACGCAGATACAGCCTGCTATGAGAACCCAACCACGGCCGTTAGGAGGCGATTCAACCGTAGCACAACCGCATGCGGGCGGGCACAAGGCCGCGCCCCTACAGGCGTTTGGGTAGTTGAGCACATTCCTACGTACCCGGCACCGTCCCGGTGCCGGTGGTTGAGGACTAATTGGAATCAGCAGCTCCGGCACCGAGACGGTGCCGGGTACGTCGGAACGCGGTTCTGTATCCCATCAAATACCCACCGAACCTTGTAGGGGCGTGGCCTTGTGCCCGCCCGCGTGTGGCTGGGCGCACTAAACCGCCGTGCCTCAACCCCCCGCCAGACACGTGCCAGCGTGGGGCATCTCCCCTGAAACCCACTGTTCAAGCCCGAACCGGCACCACTAGCCCAAACGTGCTGCCTTTCCCAAGGGCGCTCTCGCCGGTGAGGCCGTTGCCGAGGAGGGCGGCGAATTGCCGACACACCGCGAGGCCGAGGCCGGTGCCTTGCTCGCCGCTGGTGCCGGGCGTGGAAGTGGTTTTTTCGGCTTCCGAAGATTGGGCGAGGAGCTGCGCGAGTCGGTCGGCGGAGAGGCCTTGGCCGGTATCGGTGACTTGGAACGCGACGCCGTTGGATGTCGGGGTGGCGCGGAGCGTCACTTGCCCGTTGGCGGGGGTGAATTTGATGGCGTTCGCCACCAGATTCCGCAGGACGGTTTGGAGGAGATTCGGGTCGGACCAGACGGTCGGAATATCTTCCGTGGAGACGGCGGTGTGCAGGGCGATGCCTTTTGTGGCGGCTACGGGTGCGTACAGGCGCGCCACTTCCGCAAGCACGGTTGCCGGGCGGACGGGCTGCGGGTTGTTCACGAGCTGCCCCGTCTGGCCGTGCGCCCAATAGAGCAGGTTGTCGAGGAGGCTGCGCACGGAGGTGGTGGTTTCGCGCATCTCCAGCGCGATGGCGCGTAGCTCGGCGGGGTCGGGGGCGGCGGCTTGCTGCTCGATTAGCTGGCTCACCACTTCCACCGTCATCAGCGGCGCCCGCGTATCGTGGCCGATGACGCTCAGTAAGCGACTTTGCGTGGCGTTGAGCTGCCGTGCCGCCGCTTCCGAAACCGCCAGCTTAGCCCGCGAGCGGCGCAGCGCCAGATACAGCCACCCGAAGAAAGTGAGCGCCAACGCCAGCGCGATTACCGCCGCCGTCAGCCACCGCGCCCGGACCTCGATGCGCTCGGCCGCGAGGCGCTCGATGCGGCGCTTCTGCGTCAGGTCGTGGATGCGGGCTTCGCGGCGCTCGGCGTCGTAGCGGGCCGAAAGAGCCGCAATCTGCTCGCCGACGGCGTCGGAGTTGATGGAATCGTTCAGCCCCCTCAGGGCGCGCTCCGTGACGAAGGCCAGATTCGCATCGCCTAGCTTAATGGCGGCATCGGCCATTACTTGAAGCGCCGATTGCGCCAGCATCGGGCTTTTAATCTCGCGGGCCGTGCGCCGCACTTCCTGCGTAATGGCGAGAGCCTCAGCGGCTTGGTCGCGCTTGACGAGGATGCCCGCCAGATTGATGCGTGCCCCGGAGCGCGCCATCACGTCGGCGCGCAGGATGGAGAAATCGTAGTAGCGCAGCGCCTCGCGCACGGTCGTTTCGGCGCGGGCGAGCTGCCCAATCTCCAGCAGCGCATCGGCTTCGGCGCTCAGGCAGCTCACGGCGGTGATGGTATCGCCGACGGCGAGCAGCAGCTCCGACGATTTCCGCAGCAGCGGGACGGCTTCTTTCGGCTTACCGCCCGTGCTGAGCGAGTTGCCCAGACTGGCGCCCATGCGGCCCTGCTCCTTCGGCGTGCCCACGCGCAGCGCCAGATTATACGCCTGCCGGTGGTAGCGGACGGCGGTCGCGTAATCGGCTTTGGCGAAATACACATCGCCGAGCAGCACCAGACCAAGCATCTCGGCGGCGGGGTCGGGGTCGGCGGGGTTGCGGGCGAGGCGCAACACTTCAAACGCTTCTGCCGAAGCTTCAGCTTGCTGCTGACCACGGACGAACAAATCGCCGAGTCGGTACCGAATCCGGCTTTCCCAGCGCGGCAAGTGCGCTTGGCGGCTTAGGGCGATGAGTGCACGCAGCTCACGGGCAGCAGAATCCGGAGAGGTCTGGCCGAGGGCGCGGGCGGCTTTCAATCGGGGGAAAATATCCAGCGTATCCGCCGGATACCCCGGCGGCACCTGCCCAACGGCGGGCACCGCCAAGAGCAGCAACAAGAACAGCCACAGAAAAATGGCTGGTGAACCAATACGCATCAGAGAGGAAATGGAGAGAGAGCGGGTAAGTTTTTACAATAATGAAGGATTAGAAGGCGCTTTCCAAAGAGATGTTCAGAAACAATTTGCACTATCCTGAGCTTGCTGCTTTTGATATAGAAAACCCCGGTCTTGCGTCTTCTGCTTGCGATGTCTGCATTTCTCTCGCGCCTGCTGATTACCGTTGGACTACTGCTGACAGTGGGGCGCGGCGGCGCGGTGGTGTCCGCAACGTCGGCGGCTTCCGCCGCTACTTGGGCCAGTGTGCAGCGGGCGGGGCGGATGGTGCGGGCCGATAGTGTTTCGGCCGCCGTGCGGGTGTTGGAGCAGCGGCTGGCGGTGGTGCGCGCCGCCCGGCTGCCAGTTGATGAGCTGGCAATTAAGTCCTTTCTGATGAGCTGGGTGGCCGCCACCGACCTCGTGCAATCGGAGCAGTACGCCACCGATGTCGTGCGCCTCGCGAAGCAGCTAGGTCACCCCGAAGAGCTGGGCGATGGCTATTACCAGCTCGGCAACAACGCCCACCAGCAGCAAGATTTGGCCCGCTCGGCGGCGCTGATGCAACAGGCCATAACGAGTTTCGCGCGCTTCGATTCGCTCTCGACTTCTTACGGCGGGGCGCTGGCGTCGTTGGCCGGGACGTATCTGGAATTGGGGAAGGCGAAAGAGGCGCGACCTTATTTTTTGCGCGGTCTGGCGCTTGCCCGGCGGCGGCAGGAGCCGCTGACGGAGTTTTCGCTGCTGGCCCTTTGGGGCAACGGCCTGCGCAATACGGCGCCCGATACGGCCGTGCGCTACCTGCAACAAGCTCTGCGCTTGGCCCAAACCAAGCTCCGGCGCGAACCGCAAGGGCCGGAAGCCGAGGTGTACGCCCAGCTCGTGCTGATGCAGATTACCCACGAGCGGCGTCAATGGTCGCAAACCCTGACCGCCAGTCAGCAAGTGGCGAGGGGCGCCCGCCGAATCGAGAATCCGGAGTACGAGTCGGAAGCTCTTCTGACGATGGCCGATGCCCTGCGCCACCTGGGGCAGGGCGGCGCCGGTTACGATACGCTGGTGCGCGCGATGGTGCTCATCGACACGCTGCGCGGCCAGACGAAAGTGCGCGAGCTGGCCCGTCAGCAGGCCGCGCTGGGGACGGTGGAGCAGCAGGCGCGCATCCGGGGGCTGGAGCAGGAGCGCCGCATTGCGCGCTTGCGGGCCGAGCAGGCGCAAACCCGCTGGCTGGTGGTGCTGGTGGTGGCGGTGGTGCTGGGATTACTGCATTTTCTGGGGCTTTACCTCTACCGACGGCTTCGGGTGTCGAGGGCGCGATTGGCAGTTTCGGAAGCGAATGCTAGTCGGGCGAATGCGACTAAAGACCGCCTGATGCGCATCATCGGGCACGATTTGCGCGGCCCCGTCGCCACGTTTCAGCAGGCGCTGCCGCTCGTGCGCCACTACGCCGACCACCCCGACCCCGCCGAGCTGACTTCGCTCGTGGATGCGCTGATGGGGCAGGCGAAAGAGCTGCGGAACCTCCTCGATAACCTCCTCAACTGGAGCCTCTCGCAGAGCAACGAGGTGCGGAACGCCCCCATTCGGCTGGCGCCCGTCGAGGCGCTCACGACGACTGTGAACCTCTACCAGTCGGCCGCGCAGAATAAGGGCGTGACGCTCCACGTCGAGGCCGACCCGGATTTGCCCGCTGCTTGGGCCGACCCAGCGCTCCTGTCCGCTGTGCTGCGGAATCTGGTGAGCAATGCGCTCAAGTTTACGCCGTCGGGCGGGAGCGTGTGGGTGCGGGTGGCCGCCGGGACGGGGCACCGCCTCGAATACTCGGTGCGGGATACCGGCGTCGGGATGACCCCCGACCAGCTCGCCCACCTCTTCGATGTAAAACTCAACCGCTCCACCGACGGCACGGCCGGGGAAGGCGGCACCGGCCTCGGGCTGCTGATTTGCCAGCACTTCGCGGGCCTACTCGGCGGCGAGCTGACGGTGAGCAGTCGGCCGGGGGCGGGGACGTTATTTCGCTTTACGGTTGCCGAGGATGTGACCGGTAAAGTCGCTTCTTTGAGTGCTTATTCAACGCCCTGAAATCCCGTGCCTACCCTCCGCCTGCTCATCGTCGAGGATAACTTGTTGCAGGCGCGCCTGCTTCAGCATTACGTGCAGCTGCTCGGGTACCACGTCACGGGCATTGCCGCGACGGCAGCGGAAGCCGAGTCGATGTTTGCCGACCTTCAGCCCGATTTACTCCTGCTCGATATTCACTTGCGGGGCGAAGTAGACGGGATTGCACTGGCGCAGCGGCTGCTCGGCGTGCGCCCCGTCCCGCTGATTTTCCTGACCTCCGACGAAAGCCGCACCACCTTCGAGCGCGCTCTGACCGCCGGGCCGCTCGCGTTCCTCACCAAGCCCTACGACGAAGCCCTGCTGCAACGCACCATCGAGCTGGCGGTGGCCCATTTCGCCCGCGAGCAAGGCGGCCAAACCGCCGCCCTCTTCGATGGCGGGGCGCTGGTGCCGGGGGCGTTTTACGTGCGCGACAGCTACCGGCTGGTGAAGGTTTTCTACGATGATGTGCTCTGGCTCGAAGCTGATAACACGTACGTGAACCTCCATACGGCGACGCACAAATACACCATTCGAATCAGCCTGCGCGAGCTGGAGACGAAGCTGCCGCCCAACCGTTTCGTGCGGGTCCGGCGCAACGCGCTCGTGCAGCTCACGCACATCAAAAGCGTCGATTTGCGGAGCGATTTCGTCTCGGTTGGTGGAGCCGAAGTGCCTATCGGCGGAAACTACCGCGCTGACTTGCTGCGCCTTCTGGGGCAGCTCGGGTAACGCTGGAATTAGAAGCTGAATCCAGAGCGGTTTTCAGCATCGCAATACGTGCGTAGGGACGCCTATTGGCGTCCTGCTCAGCCCGTGGACGCCAATAGGCGTCCCTACGCGAACGTACCGGATCTGTCTGAATCCACTCTTTTGCACCCAAAAAAACCTGATTCGCCTACTCTTTTGGGCGCCGCTTGGCGGCGGAGAACACATTTGACCCTCATCGGCGCGGCCTAGTCTGGCCGGTCGGTATTGAAGTCTTGTGGTGGTTTTCGCTTCCTTGTCTATGGCACACGTTTTCGCGATGCGGCAGCCGCGGTGGCTGCTCAGAATCTGGCTTGTAATCGGCGTGTGGAGCCTGTCGGCGGGGTTTGCGCCGTGGGCGGAAGCGCAGTCGCTCGGCGTTGGCACGACGGCGCCCGATGCGTCGGCGGCGCTCGAAATCGTTTCCTCCGACAAAGGCGCTCTGCTTCCGCGCCTGACCGCCGCGCAGCGCACGGCCATTCCGGCGCCCGCCGCCGGGCTGCTCGTGTACCAGACCACCGCGCCCATCGGGTTCTACTACAACGCCGGGACCGCCGCCGTGCCCGCGTGGCAGCAAATCGGGACCACGGCGGCAGCCGATAACCTCGGTAACCACGTCGCGACCCAAAACCTCAACCTCGGCGCGAACCGCTTGGTGGGGAATGGCGGCACGACGGGCCTCCAAATCAGCGCCACGGGCGTGGTGGGGCTCGGGGCGATTACCAATCCGGGGGGCGGTTTCG
>JANNMJ010000144.1:0-7424 GCA_031397815.1 Hymenobacteraceae bacterium
GTGGAAAAGAACCCCGTTGGGGTTCGTATGATGCGTTCAATCGGGGGAACCCCAACGGGGTTCTTCTCCAAAGCCCGGGGTTGATTTCGCAGAAATCTACCCCGGGCTTTCGCGTGGCGCGCTGTGGACATCAACAAGCTAATCAACACCATCTCTGAGACAGAGCTGGCCACATCCTTTCACATCTCCCACATCTCCCCCTAAACCCCCGGCACCGCCTCCGTCAACTCAAAGAATATCTTCGGAAGCCGCCCCATAATCGCGGCGGCCCTCTCATTCTGGGTGCCCAGATAGGGCGCTACCGTGAACACTTTCCGGCCGCAAATGGCCGCATACAACCCCGTGGACGAGCCGACGACGGCAAACGCCACATCCGGGTACGAGAAGGCGAGGTCTTCGAGGGACGTGGTGCCGGGTAGCTCGCGGACGGTGAAGTGGTCGCGGAAGGGGGCGAAGACTTCTTCGGCGTAAAATTTCCGGCTTTCCGGGCGCTGCGCTTGTACGGGGTGCAGCTTGTAGAGCACCTGCCGGTAGCCGCGCGCCATCAGCTCGTCGAGGAGACGGTGAAGGACGTGTAGCATCAGCTCCGGCGCCACGAAACCGAACTCGACGAGCGCATCGGGCACCAGCACGACGCTACCGCTCGGGTCGGGGGAAATAACAATTTGGCGGAAGGGGAGAGGCAGCACCACTTGCCGGGGCAGCTCGGGGAAGCTGTGTGGGCTGATGCCGTAGGCGTTCCCGAACCGTTCGGGCAGGTAATACGGCAGCTCCGGCACCCGTCCGCCCGACAGGAATTGCCGGATGCCCGCCTTGAACGGCCCCGCCGAATGGCCGCGCAGGTCGGCGGGTTTGAGGTAAGATGCTGTCCCTTCCTCCACGTAGTGCAGCGCGCGGCAGCGGGGGTGCGTGAGCAGCAGCCGCGCGGCAGGCATATCGGTGTGGGGGCAGTAGAGGGTGAAGTCGTCGCCGTCGGTGAGGGCAGCGATGACGCGGTCGAAGGCGGCGATGCGTTGGCGCGGGTTCCAGAGGCGCCACGTGAGCGGCGCGATGACGTCGTCGGGGAGCGGTTGAGCGCGGATGGGGTCGGTCGGGTCGGGCTTGAAATTCCGCAGCAGGCCGTAGGCGCAGGCCGCGACGGGTAGCTTTTCGACGGCAATAATCTGCCGCGTGACCAAGTAAGTAATGCTGCTATGGACGAGAAAAAGGTGCCGCACGGGTTGAGAAGCACCACATTAGGCGGCGCTGAATCAAAGGTAGCGCCGGGCGGCGCGGGGGAGCCGCGCATCTTTGTCGCGGCGATTCTGCTCCTGATTCCTTTCCCCGGCCGCGTGTTTTTCCTGCTTTCCAAGTTTCTCGCCTTCGTGTTGATGCCCGTGCTGTGGATTCTGGTGGCGTTCGGCGGGGCGCTGATTGCCCGCACGCCGCGCCGCCGCTTGCAGGGTTTGCGACTAGGGGTAACGTTGCTGCTGGTGCTCACGAATCCGCTCCTCTCGAACCAAGCGTGGCGCTTGTGGGAGATTCCGCCGGTGCCCGTCGCGCAGGTCGGGCGTTACGATGCGGCCATTATCCTCACGGGCATCACCGAGCCGGTGCGCGCGCCCCACGACCGCGTCTACATGGGCCTCGGCGCTGACCGTCTGCTTCATACCGTGTGGCTGTACCGGCGCGGACGGTTCCCCCGCATCATCGTTTCGGGCGGTTCAGGGTCGGTCGGCGGGTCTGGGAGCCGGTTGTCGGAAGCCGCCGAGCTGCGGCAGGTGCTGCTGAGCTGCGGCGTGCCGGATTCGGCGATTATCCTTGAAGAGCAAAGCCGGAATACGCACGAAAACGCGGTACGGACGGCGGCTTTGCTGCCGTCGTTGCCAGCAGGCGCCGCGCCGCGCTATCTGCTCGTCACGTCGGCGTTTCATATGCGACGGGCGGCCGGGTGCTTCCGCAAAGCGGGGGTGCCGATTGATGTCTTCCCGGCCGATTTTACCAGTATCACGCCGCAGGGGCTTACGCCCGATATGCTGTTTATTCCCTCCGAAATCTCCCTCACGAACTGGAACCGCCTGATTCACGAAATCGCGGGCTACCTCACGTATCGGCTGGCGGGATATTGTTGATTTTCGCCTCCGGCGATTCGGCCCTTCCCCTCAGCCCGTACCTTTGCCCTGATGGTTTCGCCGCTACGTACGCTTGGTCTGTTGGTGCTCATTGGAGCCTTGTTGGCGGCTTTAGCCGCTTGTTTCCCCGCCGGAACGGTGCCGCTTCCGGCCACGGCGCTCACGCCCGCCACCCAGTTACGGGTCATCGGCGCGACGGATGTGCTGCCCACGCCGCCGCCCACGCTCAAGGATATTGCCCATACCCTCGACCAAGCCGGCGGCGCCAGCCTGCTCGCCGACGGCGATTCCGTGGATTTGCCCGGTGCCCAACAGCCCGCCCCAGCTGCCGTGCCGGGCGTAGCGAATGCCCGCCCGGTGCCCGCCGACTCGCTCTCCCATTCCCCCGGCAAGTTGAGCAGCGTGGCGCTGCCGAAACCCGGTCCGCTCCCGACCCGTGCCGTGCCGAGTCAGGATACCGCCCGCTTGGATTATCCGATTGAATACCCCACCGGTCGCCCCGAAGTGCTCGCGTCGTTCTTCCGCGACCTGCGGAACCTGCCGCGCACGCAAAGCCTGATTCGGGTACTCCACATCGGCGATTCCCAGCTCGAAGGCGACCGCGTGACGAGCTACCTCCGCCAACGCTTTCAGCAGCAGTTCGGCGGGTGCGGACCGGGTTTGGTCTCCATCGATGAAGTGAACGAGGCGCGCCTCACGGTGCAGGTTCGTCCGAAAGGGCCGTGGAAGAAATACGCGTCGTACGGCCCGCGCAAGAAGGCGCCGCACCTCAAATACGGCCTGCTCGACGCCTATTTCCGTTTCCCACCGAGCGCCACCCGCACCGATTCCACCGGCCGCAAGACCACCCACGGTGGCGGCGCCACGGCGCGCTACGTCCTGCCGAAGCGCGGTTACGGCGCGGCCGGTCGGCCGGAAGTGGCGCGGGTGCTGTACCGCAACCCCGGCGCCCCGTTCACCCTCCAGCTCCGCGCCGATAACGCCGACCTCACCGAACCCACCACCATCGATGCTGCCGATACCCTCGGCATCACCGCCGTGGCGCTGCCCGCCGGGGTGAAACAGGTGGAAGCCAAGTTCAGCGCGGCTGGCGCGTCGCCGGACGTGCTCGGCGTGTGCCTCGACTGTCAGCAGGGCGTGGCGGTCGATAACGTGAGCTTGCGCGGGTCGTCTTGCACCGAGTTCGGGCGGATGGATATGACGTTTTACGGCCAGCAGGTGCGGCGCCTCGGCGTGAAGCTCATCGTGCTGGAGTTCGGCGTGAACGTGGGCGCCGCCGAAGCCGCTTCCTACAACTATTACGAGCGGATGCTGAAGCACCAGCTTGCAGTGCTGCGCAAGGCGGCGCCGGGCGTGCCGGTGCTCGTTATCGGCATCTCGGATATGAGTCGCCGTCAAAACGGCGAATGGCAGACCCGCCCAAGCGTGAAGAAAGTGCGCGACGCCCAGCGCAACGCTGCCTTCGCCACGGGCTGCGCGTTCTGGGATCTGTACGGCGCGATGGGCGGCGAAAACTCGATGCCAAGCTGGGTCGCCTCGCGCCCGTCCCTCGCGCAGCCCGATTACACGCACTTCTCCGGCGCGGGTGCCCGCATCGTCGGCGAGCTGCTCTGGAAGGCGATTATCAAGGAATACGATGCGTGGGCGCGCACCGAAACCGCAGCGACCGCCGTCGCTGAACCCGAATGAGCGCCCGGTTCTGGCGGCTCCTCGCTGGGTGGGCGCTGCTGCTGTTGCTGTTGATCGGCGGGTTCGGGGCCGAAACGAGCGTGCTTGCGGCGGTAGCCGGTCCGGCGGGTCAAACGTCGCACCCCAAAACGAGCAAATCGCGCAAACCAGCCGCCCGCCGTCCTTCATCAGCTCGGCGTAAAACGGTGCGACATCGCCCGATCACGGCCCGCCGTCGGCACCCGACGAACCGGCGCTATGCAGCGCATCGGCGTTACCGCCGTCCGGTGGCGGCGTATCAGAAGCCACGCACGTATCCGCCGCCCGATTCGGCGTTTCGGGCGCAATACCCGAACCTGCCGCCCGACTTCCAGCCCGCCGTCATGCGGCCGGAGCTGAACCGCATTCAGACGTTTTCCACCGGCCCCGAAGCCCTGCACGGGTTCCGGACGGCTTACGAAACCCTCGTAGCGGGCCAAGCCCGGCAGCTTCACATCCTCCATATCGGCGATTCGCACCTGCAAGCCGATATGCTCACCGGTCGTGCCCGCGACCTCTGGCAAGACCCCGCCCTCGGCGGTCTCGGTGCGGGCGGACGTGGGCTGGTGTTCCCCTACACCCTCGCCCGCACCAACAATCCGTGGAATTACCGCGTCACGACCACCGGCGCGTGGCAGCCGCACCGCTCGGCGATTCCGTCGCATCACGCGAGCTGGGGCGTGGCGGGGCTTTCGGCCACCACCACCACGCCGGGCGTCACGTTCACGGTGCAGCTCACGGGGGCCACGGCCGCGCGCTCGCCGCTCACGCGGGTACGGGTGTTCTACCCCGTCGATGATTCGGCGAGCTTCACGCTGGCGCTGCTCGATTCCGCCAATATCCTCCGCTACTCGCGGAACGGCGCGGGCGGCTTTGCCGAATGGACGCTCCGCGCGCCCGTCACGGCCGTCGCGTTTCAGGTGAAGCAGACGCGCCCCCAACAGCGCCACCTCACCGTGCAAGGCCTGAGCCTCGACAACGAGCAGCCCGGCGTGGTGTATTCGGTGGCGGGCGGCAACGGCGCGACCGTAGATTCCTACCTACGCTGCGGACGGCTCTGCCCGCAAGTGTCGGCCCTAAAACCCGATCTGGTCATCGTCTCCCTCGGAACCAACGATATTTTCGGCGGTTCCTTCGATTCTGTCGCCTTCCGCCGCTCCTACGGCACCTTGCTTATGGAGCTGACCCGCGCCGCCCCCCGCGCCAGCATCCTCCTCACCACCCCCGGCGAAACCTTCCGAAACGGCCGGCCGAACGGCGCGCGCACGGCCACCGTCACGCGCATCATTCGCGGGCTGGCCGACGAGGCGGGCGTCGCCGTCTGGGATTTCTTCTCCCTGATGGGCGGCACCGGCAGCATCCGCGACTGGAACAACCTCGGCCTCGCCCAGCGCGACTATGTCCACTACACTCTCCGCGGCTATCACCTTCAAGCCGACCTCCTCACCCAAGCCCTCCGCGCCGCCCTGCGGGAAGGGGAAGGGCCGGTAGCGCCCACGCCGCTTCCTACTGACCCGAAGTAGTTTTTGATGTGGAAGAGATGTGTTGAGAATCAGAGTAAGATGAAGTGTAAACTGCTGAATTTGAGCTGTCATTTGCCTTTGCTGACGCGAGTTGTTGGGGGCGCTCAGCCGCATTGCCCAACCGCGTTCCCCACCCCGCCCCTTCGGGGCACCCCTCCCCCAAGGGGGCGGGGTGCTCGTTTCTAATACAATAACCGTGAAAACTCCCCGCCCCGGAGGGGAGGAGTGGCCCGAAGGGCCGGGGTGGGGGGACACCCAGATACAGCCCGCCATAGAAAACCCAATCCCATATCCTCTACATCCTTCCACATCTCCCTCAAATCCCCACACCAGCAACTCCCTTTAAATGTCTGCCCTAAACGGCGTCTCCTGGCGCGACTTTCTGCTCTACCACGACAACCAGCCCCTGCTCTTCACGCAGGCGCTGTTTTGGTTTCTGTTCGCGGGGGTACTGCTGATTTATCCGCTGATTTATAAGTCGATGAAGGCGCGGAACCTGTTTCTGATGGCCTTCTCGTGGTTCTTTTATTACAAGACCGGCGGGTGGTTCCTGTTCCTGCTACTCTTCACGGCCGTCTTCGATTTCACGGCCGCCCAGCTCGTCTACCGCTCCACGAGTGCCAGTAAGCGCAAGGCGCTGATTGCGGCTTCCGTCGCGATTAACCTCGGCGTGCTCGCGTATTTCAAGTACACTTTCTTCTTCGTCGATGCCGTCAATTACCTCACCGGGGGGCATTATGTGGCGCAGAACTGGCTGGCGGGGCTGGCGAACCACTCGCTCGGCACGCATTACGATGTGCTCACGATTATCCTCCCCGTGGGCGTCTCGTTCTACACGTTTCAGTCGATGAGCTACACCATCGACGTGTACCGCGGCGACCTCAAGCCCGTCACGAACTTCCTCGATTTCGCGTTTTTCGTCTCGTTCTTCCCGCAGCTCGTCGCCGGCCCCATCGTGCGTGCCTCCGAGTTCGTCCCGCAGATTTACAAGCCCTACGCCCTCACAAGCGCCGAGTACGGCCGCGCCGTCTTCCTCATCGTCAATGGCCTGACGAAGAAGATTCTCATCTCCGACTACCTCGCCGCCAACTTCGTCGACCGCGTTTTCGCCGCCCCGCTCTCCTTCACCGGCTTCGAGAACCTGATGGCCACCTACGGCTACGCCATTCAGATTTACTGCGATTTCAGCGGCTACACCGACATCGCCATCGGCGTCGCCCTCCTCCTTGGCTTCAAGCTCGCCCTCAACTTCGATTCCCCTTACCAATCCACCAGCATCACCGAGTTCTGGCGCCGTTGGCACATCTCGCTCAGGAGCTGGCTGCGCGATTACCTCTACATCCCCCTCGGCGGCAACCGCCACGGGAAGGTGCGCGCGTACCTCAACCAGTTCCTCACGATGCTCCTCGGCGGCCTCTGGCACGGCGCGAGCATCCGGTTTTTGGTCTGGGGCGCCCTCCACGGCGGGGCGTTGGCGGTGCATAAAGGATGGGCCGAGATGCGCGGCGAGAAAGCCGGTGCCCCCGCCCAAACGTGGTGGGGCGCTCTGCTCGGCTGGGTCATCACGTTCCATTTCGTGTGCCTCTGCTGGATTTTCTTCCGCGCCGATTCGATGGCGACGTCCCTCGCCGTCCTCAAGCAAATCACCACCGATTTCAAGCCCGCCCTCATCCCCGCGATGCTCCCCGCCTACGCGCGGGTGTTCGCGCTGCTCGTCTTCGCGTACTACCTCCACTTCATCCCGCGCCCCGTCAAAGAAGGCGTGCGCGGCTGGTTCGGCCGCGTCCCCGACCTCGGGAAAGCCCTTCTCATCGTCGGGGTAGTGGTGCTGCTGTTTCAGGTGAAGAATGCGGAGATGCAGCCGTTTATCTACTTCCAGTTTTAGGGGGAAACCACCGCACGAATGGCGCGGGGCTCTGCCCCGAATCCCCCCCCCCGAATGGCGCGGGGCTCTGCCCCGTGCCGGCTATTTGCGGGTCTCTTGACCCGCCACCCCAATCGGCGCACCTTGCCCGCGTGGTCAGTTCTGTCCCTAGGAAGACATCAATAGGTGCCCGGCGAGTGTGCCCGGCGAGTGTGCCCG
>JANNMJ010000147.1:0-2638 GCA_031397815.1 Hymenobacteraceae bacterium
GGGCACAAGGCCGCGCCCCTACGTGTCCGATATGAATGAACGGCCGAACTGTCGTCTCCAAACGCCGGTAGGGGCGTAGCCTTGTGCCCGCCCGCATGCGGTTGTGATACGCCCTAACCGCCTGTATTTACATGTCCCCCACCCGGCCGTGCCGGCCGCCTCTCCCCTCCGGGGCGGGGAGTTTAGGTAGGAGCAGCATCAAGCCATAAACCCAGAACTGCAATCGATTGTCAAAATAAAATTTCGTAACAAAACAATCGTTTGCGGAGAAAATCAGTAACAAAACAACCGATTGTTTGGAAAAAATTTAACAAAACGATTAGTTTTGACGCAATCACCCATTATCCATCTCACAACACTGCTGAATGAAAAATGCACTACGAACCACGTCGCGGGCGTGGCTGCTGGCAGGCTTAGGGCTGCTGGCCAACTCCTGTAAACAGCCCGAAGACATTGCGCCGGGCACCGAAGCGGCAATGGAGAGTGCACGGTCACGGGCGGCGGCTTCCGGCGCCAACAACCCAACGCCCGCTGCCGTGGCCGCACCCGCCACGAACGGCGTGATGATGCAGGCCTTCTACTGGGACGTGCCGCGGAATACGCCGGCGGGGTCGTGGTGGCAGAATCTGGGGGCGAAGGCGCAGGAGCTGAGCGATGCGGGGATTACCGCCCTCTGGCTGCCTCCGGCGTATAAGGGCGGCAGCGTGAACGATGTGGGCTACGGCGTTTATGACCGGTACGATTTGGGCGAGTTCAACCAGAAAGGGACCGTCGCGACGCGCTACGGGACTATCGGGCAGCTTCAAAACGCGATTACCGCCCTGCACGGCAAGAACATTCAGGTGTACGAGGACATGGTGATGAACCACCTCACGTGGGCCGATTATCAGGAAAACGCCAACGGCCCGACCGTCTACACCGGGTTCAGCTATCCGGGGCGCGGCAGCACGTACAGCAACTTTCAGTGGCACTGGTACAACTTCAACGGCACGCAGCAGGCGCCGAACAACGGGTGGTATCAGTGGAATCCGTGGGATTTTCAGCCCTACGCCAACAACGACGCCTACGATAACCTCCTCGGCTGCGAGATTCGGTATCAGGACGTTAACCAGCGGAACGAGACGATTAACTGGGGGAACTGGATGACCACCAAGCTCAACCTCGATGGGTACCGGCTCGATGCCACGAAGCACATGCTTACGTCGTTCGTGAATCAATGGCTCGATGCGGTGAAGATCAACGGGCGGTTTGCCGTGAGTGAGGCGTGGTTCCGCAACCTCAACGACATGAACAACTACGCCGCCGCCACCGGCGGGCGCACAAGCCTCTTCGACGTGCCGCTGCACTACACGTTTCAGGCTATGAGCAACGGCAACGGCGGCTGGGATATGCGCGGCCTCCAGTTCGCGGGGTTCACCGAGGCGAACGGCGCGCTGTCGGTCTCGTTCGTCGATAATCACGATACCGACCATCAGAGCGGCGCGCTTTACTCCCCCGTGAGCAACCTCAAGATGCTGGCTTACGCCTACATTCTGGCGCGCCAAAAGGGCTACCCCTGCGTGTATTACCGCGATTACTACGAGTACGGCCTCGGTAACCAGATCAAGAAGCTGATTCAGATTCGGAAAAACCACGCCTACGGTAACGGCACCGAATACACCGCCGTCAACGACGCCGATGTGTACGTCTACTCGCGCGCCGGCGACGCTACCCACACCGGTATGCTGGAGCTGCTCAACGACGGCAGCTCGGCGCGGACCAAAACCGTGACCACGCCGTTCGCCAACGCCACCCTCACCGACCTCACCGGTAACAACGCCGGTACCGTCACCACCAACGGCAGCGGCGTCGGCACGTTCCCAGTCGGGGCGCGGTCGTACGCAGTGTGGTGCCCCGGCACGGCTACGGGCGGCGGCGGAACCGGCGGCGGCGGCACAGGCGGCGGGACTACCACGGCCGTGACGTTCAACGTCACCTATTCGAACACCGTGAGCGGGCAGGATGTGTACGTGGTGGGCAGCACCGCACAGCTCGGCTCTTGGAACACGGCGAGCGCCATCAAGCTCAGCGGCGCCGCGTGGCCAAGGTGGACCGGCGTGGTGAACCTGACGTCCGGGACGGCCGTGCAGTACAAGTATATCCGGAAGGATGCAGCCGGTAACGTGCTCTGGGAAGGCGGCGCCAACCGCGCCTTCACCCCGTCAGGCGCTAGCCAGACGCGTACGGATACTTGGCAGTAGGGGTGGGAGTTGGTGGATGTTTTGAAGGCTTGTGGGAGTTGCTTTGAGCGACGCGAGTACCCGGAGTGATAGGCCGAAATGCACGACGCCGCCCGTTACACCTTGGTAACGGGCGGCGTCAGTTTTTATGCCGATGATAGGAGAGGTGCCTTTATTCCACCACCCAGCGGTTCGTGAGGCCGCCGCACTGCACGATGTACATGCCCGGCGCGAGGGCCGGCAGCGGCAGCGTGAGGGCGGTGGGGGCGCCGGTTACGGCTTGCGTGAATACTACTCGCCCCACGCCATCGAGCACGCGCACCGACTGCGCACCTTTCGGCGGAGCCGTGAGGTGGAGGGTGTGGCGGGCGGGGTTCGGCCACATTGCGAGGCGCGGCTGCGCGGCGGCATCGCGCACG
>JANNMJ010000140.1:0-1954 GCA_031397815.1 Hymenobacteraceae bacterium
GGGGTAGCCGAGGGGGTAATGATCGGTGCAGGTCTGGCAGAAGAGGTTGTTGGTGACGCATTGGCGCACCCGCACGGGGGTGGGGGAGAGGAAGCGGTGCCGCCCGACCCAGCCGGTATCGAGGGGGGCGCCGTCGCCCCAATCCCACGTACAGAGGCTCAGGGCGGCGTAGCGCGGCCCGGCGGCGGTGGTAGAATCGGCGGAGAAGACGAACTCGCCGCTCTGCTGCTGCACCGGCCCGCTCAGGCGCGGGGCGGCGGGTGGGCGGCGACAGTAGTTGGGCTCCCACGGCGGCGAAAGCCCCGCGAGCTTGAAGACCCAGCGGTAATAAAAAAAATCCACATTAGCGTTGGTACCGAAGTTTCTGGCCAAAATCACGACGGAGCCATCCGGATTATAGGCCCAGTCGGAGAGGGTGACGCCTTGGGCAGTGGAATTTGGGTCGATTCGTGGGTCGACGAACGGCGGTGCCCAGCGTTGCTCCCACGTGAGCGCCCCGAGGGAATCGAGACGCTGAACGATGCCTTCGTAATGAATGCCGGGCTGATTCGGAATCGTAAACATCCGCCAGCCCATCACCACGTAGCCGCCATCCTGCGTGGGTTGCACCCGCTGCATATGGCAGTTGTTATCTCTAACAGTGCTGCTCAGGTAGCCGCCATTGATGCGGTGGCGCCATTGTACGCGCAACATGCTGTCGAGCTTGACGATTTCCGCTTGCTCGCCCTGAAACTCGCCCAACGGTGGTCCACTCGGCCCAAAATTCTGCTGCCGGGCGCCGATAAGTACCGCGCCGCCATCGCGGGTGGGCTGCACGTCGTAGGCTTCCTCGTAGTGCTGATCGAGGCCTACGCGGCGGGTTTCAATCGTATCGAGGGTAGCGGGGTGGTGGCGCAGGAGCCAGTAATCGGTGCCGGTGTAGATGATGTTGCTCGTGCCCCGCGCATTGTACGTCCCGCCCACGCTGAGCAACGACCCGTCGAGCAAGGATGTGACGGCGTTGATATAATCGGGCACCGGAGCATTTTGGTAGAACTGTTGGCTTTTCCAGAGAGTGCGGCGGCGCCCGTGTAGGTCGGTGCGCATCAGGCCCGCGTCAACGTTAAAAGGCGAGTTAACGCTTTGGGTGAAAGCCGTCAAATAACCTTTTGGCTCAGGGATGACGGTGCGGCGGCCCGTTTCGGAATTCCACAGCCGGGATATAAAGCCGTATCCAGCATCCGGCTCGTAAAAGTGTTGAAACACGACGGCTCCGGCAGTATCTACACCGAATATTTTATGACCCGCTCTGTTGGGAGTGAAACCCGCTGCTGGAAAACTGCCGAGCAACATGCCCTTCCGGGCGTCGTAATACGCGTGATCAATACTTATTCGCCCCAAATCTGGATAATACCGCAAGCCAACAGAATCACCTTGTGAGTTGAGCAGCAGTAAGGCTCCTTGCCAAGTAGTGTCATTTAGTTGGTACTTACCAGTCAATCCATAGCGCCCACCGGGCAGTCTATTGATATTGTCAAGCCAGTAGCTCGTGACATATCGCTGGATTTCAAAATTGGGAACGCTGTGCTGCCAAACCAGCGTCGGCGGTGTGGAAGGCTGGGCGTTTACGATTAGACTCCCGCCTAGCAGCAGACTTGCACCTAGTGCAAGTCTGCGAAAAAAGAACGTTTTCATAAATCTAGCGGGTAGTTGTTGCTTTCTGAATTGTACATATGGTGCAGTCCCGGCTTGACGGTGAGGTTTCCACCCCGACGCCCCCACGCCGGGGTGGAAACCTCGTTCCGATCCTTTTACCGCAGCAGCTTTTTGGTGACGCTGCGCCCATCGGGCCACGTGAGGCGGAGCAGGTAGAGGCCGGGCGGCTGGGCGGTCAGGTCCAGCCGCGTTTCGGGGGTGGTGGCGGGGCCTTGCCAGATGTGGCGCCCCACGCCGTCGAAGACCGATAGGTGGGCGC
>JANNMJ010000159.1:0-3684 GCA_031397815.1 Hymenobacteraceae bacterium
GGCCGACGGCGCTTTTGCCGGGTGGGTGCGCCGAATCGTCATCAGCACGTCGCTCGATGCGTGGCAGCGGCGGCGGGTGCGACGGGTCGATTTCGATTTAGATAGTGAGCACGTCCGCGAGCTGCCGACGGCGGACTCGTCGGCGCTCGACCAGCTCAGCGTGGCCGAGGTGCGCGCCCTGATCGATAAGCTCCCCGAAGGCTGCCGGATGGTGATGCTGCTTTACACAATTGAGGGGTACACGCACGCCGAAATCGGGCAGATGCTCGGGGTCGGCGAGAGTGCTTCGAAAACTCAGCTTACCCGCGCCCGCCAACGACTCACGGCGCTGGTTCACGCCCACCAACGGGAACGCATAGCAGAGCCAGCCGCCGTGGTCCGACCGGCGCCGCCGCCAAGCGCCAAGTCTGCCGCCGCTGCCGCCGCTCCTGCCGCCCATTCGGGCGGTCCCATTTTTCATCCCGTTACCGCCCTGTTGTTCCGATGAGCACGCCACTCTCCAACCTCGACCCCACCAACGCCGACGACCTGTTCGACGCTCGTTTGCGCGCTTCATATGATGCCTTCGGCGAAGAAAGCGCCGCGCCGCCGCCACCGCCGCAAGCGTGGGCGGGCGTATCGGCACGGCTGCGACCCGTCGCGCCGCCGCTCACGCGGTGGGCGCGCCTGCGGCCGTTGCTGACGGGGGTGATGGGCGTCATCATCGGCGTTTTGCTGATGGGGTGGTGGGGCGGAATGCAGCCTTCAGGGCGTGGTGCAAGTGCGACGAGTGCGGGTATCAAGGCGCCATTTGAAAGTATCAAGGTGCCGAGTGCGGGTATCAAGGCGACGAGTGCGGGTATCAAGGCGCCGATTGCAAGTGCCGTGGCGCCGAATGTTGGTATCAAGGTGCCATTTGAAAGTATCAAGGTGCCGATTGCAAGTATCAAGGTGCCATTTGAAAGTATCAAGGTGCCGATTGTGAATGCATTAGGAGCGATTGCGCATCCGTCGGGATTGGCGGGATCAGCTGGGATTTCGGCTGATGAAAATTCTGCTTCCGGTACCCCTACGGTGCTGGTGACGCTCATCCAAACGGAGCAAACGCTGGCGGCGCTGCCCGTCGCTGATTCGGCGCGAACTGAGCGGATTCACGCGTTGCACACGCAGCGGCTGGAGCTGCTGGCGCTGGTGCGGCGGAATGATTCGCTGCTCGCGGCTGCCGGCGAAACTCTGCCGGTGGTGGCTGATACAGCCACTTTGCCGGAGCTGCCGAAGCTGCCGGTGAAGCGGTGGTCGGTGGCGCTGACGTTCGCGCCGGAGCGCAATTTCTTCGGTTTGGGTGCCCCGGCGAGCGATACGCTCGCGACGCTGCGGAAAACCCACGAACAGGGCCGCGCGGGTTACAATGCCGCGTTGATGGCCGAATACCGTCTGCCCGGTCACGACGACCGCCTCAGCTTGGCTGCCGGGGTGGGCGTGAGCACGTACGGCGCCGAGCTGCGCCTCACTGACCGGCAAACGCACCTCACGACCAAGTACGACACGGCGCGGGTGACCGAAACCCAGATTCGGGAAGTCACGACGCGGGCGTGGTCGTTGGGAGCGCCGGATATTCATCTCATCCCGGTGCTCAACGTCAACGGGCAGGTGATTCGGTACGATACGCTGCTCATCCCGCGCACCGACACCACCTGGACGACCACCACCAACAAGCTTACCGATAAAGTCACCACCCGCACCATCACGCCTACTATCACGACGCGCGAAGAGGTCAGCACGCGCATCCTGCGGCCGAATTACCGCTTCCTGACGCTGCCGCTGCTGGTCCGCTACCGCCTCGGCCGCACCACTGACTGGACGTCCTCGCCGACGGCGCCGCGCTGGTGGGCCGATGTGGCCGTGGGCGCTCAGATGCAGTGGTTCCTCGGCGGCACGCAGCTCACGACCACCGACGGGCGCACGTACCAAACGCAGCGCGTGGGGATGAATCAAGGGCCGTTCCGCCCATTCACGGTGGCGCTGACGGGGTCGGTGTCGATGAATTATGCCCTCACGCAGCGCCTGAGCGCGAGCCTCTCGCCGACGCTGCGGTGGCAGACGGAATCGGTGTATAAGGCGAGTACGGGGCTGAGTCAGCGGCCGACGGCCACGGGGATTCAGCTGGGGTTGCGGTATAGCTTCTGATGCAGGGCGGAGCCTAAGTCTTCTTTTTTCTTTCGATACCGATGCGTACGATCCGATTCTTTTGCGCGCTAATTCTTCTCCTGACGGGGAGTTTTGAGCTGACTTACGGCCAGACCGGCGTGACGGCGCGGCGGGTTTCGGGGAGAATTTATTTCGACCGAAACGGCAATGGCCAGCGCGATACTGCGGAGGGTGCTTTCCCGACGCCGTTGATGTTGGGGAATCTGGGGCGCCCTCAGTATCAAACCGACACGCTCCCGACGGGCTTCTATGAAATCAACCTCGACACGACCACTTACGACATCCGCGTCCTACAGACGCCGCCGCATTACCGCTTGACCGAGGGCGCGACGGGGCACAGTGGGTTCATTCAGGCGCCGATTCAGGCCGATACGGGCCGGAATTTCGGAGTGGCGCCGCTCGCGCCGAACCTCGCGGATGTGCGGCTGACGCTGACGCCGCACACCGCCGCGCGCGTGGGGCGGGTGCTGCGCTACCGGGCGCGGCTCGAAAACGTGGGCACGCAGTGGGTGCCCGCCGGGCAGGTATTCGTGTCTACTGACCCGCTGATGACCCTCCTCGGCGCGCTGCCGCCGCCGACTATTACGCGCCCCACAGTACAGACGTGGAATTTTGCGAACCTCGCGCCGATGGAAGTCCGGCATTTCGAGGTGCGCGTGACCCTGCCCGTTACTACCACCATCGGCACGCCGCTGCGGCTCTTCGCGTTGGCGGATATCGACACTACCCGCGACCTCAACCCCGCCGATAACGCCGATTCGCTCCGGCAAACCGTCGTTTCGTCGTTCGACCCAAACTGTATCAGCGTGAATCATACGCTGCTTTCACCAACGCAGGTGCAGGCGGGGGCGCCGCTGGATTATTTGGTACAGTTCGAGAATTTGGGGAATGACACCGCGTTCGCCGTCACGATTCAGGACACGCTCCCGGCGGCGTTGATGCAGATGGGCACGTTGCAGGTGATTGCTACGTCGCATAACTGCATGTGGCGCGTTACGGGTGGCGGGCTGCTCTCGATTGGGTTTCCGCATATCCGCCTGCCGTATCAGGGCATCGATGCGCTCCTGAGCAGCGGGTTCGTGCGGTTTCGGCTGAAGCCTAAAACCACTTTGCGTATCGGTACTCTTATTCCGAACGCCGCCCATATCACCTTCGATTTCAACGCTCCGATCGCCACTAATGACGTCGCGACGCTTGTCGGGAGCCCCACCGCCACGCCCGCCCTGCTAGCCGAAACGGTCGGGTGGACGTTGTACCCGAACCCCGCTACTTCCCGCTTGACCATACTGGCTGAAACCGCCGCTGCCGGGTCAGCTACGCTTACCCTGCTCGATGGGCTTGGCCGGGTGGTGAGGACTGAGGAACACGTCGTGGGTGTGGGGGCGCAGCAGTTGCCGGTTGATTTACAGGGGATTCCGGCGGGGTTGTATGTCGTGCGCTTGACGTTGCCGGGCGGTGGCACGGGTACGCGGCGGTTGGTGGTGGGTGGGGGGGGGG
>JANNMJ010000160.1:0-6070 GCA_031397815.1 Hymenobacteraceae bacterium
GTTGGAAGGGGTCTTCCAACGTTGGGAGACCCCTTCCGGAGTTGGAAACGGCACTTCCAACGTTGGAAGACCACTTCCGGAGTTCGAAACGGTACTTCCAACGTTGGGAATGGCACTTCCGGAGTTAGAACTGGCACTTCCGGAGTTGGAACTGGCACTTCCAACGTTCGAAATGGCATTTCCGGAGTTCGAAACGGCATTTCCAGAGTTCGAAACGGCATTTCCAGATTTCGCAGACCCCTTCCGACGTTGGAAGGGGTGTTCCTGCTGAACACGGATTGGGGTTACGCCCAGAGTTTCACCCACGCCACCACGAACGGAGTGGCGAGAAGTAGAGAATCGAAGCGGTCGAGGATGCCGCCGTGGCCGGGGAGCATTCGGCCCGAATCCTTCACGCCGAGCGAGCGCTTGAGCATACTCTCGGCGAGGTCGCCCCAGACGCCGAAGACGGAGACCAGCGCCGCCGCGCCCAGCCATTGCACGAGGCTGAGCGGCTGATTGGGCACCCAGCGGGCCAGCGCCCAACCGGTGAGCAGCGTCAGGACGGTGCCGCCCGCCCAGCCTTCCCACGTTTTGCCGGGCGAATGCCGGGGGAAAAGCTTGCGCCGCCCCCACGTCCGGCCCGCCGCGTAGGCGCCTGTATCCGCCGCCCAAATCAGCAGCACGATACCCAAAACCGGCCAACCGGAAAACTGACCCGTCGGGCCGAAAGCCAGCATCGGCAGTAAACCCAGCGGCACCGCCACGTAGGCGACGCCCGCCCACGTCAGGGCGACGTTCACGAACGGCTGCGGATGCGCCGACCGGTACAGCTCCACCACCAAAACAAGCGCCACGGCGGGCGGCAACAACCACGGCAGCCACGCGGGCAGCCGGTCGATAGCAGCCAATCCCAGCACCACCACGGCCAACACCGACAGCACGACTCCCGGCCCGCGCTCCGGGCGGAAACCGGCCGTTCGGACGAGTCGGTAGAATTCCAAGGAGCCGAAAACCGTCAGCAGCAGCACCAGTAGCGCTAGGGATTCGGGGCGCCACAGCACAGCCGTCACGAAAAAAGCTCCACCTAAAACCCCCACGATGATGCGCTGACGCAGGTTCTGCGCTTGCGCCGCACGCGCCGCCTGCGGGTCAGGAACGACACTGGCGGCAGAATCAGCAGACGACGGAGGGGTGACCATAGGAGAGAGGAGCGGAGACGATACCGCAGTAGAATCGCCAGAGACGGCAAATAACGGCTTAACGGCTAAATAACGCGCGTTGCGGAGAACGATTCTGACCAGCATTCTGCCCGTCTTTCCGGCACGGCGGCCCCGAAGGGGCTACCATTCGGTAGCCGGGGGCAAAGCCCCCGGTTAGAATCGACGTGAAAAGTGGCCCCGAAGGGGCTACCTACCCCCGTAGCAATGGGTTTTGGGAGCTGTGCAAAGGTCGAGGTAGCCCCTTCGGGGCCACTTATTTGCGGCATTTGGGTCCGGGGGCGTTGCCCCCGGCTACCGAATGGTAGCCCTTTTAGGGCCAGATGTTGAATGGGATGATTGGTAAAGAAGCTTCAATCCCCCCAATCACACTACTTCAGAGCGCCCGTGGCGGCTGGGTCTCCGAATCCTCTTGTCCAGAGAAAGGAAGAAGCGCCGCCGGATGCCACCACCGTTTCAGCCCGATCATCACGACCGTCGTCAATAAAACCGACCCCACCACCCACGGCCACGGCAGGGCGGCGGTGGCGTCGGGGTCGAAGCCGGGGAGCTTGCCGTGCTGGCTCATGTACAGCAGCACGACTTGCAGGGCGTTGTTGGTGAAGTGCGCCGCGATGGGCACCGCCAACCGACCGCTCCACGCGTAGAGGTAGCCGAACCCGGCGCCGAGGAGCATCCGGGGCACGAACCCGAGGAACTGGACGTGAATGGCACTGAACAGAATCGCCGTCAGCCAGATGCCGACGTGCAGCCGTCCGCCCGCCAAACGCGTGAGCGTGGGCTGCGTGATGCCCCGAAAAACCAGCTCCTCGCCGACGGCCGGGACAAGCGCGAGCGCCAACACGCAGAGGACGAGGTCGGTGGGGGTATCCATCTGCGTAATCAGCTCGGTGGCGCGGCGTGCGACGGCCTCTTTGTCGCGCATCCACGCGTCGAAATCGGCGAGGGGACCGGTGAAATGCCAACCGGCGTTCCATTCAATCGCGGCCGAAATCAGCGGCAGGCTCACGAGCGTGAGCGCTACCCCGCCGAGCAGCCACGTCAGCGGGAAACGCCCTTGGGCGCGTACCCACAAGCCGAAAGGGCGCGTCGGGAGCGTGAAGGCGAGCAGAATCAGCGGCGCCACCGTGAAGCCCGCCAGATGCGTGACGGCCTGCGCGAACAGCGAGATAGCCCGCTGCTGCGGATGAAATACCTGCGCCGACAGAATCCCTGGCAACGCCGTGAACGGCACGTGCCAAATGACGCCAATCAGCAGCAGCGCCCCCACCAGTCCGGCGAAAAACCCTAGCATACAAGCGCCAATCAGCAGCAGCAGCCGGGCGAACGTCGAGTGCGTATCGGGCAGGGCAGGCGGATTGGAAACGACGGTAGGAGACGGGGGCAGCACGACGGCCATAGGCAAGGTTTCCGCCGAATAGCTCCCGGACGGGAACCCAACCGGGGGCGCCGTAAATTTACGGCAGATTGCTGCGCGCCTTTCGTCGGAAAACCGGGTTCGGTGCCGCAGCCTTCCCCCTCAGCCCGCTTACTCAGAAGAATGGTCCAGATCGGTTCTACGATTACCCTGCCCGACTTCCCGCTGCTCCTCGCACCGATGGAAGATGTGAGCGACCCGCCGTTTCGGGCCGTCTGCAAAGCGCACGGAGCCGACCTGATGTACACGGAGTTCATCTCGTCGGAGGGGTTGATTCGGGCGGCGGCGAAGAGTCGGCAGAAGCTCGATATCTTCGATTACGAGCGCCCCGTGGGGATTCAGCTCTTCGGCTCCGACGTGGAGACGATGGGCGAATGCGCCCGCATCAGCACCGAAGCCGGGCCGGATTTAATCGATATCAACTACGGCTGCCCCGTGAAGCAGGTGGCGTGCCGGGGAGCCGGAGCCGCGCTCTTGCAGGATATTCCGAAGATGGTGCGGATGACGGAGGCCGTGGTGAAAGCCACGCACCTGCCCGTAACCGTGAAAACGCGCTTGGGCTGGGACGAGACGACGAAGAACGTCGAGGAAGTGGCCGAGCGCTTGCAGGACATTGGCATTCAGGCGCTCACGGTCCACGGCCGCACACGCGCGCAGCTCTATAAAGGCGAGGCGGATTGGTCATTGATTGCCAAAATCAAGGACAATCCACGCATCCGGATTCCGATTTTCGGGAACGGTGATATCGATACCCCCGAAAAAGCCGTCGAGTACAAGAACCGTTACGGCGTCGATGGGGTGATGATTGGCCGGGCGAGCATCGGCTATCCGTGGATTTTCAACGAAATCAAGCATTTCATCCGCACGGGGCAGCATTTGGCGCCCCCATCCATCGCCGACCGCGCCGCCGTTTGTCGGCAGCACTTGGATTTTTCGCTGCGGTGGAAAGGCCCGAAAGCGGGCATCTTCGAGATGCGGCGGCATTACACCAATTACTTCCGTGGGGTTGAGCACTTTAAGCCCTACCGCATGCGGCTCGTCGAAGCCCCGACGGCGGAAGACATTCACGCCATTCTCGACGAAGTAGAGCAGATGCTCTCGCTCGCCGAAGCTTAGAGAAGCCTAGACAAGCCACGCGCTGCGGGCGGCTCCGTCGGCGCTCTTGCCATTTCCTTCACCGTGTAAAAAAGGCCGCAGAAACGGTCTTTTTTACCCGTTTCCCGCTTACCCGTTTACCCCGTCCCATGTCACCTGAAGCGTTACAACAGATTCTCTTTTTCGGCCTGATAGCGCTGACGTTCTACTTCTTCATGATTCGTCCGCAGCAGCAGCGCGCCGCCGACCAGAAGAAATTCCGCGCGGCTTTGCAGAAAGGGCAGAGCGTGCAGACGATTGGCGGGCTGCACGGCCGCATCGTCGAAATCACGGACGCGACGGTGGTGCTGGAGGTCGATAAAAACGTCCGCCTGACGTTTGAGAAAGCGTCGATTGCCGCCAGCCCAGCGGCGCCCGCCGCCGAAGCCGCGAAGAGCTAACTCCGCCCGGCGCCGTGCTGAAAATTGGTCTGACCGGGGGTATCGGCTCCGGAAAAAGTGTGGTAGCGCGGCTGTTCGCCACCCTCGGCATCCCGATTACCGACGCCGATACCCGCGCCAAATGGCTCATGACGCACGATGCCGCGCTACGGGCGGCGCTGGTGACGGAGTTCGGCCCGGAAATCTTCGACCCGGTTACCGGTCAGCTCGACCGCGCCGGTCTCGCCCGTCGCGCCTTCGCCGACCCGCTCGTGCTCCAACGCCTGAACGCGCTGGTGCATCCGGCCGTCGGTCGCGATTTCGCCGCGTGGCTCACCGTGCAGGAACGCGCCGGTGCGCCGTACATCGTGAAGGAAGCGGCAATCTTGTTTGAAGCCGATATCGCCCGAATGCTCGATTACGTGATAACCGTCGCGGCGCCCGAAGACGTGCGGATTCAGCGCGTCCTCGCCCGCGACCCGCACCGCACGCCCGCCGATGTGGCCGCTATCATCAGCAAGCAGCTCCCGGAGGAAGAGCGCCTGAAAAGAGCCGATTTCATCCTCTGGAACGACGATAAGCAGCCGCTCCTGCCGCAAGTATTGGCGCTGGATGAGGAGATACGGCGGCGCTGCGATGGCCCAAAACCACCTATTGCAGCATAAACTCCACCCGCCGGTTCTTCTCGCGCCCAGCAGGCGTGTCGTTTGAGGCGACGGGCTTGGTATCACCGGCTCCTTCGGCGGTGAGGCGGGCGGGGGCGATGCCTTTCCCAATGAGGTACTGCCGCACCGACTCGGCACGCTCGTGCGAGAGGAGCAGGTTGTGGAGGGCGGTGTCGGTATTGTCAGTATGACCGGTGAGGAGGATTTTCCACTCCGGATGCGCGATCAGCAGCGCGGCGAGCTGGTCGAGGGACGGGCCGGACTCGGGGAGAAGCTTGGCTTCGTCGGACGCGAAATAGATGTTTTCAAGGCGCACCGCTTCCCCGACTTTCGGCGCAATCGGCAGGGGCGCTAGGGCGGGCAGCGCGGCCGAGCGGGCCGGAGAGCCGTCAGCTTCCATCACCTTCACGACGCTCACATCGTCGAGGTAGTAATACGCGATATCACCGGCGTCTTTGTCCTTCCCCTTCGCAATCTGGCGGCGCACGCCGGTGTCTTCGGAAGGCTGAAAGTTGCCGATGGTCAGCATCCGCTCGCCGCCGCTGGCGCGGAACATGCCGCTCACTTCCACCCAGCCATCGGTCTGGGTAATGACTTTTGGTGCCGACACCTGCGGCTGCGCCATCGCGTAACCGCCCTGCGCGAGCAGCGGCGCCCGCGTGCTCAGCAGGATTTGCACGCCGTCGGCGGCCCAGTGTGCGCGTTCGGCCAAGCTCACGAAACACGCCGCCCGATACGTGCAGCCCGCTTCGAGGGGTACGAAAAGCGTGGTTACGAAAAACTCGCGGTACTTCTCATCGTCCATCTTCGAGAACGGAATGAAGCCCGCGTACGCCGTGCCCGAGTGCGCCGGTTCCGTACCGTTGAAGTTGCTCGGGACGCTCACGCGCGCCAGCGCACCGCTCGTAAAAAGCTCGGCCGGCTCGTTGCCGCTCACCGCCAAGCTGCGCCACGGTCGCGCCAAATAAAGCTGACTGATTTCCGTCGGCTTAGAATCGAACTGCTCGAAACTCGGGTTCGGCACCAGATTCGGTAGCTCCTGCGCCCGCGCCGAAAAGCAGAGCGCCACGCCGAGCGCCCCCAAAGGCAGCGCAACCAGCAAACGGGCTGAAAAGAGAGTTCGAAGATTCATCAGCAGTTTTTTCGACAATACAAAGTACACTAGCCTTCACTTGGTTGGCTCACCCAGCTACCCCGAAGGGGTTTCATATCAGAAGCCCAGGGTTGCCGAAGGCTACCCTGGGCTTTCGCCGGGCTACCCTGGGCTTTCGCCGG
>JANNMJ010000142.1:0-20575 GCA_031397815.1 Hymenobacteraceae bacterium
AGCGTGGTAGAGGCGTGAGAGCTGGCGGGCGTCGGCGCGGGGCTGTAGGTGGCGCAGGCCGGCCGGGTGCAGAATCGTGAGGCCCACGGCGTCGCCCTGTTGCTGGGCTAGGTAGGCTAGCGCGCCCAGCAGCAGCCGGGCGTAGTCGAGCTTGGTGAGACCGTTGTCGTCGCGGTGGTTCATGCTGGCGCTGGCGTCGAGCAGCAAGTGCACGGTCAGGCTGGTGTCGATTTCGGACTCGCGCAAATAGTAGCGGTCCGAGCGGGCCGCCAGGCGCCAGTCGAGGCGGCGCAGGTCGTCGCCGGGCTGGTAGGGGCGGTACTGGCTGAACTCCATGCCCGCGCCGTGCCGCCGGCTGGCGTGCGCGCCGTTCATGAAGCCCTCCGCTGCTTGCCGGGCGGCCAGGGATAGGTTGCGCAGGCCGGGCAGGATTTCGGGGGTGAGCAAGGTAATCTCTCGCTGAGGTACGCTGAGGAAAAACGCAGAGGTCCGCAGAGACGACCTCCGCGAACCTCTGCGGAAACCTCTGCGAAAATCTGCGAGAACCAGAATCAGAACCTACTTCCGCACCGGACCCACCTTCGCGTACACGTCGCCCACGCCGGGGTGGGGGTGCTGAGGGGGTGAATCCAGCTCGCGTTGGGTGCTGATGGTAATGACCGTGCGCGCCGCTTCGCCGATGAACTCAACGGCGCGCCAGAGCTGGTCGGCTGTCAGGACACGGCCTTCGGGGACGCGCATCACTGCGCGCTTATCGGCGACGATTTTGTCCATCGCGGCTTGCAGCTCAGCGCGGCGGTTGCGGAAGAGGTCGTAAAACTCCGGCGCGGCGGCGAGGCCTGCGCTTTGGAGCCGGATTTCGGTACCCGCCTGCCGCAGAATCTCCGTAAAGCGCTCAAATTCAAGCGGCAGCGTGAGCGCCAGCGGCGTGGTACGCAGGTCGAGCCCCGCCTGAATGGCTTGCGCGATGACGGCCAGATTTTCCTCCAGCGAGGTGTAATGACGTTGGCGGACGGATTCCATATACAAGTTGGGCAGGCGGCTGCGCGCCCGCGCTTTTGCGGTGAAACGAAACGGGAGCAGGCGCCGGGCCTCCCCTTACAACATCTGCTGAATAATCTTCTCGACGGTCACGCCCTCGGCTTCAGCCTTGAAGTTCCGGACGATGCGGTGGCGCAGAATCGGCAGCGCCACGGCCTTCACGTCTTCAATATCCGGCGAATACTTGCCGTTGAGCAGCGCGTTGCACTTGGCGCCCACCACGAGGTGCTGCGAGGCGCGCGGCCCGGCACCCCATTCGAGGTACTGGTTCGCGCCGGGGGCGGCACGCTCGGTATTCGGCCGCGTTTTGTGGACGAGCGAGACGGCGTACTCAATCACGTTATCCGTCACGGGGACGCGCCGCACGAGGGCCTGAAACGCCTGAATCTCCTCTGATGACAACACGTGGCTCGCCGTGGCGCGCTTGCCGCTGGTGGTGTTCTTGACGATGTTCAGCTCCGCCTCGTACGTCGGGTAGCCGAGCGTGACGTTGAACATGAAACGGTCGAGCTGGGCTTCCGGCAGCGGGTAGGTGCCTTCCTGCTCAATCGGGTTCTGCGTGGCGAGGACGAAAAATGGCTTCGGCAGCTCGTAGCGGCGCCCGGCCACCGTCACGGCGGCTTCCTGCATCGCTTCGAGGAGAGCGGCCTGCGTTTTCGGCGGCGTCCGGTTGATTTCGTCGGCGAGGATGATGTTGGCGAACACCGGCCCTTTCACGAACTGAAACTCGCGGCTCTGGGTGAGGGTCTCGGAGCCGACGATATCCGACGGCATCAAGTCCGGCGTGAACTGGACGCGGTTGAAGCTCAAATCGAGCGAATCGGCGATGGTTTGGATGAGGAGCGTTTTCGCCAAACCCGGCACGCCCACCAACAGACAATGGCCCTGCGAGAAAATGGCCGTCAGCACTAGCCGGACGACTTCGTCCTGACCGACAATGACTTTGGCGATTTCCGCGCGCAGACGGTGATAGGAGCTAGCCAGCGCGTCGGCGGCTTCTTTATCGGAAGTGAAGGTCATGTTTGGTTTTTAGTTTTCTGTTTTTAGTTTTTGGTTGATCGTTTTTGGAGTACAGAACCAAAAACTGGAAACCAAAAACCGCAAACCAACTCCGCTACTGCGCCAGATTCAGCAGCTTACAATCGCTGAATTCGGGGTCGATTTCAATGAAGACCGACCCTTTGTTCTTCTCGAACCACTCATCGAGCGCCACCGACTTACGGTCGTTGAGCGCGGCCGTTGCCAGCTTTTGATAGTCGTCCTTGAGGTTGGCTTGGTGCGGCGGGCGCTTGGCTTTGAGCCACAGAATCCGCAGGGCGTCCTTGCCGTCGTCGGTGCGGTAGGGGAGAGGCGGCGTGATGTGCCCGAGCGCCATCGTGTCGATGGTGAAGAACACGGCGGGGTCGATTTTATCGAGGGCGATGAAAGACGAGTTCGTGCGCGGGTCGGCCATTAGGCCGCCGTTGGTTTTGGTGTCGCGGTCGTCGGAAAAGTCTTTGGCGGCTTTTGCGAACGTGAGCGAATCTTTCAGAATCTGGCGCCGCAGCTTGGTGAGCTGCTTGCTCGTCTCGCCCAAATCGGCTTCCGAAGAAGCGGCTTTCAGCAGAATGTGGCGCGTGTTGTACGTGTCGCCGCGCCGCTCGATGAACTGAATCAGGTGAAAACCGAACGGCGATTCCACGATATCCGACATCTGGCCCGGCTCCAGCCGCAGGGAAGCGGCTTCGTATTCCGGCGTCAGCTCTTTTTTCTTGAAGAAGCCCAATTCCCCGCCCGAGCTGGCCGAGCCGGGGTCTTCGGAATATTGCTTGGCGAGGGTCGCGAAATCTTCTCCGGCCTGAATCCGCTTTTTCAGCTCGCGGAGCTTGGTGATGGCGTTTTGCTTTTGCGCGGCGCCGGGCGTCGCGAGCTTCACAATCTGCCCAATCTCAACTTCCGTCGAGTAATACGGCAGCGAATCGGTCGGAATCTGGTTGAAATACTTCCGCACATCGCGCGGCGTCACTTCTACCTTACCCGTGATCTGGTCCTGCATCTTCTGCGCCACGAGCTGGTCGCGGACCTGCGCGCGCAGCTCGTCCTTGAGCTGCTTGATGGTCTTGTTGTAATACTCTTCGAGCTTCTGCTCCGACCCAATCTGCGACGCGAAATACGCCATCCGCCGGTCGAGCTCGCCCTGCACCTGCTTGTCTTCCACGACCACGGAATCGGCGTCGGCGCGCGCCAGCAGCAGTTTCTGCACCACGATGTTCTGCAACATCCGGCATTGCAACTGCTCCGATTGCGGCGCTCCGTTCGCGACGGCCTGCGCCACGAGCGCATCCAGATCCGATTTCAGCACGATCCGGTTATCCACCTTCACGATGATGCCGTCGAGCAGCGCGCCGCGTTTCTGGGCGTGAGCCTCGGGCGCGCCGATGAGCAGAGCGAACAGGCCGGCAATACCCGGCAAAGCAAAAGATAACTTCATTCGGTAACGGGAACGTCGGACGGGCCGACAAAATTCGGGCTTCAAACCATTACGCCCGGCTGGCGGCATAGAGCCATCGGCCGGGCGTGGTGGTTGCTTCGCGGTGGAAGGTCGGCGGAAGCGGTTGCGGCTGCCGACCGCTGCCGACTTATTTTTTCTCCTGAGCGATTACTTTATCCAGCTCTGCCTGATTGACTTTCACCGGATACGCCGCCCGCAGCTCCGTAATCCACTGCTTTTCGAGGTAGTTCTGGTAGTCGCTCGTGGCTTGGCCGCGCGCTTCGGCGAGGGTCTTGTAGCCGGGGGCGATCACGGATTTCACGCGCACTTGGTTCACACGACCGTCTTTCTCGACGATGTGCGTGCCCACTTGCTGCGGCGCGGCATCGACCACTTTCGAGTCACCGGCCGAGAACTTGCGGGTGCTGACTTGCAGCGCCAGCGGGTTCTTCTCGTTCATCGTCTCTTCCAGACCGCTCAGGTCCGACGTCATCAGCTCGAACGCCACGCTGCGGTTGGCTTTGCGGGCGGCATCGTCTTTCTCTTTCGCGGCTTTCGCGGCCACGCCCGAGCTAACCCGCTTGGAAGACAGCTCGCCTTTCTTCATCAGGTAAGCAGCGGCTTTCTGCGCGCGGCGCTGAGCTAGGCTGAAGCCGCTATTCTTGACGGCGGCTTCCTTCGAATCGGCCGAGCCGACCAAGCGGACGGTCAGCGCCGTGTCCTGCTGCATCCGGATGGCGAGCTGGTCGAGGAGCGACGAATCGGCTTTCGTGAACGTGTCTTTGTTTTCGCCGAACATGATTGGCTCCGGCAGGGCGCGCTTGGTGCCGTAGCGGCCTTTTTTCATCAGCGCGAGCGCTTTATCGAGCGTGCCTTTGTCGGCGGCCGAAATCAGCGTGGCGTCGAGGCGTTGGCCCCACTTGTAGCTCTCCTTGTTATCGGCGAAATACTTTTTCAGGCCCGTCGTGTCTTCGATGGCCTTCGACCACACCTTCTCGTCCATCAGCTGGAACAAGAGGATACCGTCGCGGTATTCGCGCACCAACGAGCGGTACTCGGGGTACTTCGTTTCGAGGTTGGCTTTCTCGTAATCCGTCAGGCGCTGCTCGACGAACTGATCGATGTACAGGCCCATCACGAACTGTGGCGAGCTGCCTTTGGTGCGGGCTTTCTGGTTGGTTTTGAGCCAGCCGTAGAAATCAGCGGCCGTCGTCGGCTGGCCTTTGATGGTGTAGAGCGGCAGACGAAGGGTTTTGTCCTTCGGGTCGTTCTTGAAATCGAAATGACCGCTCACGAGCGCCGTATCGGCTTTCTCAACGATGAGCTTCCGCGTCGCGGCTACTTCCTTGTAGTCGTTTTCGGTCCGAACGCGCTTCAGGAACGCCGCTTTGTTCAGCTCCGAGCGCGAGTCTTTCGCCACGCGGCTGCGCAGGCTCGCTTCCATCTCTGAGTACGGCGGCAGCGGCTTACGCTCGATGAGCTTGATAATGTGCCAGCCGTACGGCGTCTGCACGGGCTTCGAGATGTCGCCGGGCTTCGCCAACGCAAACGCGACTTCCTCGAACGACGGAATCATGCGGCCGGTGCCGAACGCTGGCAGCTCCCCGCCTTGCTGCGACGAGCCTTGGTCTTCAGAAAACTGCGACACGAGCTTGCCCCAATCTTCCCCCTTCGCCACGCGGGCGTAGATTTCATCGGCTTTCTTCTTCGCGGCGATGGAATCCTCTTTCGGCATTCCCGGCGTCGCGCGAATCATCAGGTGAGCCACCTTGATTTCGCCCTGCGCCGGGCGCGAGGTGTTGACTTTCAGGATATGATAGCCGAAACGGGTCCGCAGAATCGGCGAAACCTGGCCGGGCTGCGTGTTGTAAGCGGCGTTTTCAAATGGATACACCATTTGCATCGCCGAGAAATAGCCGAGGCTACCGCCGTTTTGCTTCGCCGACGGGTCCTGCGACTCTGCCGCCGCCACTTTCCCGAAGTCTTCGCCGCCTTTCGTCACGCGGTCGCGGATTTTGGCGATCTTGTTATACGCATCGAGCGTATCCTTCGGATCAGCTTCCGGCCCGACCATAATGAGGATGTGCGCGGCGCTCACCTCTTTCTGCATCCGGTCGTACGCTTCCTTGACGAGCTTCTCGGTGACCGATTTCTCCGTCAGGTACGGCTGCGAAAGCTGCTGCCGATACCCATCCAGCTCGCGCCGGAACGCCGCCGTCGTGTCGAGGCCGTGCTTTTCGGCATCCAGCACTTTCAGACGGAAGTTGGTATACAGGTCGAGATACTCCGGCAGCGACGTGCTTGGGCGGGTATCATCGGTGCTGGCAGCGGCCCCGGCGGCGGGGTTGTTTTTGCGGTACACGTACAGGAAATCCTGCGTGTAAACCGGCACCGCGCCGAGGGTTTCGATGACGGGGCCGTTCTGGACGGCCGCTGCAGCTTGCTTGACAGTAGAGGCGGGCTTCGACGAGCCGCAGCCGGCCACGCCGGCCAGTACGAGGGCCGCGCCCAGGTACGGAAGGGTTGAACGCATAGGTATGGTGAGCGATACGGCCGTCTCACGGGCGCCGAGGGAAAGGATTCGGCGCGACGGAACGGTTTTCAAGGCGCAAATTACGCCACAAGCGCGCCAATTCGCACTCATTCTTAAACGAGTGACTCGGAAGCGGGCGCCGCCGTTAGCGCATCTTTTTGTAGAGACGGCAAATATTCGTGCCGTCGGCCTGATGCGTGAACTCTACGCGGTCCATAATCAGGTGGACGAGGGTCAGGCCGAGGCCGCCTTTGCGACGCTCCTGAATATACCGCGTGAGGTCGGGAGAAGCGAAGGGCGGCGGCTCAAACGGAAGCCCGTGATCGAGGAGCTCAAATTCCAGCTCGCGCTCGTGGTTCCGGAGCCGCACGGTGAGCCACGACGACGGGTCTTCGTGGTTTCCGTGAACGATGACATTCGCACACACTTCATCCACAGCCACCAGCAATTGGCCGGCGAGCCGCTCTGCCAAAGGCAAATCAGCGAGCCACGACTCGACGAACCGGCGCACGGCGCTCAGGTTCGTTCGTTCGCAGCGGACGCGGATGGAGCGATCCGAGTTAGGCATTGGTGCCGGCGTGCGCCACCGCCTCGTCTTGGGTGCCTACGATCGTCATGAGGGCGTCGAGGCCCAGAATCTCGAACACGTTGTACACTTTGTCCTTCATACCGAACAAAATCAGGTTGGAGCTGGCGTCCTGAAAACGTTGCAGGTTGGCGACGAACACGCCAATACCCGCCGAAGAGATGTATTCGAGGTGCGTACAATCGACGAGCACCCGGCGGTAGCGGGTGATGGTGTCGTCGGATAACTCATCGTCGAGGTTCACGGCCGATGACGCATCAAGCTCGCCGTGAAGGCGCAAAATCAGGGTGTCTTCGGTGGCTTCCTTGGTGATATTCATTGCGGGCGAAAGAGGAGGAATTGGAACCGCGCCAAGCGACGCGGGCAGTTGAGCGGCCGGGTTCTACGCGGGTTTTCCGTCAGAGGTTGCCGTCGAAGGTGCCGAAGTGCAGCTTATTCTTCTTCGTTTTTGAATTTGATGACGAGCATCGTCTGGTCGTCACGCACGGGCGCATCGGCGGCGAACGTTTTCACGTCCTTCATGATGGCGTCGCGCAGGCGGGTCGAATCGAGGTAATGGTGGGTGGCGAGCTGATGCAGGAGGCGTTCCTCGCCGTATTCTTCGCCGTCGGGGGAGCGGGCTTCGGTGATGCCGTCGGTGTAAATCACCATCACATCGCCGGGGGTTGAAATCGTAGTACATATTCCGAACGTGGCGGGCGTACGACGCATCGCGTACGATGCCGAGGCCGAGGCCGGGCGTATCGAAATAGAAGACCTGCTCGGTCATCGAGTTGTAATAGAGCGTGTGGCAGTGCCCGGCGCGCGCAAACGCAAATCCACGCTGCTCATAATCGATGACGTAAAGCGAGGCGGTGATGAACGACTTGGTTTCCAGACAATACGCCAGCGCGGCGTTCGCCTTGACCATAAAGCGGTCGGGCTCGGGCACGTGCTCCAGCTGCATCAGCGAGTGGAAGATGCCCTTCATCTGCGCTACATGGAAAGCCGCCGAGATGCCCTTCCCCGACACATCCCCGACGATGATGGCAATCCGCGTATCAGTAAGCTGCCGGAAATCGTAAAAATCGCCGCCGACTTCCGTCGCCGCTTCCGTCCAGACGCTGATATCGAGGATACGGTCGGCGGGGAGCGTGCGCGGAATGAGCGATTGCTGTACTTCGGACGCGATTTTCAGCTCGCGCTTGTAGCGCGCGCTCGCCACGGCTTCGTCTTTGAGCCGCAGATTCTGGAGCGTCAGCAGCGCCTGCGTGGCGTAGGTCTGCACCAGCCCGATAGTGCCGCGGTCGAACCCCTGCGCCGGTTCGCGGAGCAAACCCAGATAGCTCACTTTCCCCTCAGGGTCGGCAGGAAGCGGGAGCGGAATGAGCAGCACCGACCGCCACGTATTGCCCATTGGGCGCAAATCGGGGTGGCGCTCGGTGTTGTTGCAGACGAAGACGGTCTCGCTTGGCACCAACGTCGTCAGGGGCGGCTCCAGAATGATGAGATCTTCGAGCGGTAGGCCCGCCAAGTGCGTCCAGCTCTGCGCGGGCTGGTCGGCGAGCTGGAGCCACCCGGCTTCGGCTTCCGTCACGAGCATCGCATTGGTGAAAAGCTGCTCGATGACTTGCTCAGCCGTTTGCCCCTGCTGAATCCGTTGGCTCTGCCGCTGAAGCGTCAGCAGCTCCTCGCGGCGCTGCTCGAATACCGTGGTCGCGGGTAAGTTGAAAATCAGCAACAGGCCATTCGCGAGGAGATAAATCACGCCCACGATCAACGTGGCTTGCACCAGCGGCCCGCGGAGTAAGAGCGGGTCGGGCGCCCACGTATTCAGGGCTTCGAAATAGGCTTCGAACAGCAACAGACTCACCAGCAACCCCAATTGCAGCAGGGCGGCTTGTAGCTTTTGCGTGCGGCTCAGGTACGCCACCCACCGCTGATTCACATTCAGATAAATGCTGAAAATCGTGAGCAGCGCCAGCAGCGCCGCGCCAAGCGCCCGGTTAGCGCCAGCGGGCCAGACGAGCAGAATAATCAGCAACCCAATCTGGACGATTTCGAACACGCGCCAGTCGCGCCGGAGCGTTTCGGGAGCGCGGAACAGCAGCATGGAGCGCCATGTGTACGCCGCGGCGCCCAAAAACCAGCTATAAGCCGCCAGCCCAGTGACGTGAACGACGTTCGCCGCCGCCGCCTGCGCGCTGGGCGATAAGCGTTCAGCGACGACGTACTCAATCGCCAGAATTGCTAGCGCGGCGATGCTCAGCAGCCCCGGCCCGAACAGCAGACGGCGCAGCGGCTCCACAAAGTCGGTGCCTTGTATCGGCTGACTTTGATTTCGTTGATACAGCAGCGTAAGCCCAACGGCCAGCCCCAACGTGATGTGCAGCGCCGAGCCAACCCACGGCCGAACCGGCAACAAGTGGAAGTGTGCTACTTCGCTACTCAGCAACACCAGCCCCAGCAACAGGACCCATGCGGCTAAGCAAGTCGCCAACAGAACGCGGCGAGGGAGAGTGGAAATAATACGGATGAGCGGCAAACGGATAAGAGAGAGATCGAACGCCTAAGATAGCGCCAACAAGCCGGGCAGCCCGTACGGAGCTGCCCAGTGATTAGTTCGCCAACGAGGCATTTTGGCCCGACAGCCGCGCTAGCTGCGGCTGTAATTCGGCGCTTCCCGCGTGATTTGCACGTCGTGCGGGTGCGATTCGCGCAGCCCCGCGCCGGTAATCTGCACCATCTGCGCCTGCTGAAGCGCGGGCACGTCGGCGGCGCCCACGTAGCCCATTCCGGCTCGCAACCCGCCGGTGAGCTGGTACAGCACCTCGGCTACCGCGCCCTTGAACGGTACGCGCCCGACGATGCCCTCGGGCACGAGCTTCTTGATATCGTCCTCAGCATCTTGGAAATAGCGGTCTTTCGAGCCGTCTTCCATCGCTTCCAACGACCCCATTCCGCGATAGGTCTTGAATTTGCGGCCTTCGTAGAGCTGCACTTCGCCGGGCGCTTCCTCGGTCCCCGCGAGCAGCGAGCCGATCATCACGGTAGCGGCGCCACCGGCCAGGGCCTTCACCACATCGCCGGAAAACTTGATGCCGCCGTCGGCAATCACCGGAATGCCGGTGCCGATCAAGCCGCGCGCTGCTTCCATCACCGCCGAAAGCTGCGGCACGCCGATCCCCGCGATGATGCGGGTAGTGCAGATGCTGCCCGGCCCTACGCCCACTTTCACGGCATCGGCGCCAGCATCGGCGAGGGCTTTGGCGCCTTCGGCGGTCGCGACGTTCCCGGCGATGAGGTCGAGGTTCGGGAAGAGCGCTTTCAGCCGCCGCACGGCATCCAACACCCCGCGCGAGTGGCCGTGCGCGGTGTCGAGGCTCACCACATCTACGCCCGCTTCCACGAGGGCAGCCACGCGCGCTTCCAGTTCAGCGGTGACCCCGACGGCCGCTCCGGCGCGGAGCCGCCCGAACTCGTCCTTGCACGCGTACGGGCGGTCTTTTTTCTTGATGATGTCGCGGTACGTAATCAGCCCGGCGAGGTGGCCTTTGGCGTCTACGACAGGCAGCTTCTCGATCCGGTTTTCGCGCAGAATGTCTTCCGCTTCTTGGAGCGTGGTGCCAGGAGCGGCCGTGATGAGCGGCATCGGCGTCATGATTTCCGTCAGCGAGCGCTGCGCGTCGCGCTCGAAGCGAAGGTCGCGGTTGGTGACGATGCCGCGCAGGGTGCCGTCGGCAGAAACAATCGGGATTCCGCCGATTCCCAGCTCGCGCATCACGCGGTGCGCGTCTGCCACGACGCCGGTTTCGGGGAGTGTTACGGGGTCGAGAATCATCCCCGATTCCGAGCGTTTCACGCGGCGCACCTGCTCGGCCTGCCGCTGAATGCTCATGTTCTTATGGATGAACCCCAAACCGCCTTCCCGCGCAACGGCAATTGCCATTTCGGACTCGGTAACCGTGTCCATCGCCGCCGCTACCAGCGGAATGTTCAGGCGGATGCGGCGCGTAAGCCAGGTGCTCGTGTCGGTATCGCGGGGGAGAACTTCTGAATAGGCCGGTAGCAGGAGTACGTCGTCGTACGTAAGAGCCTGAAAAGCGATTTTCGGAGCAGAAGCGGGCATCGGCAATGGGGAGACAAGGGGTGAATGGTGCAGCCCCCTATTGCCGCGCAAAGGTAGGGAGAGTAGGTGGGGTTATAGTTGTGAAGCGCGCGTTAACACCGATTCTGATTTGTTGAGCTTAGTAACGGACGCAGGGTTTCAGACGTCTTCTGCATCGACGCTGGTTGATCGCATTACGCCGCTGAACGCCCGTGATTCCTTGCAGAATTTCCCAACCAAACAAGGATTTAGCAGGATTGCCGTAACTTTCTAGCCGGAATCTTGATGAATTGGCGCATCCGGCCGGTTCCGTCAGCCTTCGTCATTCGTTTTCTCCTTCCACAATCCCCCCAATCCACTTTATTCAATGCCCACGTCTACTTTGTCTGGGATAACGCGTTTCGGACAGCGGCTCGCTGCCGGTGCAGCGCTCCTGGTGCTTTCGGCTGGTGCGGCGCACGCACAGGTTGTGCCGCTTTACGGGTTCACGAACTCCACCGCCACGTACGCGCCGCTGACCGGGGCCACGCAGTTCGACCCCGCTGCCGGTGGTGGTACGGCCGATGACGGCTACTCGCAGCCGCAGACGATTCCGTTCAGCTTTCGCTTCGGATTCAATTCCTATACGACCTATGTAGTCAGCAACAACGGCTGGCTGACGTTCGGCACGGGCGCCACGACGTACCAAACGCCGCTGAACGCTTCGACGGATCAAATGATCGGCTTCTTCGCGAAAGACCTTCGCTCCGATGGTCCGAGCACGAAGTATTCGGCGATCACGACCGGTACGGCGCCGAACCGTATCCACAAGATTCAGGCAGCCGATTTCGTGCAATATGGCAACACCAACGCGACGGGTAATGCCCAAGTCTGGCTGTATGAGACGGGCGACATCGAGATTCACTACGGAGCCTTCAACAGGGATTGGACGCCCGGCACTACCAACGGGGTGCAGGTGGGTCTGCGCGGCTCCGGCATCGCCGATGCGCGCGTTATCCGCGGCACTTGGGCGGTGCCCGTAGCGGGTACCAGCACTGCTGATGTGTTGCCGAATACCGGCGCTAACGGCGAAACCCCCGCTAACGGACAGGTTTTCCGGTTCGTTTTACCTGCCGGCGACCTCACCCCGCCCGTTGTGGGCAACGTGGCTCTGACGCCCGGCGGCGGCACCTGCTTGCCAAGCGCCCACACCGTGACCGTTAACCCCACCGACGCTTCCGGCATCGCCCGGGCCGAGCTGGTGTACACCGTGGGCTCAGCGGCTCCCGTGACGTTGGCAATGACTCGCGCCGGTAATGCTTTCTCGGCTACTATTCCGGCGCAAGGCTCGAACGGGGTTCGGTACTTCGTGCGGGTAGTCGATTCGGGGAACAACTCGCTCGTGTCGCAGTCGCTCGTGGGCGCTTACCGCGATGCCTCGCTCAACATCAACGCTGGGCCAGACCAAAGCACGTTCGCGGGTCTGACGGCCACGCTTTCGGCGTCGTCGTCGCTCGGCGGCACCGTCCGGATTACGGAGTTCACGTTCTTCGCTCAAGGCGGAACAGGTGCTACGAACCCGTACCCATCCTACATCCCGACCGGCACGGAAGACTTCGTGGAAATCACGAACCTCGGCACCGGTCAGGTCGATATGTCGAGCTACGGATTTGAAGTGCAGGGCGGTGGCGCGGCGCGCACCTACTCGTTCCCGAACGGCACCATTCTGCAACCGCAGAACGTATTGGTGCTCCACATCGGCTCCGGTACCGATGATACCGGCAACAACTACTACAACACGGGTGGCCTGAATGACCAGCTGACTTCTGGCAACGACCAAGCTTTCGTGCTGACCTCGGCCACCGGCCAAGTGGTGGATGCTGTGGTGGTAAACAACTTCACCCCAGCCGCCCCCATTACTGCTACCGACTGGACGAGCCGGGGCGTCAGCAGCCCGCGTAACATCGCGGGTGCCGGCCTCTACGGTGCTGATAACAACGACGATACCAACTGGGCCGATGGCACCAGCACCCAACAGTCCATCGGCGCGCTCAACACCGGTTTGCCAATCATTCCGTCGTCCGCCGCCGTCACCTGGACGGGGCCGGGAATCACGGGCACCTCGACGGCTAACCCGTTGACTACTTATGCTTTCCCGTCGTCGGGTACATACACGTACATCGCCTCGATCTCGAACGGTGCTTGCACGGCGCGCGATACGGTCGTGGTAACTGCCACCACGCCAACGGCGCCGGATGTCGATTTCTCGGCCAGCAACACCGCCCCGAACATCAACGAAGTGGTTCGCCTGCGCGACCTGTCGGTCAATACGCCTTCGTCGTGGCGGTGGCGCATCTCGCCATCGGCCGGCGCTGGTTTCTATGGCAACACCACCGCCACCAGCCAGAACCCATTCGTGGCGTTCAGCGTCGGCGGCTGCTACTCGATCACGCTGACGGCCACGAACATCGCCGGGACGGATTCTCTGACCAAGACGTCGTACATCTGCGTCAACCTCAGCCCGTATTGCCTCAATCTGCACGCCTCGGCTTGCACGAACGGCTTCATCAATGCGGTTCAGATCGACTCGACGTCGCTCCGCAACCGTGGCACCGGCTGCGCTACCGGTTCCGCCACGAACCCCGCGTACACTTCCTACGCACCGTCCGACAGCACCACCGCCAGCCTCAACGCCGGTTCGTCGTATAACCTGACAGTCACGAACTCCTCTATCGGCGGCATCGGCGCATGGATCGACTACAACGGCGACGAGCGTTTCGATACTACGGAATTCATCCGCGTCAAAGTCTCGACGGCCGGTACGGCTGGTCAGGCCGCTACGGTGCGTTTCCAGGTGCCCGTGACGGCAGCCCTCGGAATGACGGGAATGCGTATCCGGAACCGTCGGGTGGCAACGCCCGGCCAGACCGATGCCTGCACCCAGTTCTTCTCCGACGGCGAGACAGAGGACTACATGATCAACATCCTCGCGCCATTGCCAATCGGGCTTGGCTCGGAGCGCGTGAGTGCGCTGGAAGTGTATCCGAACCCAAGCACGGGCGTTTTCCGGATCGATTTGACCAACACGGGCGCCCGTCGCATTCAGCTGACTGTGACCGATGCGCTCGGTCGCATCATCCGGACGCAGCGTGCGCAGGACAACACGGTGGCTGAGCTGCCGTTACAGGACCTGTCGACGGGGATTTATTTCCTGCGCGTTCAGCTCGATGACGAAGTAGGCTTCCGCCGCATCGAAATCCGTAAATAAGCGGCCTTGCTGCTTTCCTGAAAATACGCAAAAAGGGCCGCACTACACAGTGCGGCCCTTTTTTATGAGGGTTGGTTGCCGGAACGTGCGTTGCGATTCCGGCTGGTTTCGTCCTTTGATTTCTTCTTTCGACTTCTTGATTACCCACGCTTCCGTCTTTCCCCCCCAAATCGCGATTACCGGCCCCGAATCGAGCGGCAAATCGGTACTGGCCGCGTGGCTGGCTGCCGATTTTGGTACGCTCTGGGTACCCGAATACGCCCGCGAATACCTCACCGCGCTTCCTGACCCGGCCGCGTATACGCTCGCTGATTTGGAGGCGATTGCGCGCGGTCAGCTCGCGGCGGAAGCGCGTGCAGCTACCACGACGCCCGCTGGGCGCCCGCTCATCTGCGATACCGATTTATTAGTGATTCTGATTTGGGCCGAAGAACGCTTCGGCCAATGCCCGCCGTGGCTGCGCGCCGCCGCCCTTTCCCCCCACGCGTACGCCGTACGGCTGCTCCTGCACCCGGATCTACCGTGGGAGCCGGACCCCCTGCGCGAAGCCCCCGACCCCGCGCTCCGCGCCTACCTACTCGAACGGTACCGCGCCACCCTGCAAGCCGCCGGTCTTCCCTTTACCGAAATCACTGGTTTAGGGGAAGCGCGGTTTCAAACGGCGGCGCACGCCATCCGGCAGCACCTCGGCTAGCTGACTGAGCTAGCTGACTGAGCTAGCTGATACGCAGCGGCCGGGGTTGACGCGGACGGTGGTAATCAGGCTCGAAATCGGAGATGGGGCGGGTGATGCCGGGCGGTAAATCGAGATCGGGGAGATCGTCGCCGAGAGGTTCGCCGCCCTCGTCGCTGTTATCTGTAGCGGGCGGGGGGAGCGAATGCTGGCGCGGTAACACGAGGAAATAACCAAGCAAGGCCACCACAAGGGCTGAGTAAAGAAGTGATAGCATGGAAGTGCGGCGGGAAGTGGAAAATGTGAGGAAGAGGCGGGGCGGGTAGTGAAGCAAGAAACCTAAGATACGTAACCTCCACCCCGGAAGGTTAAGCAAATGAACACATTAAGGACGGCGCAGCCCCTCAGCAGGTTGCCCCGTAACGGACTGAAAGTGAAGATACGTAAGTAACGGGCGTGAGGTAATGTTGTTCGGTCGTTAAATTTGCAGCACGTTTAGGGGTGCTGCCTATTTCCGGCTTCGGAAATCAGGCGGCTGAGATTATACCCATTGAACCTGAACCGGGTAATGCCGGCGAAGGGAACAAACCAGCAGCCGGTGGGTTCGGCTGCTCTCGTGACGCATTGGAACTGTACGCCAACCCCTGGCGGCGGCTCCGTCACTCGTTTACCGTCCATTTTGTTACATTTTTCTATCCGAACCGGCGCTTTGGCGCTCGGGTTCGTCACCGGCGCCCACCTCGGGGCGACGGCGCAAGCGGTGCCTAAGCAGGCCACCGCTGACACAACGCGCACGCCCAACGTGCAGCTTTCGGAGGCGCAGATAAACGCTACCCGCGCCAACGGCCAGACTGGCACAGCGTACCAAACGCTCGGCGCGAAGGACATTAAAGACCGAAATTTCGGTCAAGACCTGCCGTACCTGCTCGACCAAACGCCGTCCGTTGTGACCACCTCCGACGGCGGCACCGGCATCGGCTACACGGGGCTGCGGATACGCGGAACGGACCCGACACGGGTCAACGTCACGCTCAACGGCGTGCCCGTGAACGAGGCGGAGTCGCACTCGGTCTTCTTCGTCGATTTGCCGGATTTGGGTTCCTCCGTGAACTCCATTCAGGTGCAGCGCGGGGTGGGGACGAGCACGAATGGCGCGGGAGCCTTCGGCGGCTCGGTCAATATCGAGACGAATGCCGTGCGGCGGAAGGCGTATGCGGACGTGACGAACTCGGCCGGGTCGTTCGGAACGTGGCGCACGAGCATCTCGGCCGGAACCGGGCTGATGGGGGCTGATTCGGCCCGTGGAAAATTCGCCCTCGATGCCCGCGCCTCGCGGATTCAGAGCGAAGGCTACGCCGATAGGGCGTCTGCGCGCCTGCGCTCGCTCTACCTCACGGGCACGTATCTGACCGACAAAACGCTTGTCCGGGCACTCGTCCTGACCGGGCATGAGCGCACCGGTCAAGCGTGGTACGGGGTGCCGATTGATTCGGTGCGGGCCGGAAATCCCACGTTCAATCCCGCTGGTCTTGATTATGCCGACGGCGACGGCCCGACACGCGCCACGCCCTACGGCAATCAAATCGATAGCTATCAGCAGGATTATTATCAGCTTTTGGTTTCGCACCAGCTCACGCCCAGCATCAGCCTGAGCGTAACGCCGTTCTGGACGCGCGGCGGCGGATATTACGAGGAATACAAGGTCGGGGAGAGCTTCGAGCGGTACGGCCTGACGCCGGGCAACATCATCGTCGATAGCGCCGCCGTGACGTCTACCGACGTGGTGCGCCGCCGCTGGCTCCGCACGAACCTCTTCGGCGCGACGTGGGCCGCCACCCTCGCGCCGCTCGGGCAGGATTGGACGCTGACCGTCGGCGGCGCGGCGTCGGGTTATCGGGGGAATCATTTCGGCGAAGTGATTTGGGCGCGCTACGCCGCTCAGACCGAAAACGACCACCGCTACTACGACGAACACACACGCAAATCCGACGCGAACGCCTACGCCCGCGCCACGTTTCAGCCCACCACGCACCTCGGCGTGTACGCCGATGCGCAGGTGCGGCGCGTCTCGTATTCCCTCCTGACCCCGAACGAAGATTTCGGTCCCCGTCTGCCCAATACCTTCGATTTCACTTTCTTCAACCCCAAAGGCGGCCTCACCTACACGCTCCCCGCCGACCTGACCGCCTACGCTTCCGTAGCCGTGGCGCACCGCGAGCCCACCCGCACTGCCTACACCGATACGCCACCGAGCCGCCGCCCAACCGCCGAGCGGCTCCTCGATTACGAAATCGGCCTCCGCCGGACCGCCGGGCGCGTTCAGTGGGGCATCAACGGCTACCTGATGCGCTACCGCGACCAGCTCGTGTTCTCCGGGAAGCTCGATGACGTCGGGAACGCGATTCCCACGAACGTCAAAGACTCGTACCGCGCTGGCGTCGAGCTGACCGCCGCCGCCGAGCTGCTGCCGCGCCGCCTGACCCTGAGCGGCAACCTGACGGCCTCGCGCAACCGCATTAAAAACTATCAGGATTACGTGAGCGTGTACGACGTCGAATTCAATTTCGTGCAGGAAGCCGTCACCACGTACGCCGAAACCGCCATCGCCCTCTCGCCGGAGCTAATTGGCGCGGCCATCCTCGAAGGCGTGGCCGCGCCCGGCCTGCGGGTGGCGCTGCTCGGCAAGCACGTCGGGCGCCAGTATCTCGATAACACCGAAACCCGCGCGCGCTCCCTCGACCCGTATACCGTCCTCGATGCGCGGGTGCGGTACCAGCGGACGGTTCATTTTCTGGGCTTGCAGGAAGTGGAAGCGGGCTTACTCGTGGCGAACGTGCTGAGCGAGCGCTATGCATCCAACGGCTTCACCTACGGCTATACCTACGACGGCGCGCGGCAGGATTTCCCGTCCGTCTACCCGCAGGCGACACGAAACTTTTTGGCGTCGTTGAGCTTACGGTGGTAGCGGATGCAGGCGGGTCGGCAGCGGCCGGTGCCGCCTACGTCCGGCCTCTACGTACCTTTGTAGTACCGTATCAATCAACCCACTTATGTCCAGCCAATCCGACGTGCTCTCGCCGAAGGCCACGGCCAAAAAAGCCCCCGGTTCCACCAACTCCAACGGCTTCACCGATTACTTCGACCTCGACGGTCTGCTCACCGACGAGCACATTCTGGTGCGCCAGAGCATCCGCGACTTCGTGAAGCGCGAGATTTCGCCTAACATCGAGAAGTGGGCGCAGGACGCGCATTTTCCGAGCGAAATCGTGCGGAAATTCGGCGACGTTGGCGCCTTCGGCCCCACGATTCCGGCGGAATACGGCGGCGGCGGGATGGATTACATCTCCTACGGCCTGATTATGCAGGAAATCGAGCGCGGCGACTCCGGTATGCGCTCCACGGCTTCCGTGCAAGGCTCGCTCGTGATGTTCCCGATTTACGCCTACGGCTCCGAAGAGCAGCGCCGCAAGTTCCTGCCGAAGCTCGCGTCCGGCGAATGGCTCGGCTGCTTCGGCCTCACCGAGCCCGACCACGGCTCGAACCCCGGCGGGATGACCACCAATATCAAGGATATGGGGGATTATTACCTGCTGAACGGCGCGAAGCTCTGGATTTCGAACTCGCCGCAGAGCCAAGTGGCCGTGGTGTGGGCGAAGGACGAGAGCGGCCGTATCCGTGGCGTCATCGTCGAGAAAGGGATGGAAGGCTTCACGGCCCCCGAAATCCACAACAAGTGGAGCCTGCGCGCCAGCATCACCGGCGAGCTGGTGTTCGATAACGTGAAAGTCCCGAAGGAGAACATTCTCCCGAACGTGGAAGGCCTGAAAGGCCCGCTCTCGTGCCTCGATTCGGCGCGTTTTGGTATCGCGTGGGGCGCCATCGGCGCCGCCATCGACTGCTACGAATCCGCCCTGAAGTACTCGCTCCAGCGCATCCAGTTCGATAAGCCGATTGCCGCGTTCCAGCTCACCCAGCGCAAGCTGGCCGAGATGCTCACCGAAATCACGAAGGCCCAGCTGATGGCGTGGCGCCTCGGCGTCCTCAAGAACGAAGGCAAAGCCACGAGCGCCCAAATCTCGATGGCCAAGCGCAACTCGGTCGATATGGCGCTGCACGTCGCCCGCGAAGCCCGCCAAATCCACGGCGGCATGGGCATCACCGGCGAGTACCCCATCATGCGCCACATGATGAACCTCGAATCGGTCATCACCTACGAAGGCACCCACGATATCCACCTCCTCATCACGGGAATGGATATTACGGGCATCGCGGCGTTCAAGTAAGAATCGCCCTGAATCGTAACTTTAAGCCCGCCCCGACCATTGTCGGGGCGGGTTTTTTTATTATGGCGCCTTATACATTCGAGCAGCTACTTACGGAAGAAGAGTTTACGCAAAGCGTTAGGCTCTCTGTAACGACAACTCCTGCAAAGCGGAGCAAGATTAAGCTGGCGACTTTAGTGATCAGCACTCTGTGTTTGCTGCTTATGTATGGCCTATTAGGATCATCAGTAGGTGGATACAAGTTGGGCTGGATAAGTACATGGTGTCTGATCGGATTAGGTGGTTTAGCGGCTACATTTCTCGAACTGCGGAAGAGGAAGATAAGTAGGTATTACAGAGAATCTGCTTTCAGCAAACGCCTATTGACGTATGTGATATCCGATGAAGGCATAGCCACTGAAAGTCAAGATGTATGTTCAAAAATTGGCTGGGTGCATATCACGGGTTACCGCGAAACACCCGAATTGCTGATTCTAAGGTTTGACGTGCAGCAGACGATGACTTTTAGAAAATCGTTGCTAAATGCTGCTTCGCTGCAAATCATCAAAGAAAAGTCGGTGCCATTTTGAATAGGGGCGGGCCTTATGCCCGCCCGGCGGATAAAAACTCGGGCGCGCTCCTGCTATTCAGGAGCGCGGCCGGTTTGCGTTCTGATTGCGGGTTAGCGCTTCTCCAAAAGATAATTCGTCAAGACGTTATAACCTGGGCTGAACGTCGACTGGCTCATTTGAGTAACAACCCAGCCACTCGCCCTTAGTTGACCAAGTTTGATCATTTCGGCTTGATGGATAGCAGCTTGTCCTTTCGTCGCGCCGCCTACTGTCGCTACCTCTGTTATAGTTTGTTCATCGGCGGAAGCAACCACCAATTCGGAGGATTTGAATCCAAAGAAACGGCCGCTTACCATCATATACTTCACCGGTTCTTCCGCCTTTGGCAGAAATGCAAACGACCCGGCCGCCACACCCAGCAGCGCCACCAAATAAATCAGCTTTTTCATCAGCAGAAAAGACAAAGCCCGGCCGCGACGTTGCGGCGGGTTGCCGAAGCTAGTGCCTTTGCTTCAAATCTCTAACAGTGAGGATAGGGGCGGGCCTTATGCACGCCCGATGGATAGTAAACTGGCTGCTCTACTGCAAGCAGGTCATCTTTTTTCTAACACATATACCATCTGCGCAGATAAGAAGTGTTGGGGATTTCCAGCTTCATGTGTACAGGATATAACGGACCATCCTTCTTGCTTCAGTTTGTTAATCTTTTGAAGTTCGGCAACTCTTAATGACTTAAAGCCTTCTTCACTAAAGTTTTCTTCAGTCAGTTGACCATCAGGTGCAACTGTAGTAATGTGAGGAAACAGTTTAGTGGATAAATTCTTCGCTTGCACAGTGCCAATCACCATCATATACCCCGTCGGCTCCCCTTCCTTCGGCAGAAACGCAAACGACCCGGGCGTTACACCCAGCAGCGCCACCAAATAAACTAGCTTTTTCATCAGTACAGGACTTACGCACTCAATTTGAGAGCGAAGGGATTGGTGAATTTTTCAACACGCTTACGAGATAATCGGACCATATTTTCTGACTTGTCCGGTAAATGGTTTGGCCCGTTTTTCGGGCAAACTCTCGCAGGGTCATCCAAGCTAAGTAGCAGCAAGA
>JANNMJ010000244.1:0-8390 GCA_031397815.1 Hymenobacteraceae bacterium
GCTTTGCCGCTGCCTGCTTCGCTACCCACGCCTATGCCCTCGCCGCAGACCGCCCCCAAGTCGAAGGCTGAAATTGGCCTGTATCTAACTGCCGATGTGCTGAGCCTTCACTACCCACCCGCTACCAAAATGGTACTGGCCGAAATCCTGCAGCTCGGGAAGGGCGGCCCCTGCCAGCCGTCCGACGGGCACTTCGTGGAGCGCCTGCACATCTCCCGCGACACCGCCAGCCGCGCCGTGCAGCAGCTCGTTGCCGACGGTTTGCTGGCCCGCGAGTACGACTACGGCAGCCGCTACGGCGTGGCTCGCATCCTGACGCCCGCCCACCCGGACTACCCGCAAAATCAGGCGGGTCAGCCGCCGGGGGACTACCCGCAAAATCAGGCGAGCACTACCCGCAAAATCAGGCACGCACTACCCGCAAAATCAGGCACTAAGAAAGAAGTTAAGAAAGAAAGGGAAGTAAGAACACCCCCTCTTGACCGCTTCGCGGCCGGTGGGTGACGGCTCCGATTCACTTCTGAAAAACCAGCCCGACGCGCAGACCACCGGGGGCGCCGCGCCCGCCGCCGACCCCTACGCCGCCCCCGGCTTCGCGGCCTTCTGGCTGGTCTGGCCCCGCACCGAGAAAAAGAAGGACGCCGCCGCCGCGTTCTCGAAGCTCCCACCCGCCGACCAGACCGCCGCCGCCGACCACGCCGCCCGCTGGCTCCGCGAACACCCCCGCCAGGTCGAGCGTGGCGCCGTCCCCTACGCCGCCACGTGGCTCCGCGCCGAGCAGTGGCACGACGGCCCCGAACCGCCCGACCGCAGCCCCAAGCCCGGCCAACCCGCTCCACCGCCCACCGCCGCCCGCACCACCGCCCGCCAAAACCCGGACTGGAAGTGAAGCGCCCCCTTAACCACCGCCCCGGCTACTCCGCCAGCCTTCCGCCGCAGGATCTCGCGCTGGAGCAGGCCGTGCTCGGCGCGGCCCTCATCGAAGCCGCCGCCACCCGCAAAGCCCTCACCCTGCTGCCCGACGAGGAGGTATTCTACCATATTCAGCACTTGCGCGTCTGGCAAGCCATCCGCACTTTGGCCAAAACCAGGCAGCCCGTCGATCTGCTCACCGTCATGGGCGCGCTGCGCGAAACCGGCCACCTCGCCGAAGTCGGCGGCCCGGGCCTGCTCGTCAAGCTCACCAACCACGTCAGCAGCGGCGCCAACATCGAGGCCCACTGCCGCCTGCTCACCGAGCTTTACGGCCGCCGCCTCACCCAGCAGGCCGCCCGCCAGCTCCTCGCCCAGGCCGACGACCCGCAGGTCGACCTTTTCGACCTCTACGCCGACGCCCACACCACCCTCGCCCGCCTCACCCGCTCCCTCAACACCAAAAAAGCCGCCACCGCCGCCAGCCTCTACGACGAAACCATCGAGGCCGTCGCCCGCGCTTGCCGGTTCCACGGCCTCACGGGCGTGCCCACCGGGTGGGGCTCCCTCGACCGCCTCACCGGCGGCTGGCAGCCGGGCAACCTGATCATCGTTGCCGGGCGGCCCGGCATGGGCAAGACCACGGTGGCCCTCGCCTTCGCCCGGCAGGCCTCGATCCTCGGCGCCAAGCCCACCGGCCAGCCCTACCGCACGCTGTTCGTCACGCTGGAGATGCCCGCCCGCGAGCTGATGCTCAAGCTCCTCGCCACCGAGGTCGGCCTCACCACCCACCAGCTCGCCCACGGTAAGCTCGAAGGCGGCGCCGCCGAAGCCTACGACATCGGCGCCAGCGCCCACCGCGTCCGCTCCGACCACCTGCTCATCGACGACTCCGGCACCCTCACCGTCGGCCAGCTCCGCGCCAAAGCCGCCGAAGTCGCCGCCGAACCCGCCGGGCTCGATCTGATCATCATCGACTACCTCCAGCTCCTCAAAGGCGACACCCGCGGCCAGAAACGCGAGGAGGAAGTCGCCGAAGTCAGCCGCGCTCTCAAAGCCCTCGCCAAGGAGCTCGCCGTCCCCGTCATCGCCCTCGCCCAGCTCAACCGCGAAGTCGAGAAGCGCCCCAACAAGCGCCCCCAGATCTCCGACCTGCGTGAGTCCGGCCAGATCGAGCAGGACGCCGACGTCATCGTGTTCGCGTGGCGCGGGGAGTACTACGGCATCGACTTCTACGAATCCGACGACGACGGCCCCACCACCAGCACCGCCAACACCGTCCTGCTCGATTTCGCCAAGAACCGCAACGGCCCCACCGGCGAGATCATCATCGGCTGCGACATCGCCCGCGGCCGCTTTTGGGACCTCGCCGAACCCGCGTGGGGCTGGCAGCCCGAATCCGTCACTACCACCAGCGCCACCACCGGCCCCCCGCTTCCCGATTCCACCGCCTTCGAAAACGCGCAGGCCCAAACGAAAGCAGGGGAGGAGTACCCCTTCTGATTCCAGCTCACCCGCGTCCTGAAAACCAAAAACTAAAAACAGCAAACCAGAAACGGATCAGCGCCCCACCCATCCAGTAATCATAATGAAAGGCAACCCGTACCAGTCCCACCCTAACCCCACCGCCGACGCCATCACCCGGCAGGTGCTACAGTTCCTCGACGAGCACGGCTACGCCGCGTGGCGCCAAGTCAACGAGGGCCGCTACGACCCCGAACGCCAACAGTGGTACCCACACCCCAACAGCAGGAGAGGGGTCCCCGACATCATCGGCTTCCGCCGCACCGACGGCCTCTTCATCGGCGTCGAAGTCAAAGCCGGCACCGACCGGCTGCGTGATGAGCAAATCCAGTTCCTCGACGAGCTCAAAGCCGCCAACGGCCTGCCCTTCGTCGCCTATTCCTTCGAGCAGTTCCGCGCCAGTTTCGAGCGGCGCGGGCTGCTGAAGTACGTTTCTTGATTTCAAACTTGGAATAAACACTCAGAAACTATAATTATTGCAAATAAACAAACATCGAAAGTGTTTCAAATTCAGTGGTAGCACGGATGTAGGCGAGTATAGCCTATCAATACATTTGCGCCTCTCCTCACCTGTAGCTTGGCAATCCAAAATCCATTTCACCCCCCCAACTACATGATAAGTGCCGAATTGATAAACAATGAATTAGTAGCCAAGAGGATGATTCAACTCGCCAAATCGGCGGTTGAACCATATGCTGAGGCGCTAGAACGAGCGATCGGAACCAACGATCTGGTTCCAGTCAATTTTCTCGAAAACGGTCTAATCGCCGCTCAATCTGTTTGTCTGGTTGAATACAATAACGTTGCCTCTGGTACGGGCTTTCTCATTACTGAAAATCTGTTCATAACCAACAATCACGTTATAAGAAATGCTGGTGAAGCGCTCAAGGTTGAGTTGATATTTAATTTTCAGAAAGACCGCCACGGGAAAGACTGCCGAACTACCACCTTTCGGCTCTTGCCGGATACCTTCTTTGCTACTAGCCCCGAAGACGCCCTCGACTACACGGTGGTGGCAGTTGAGCCCCTTGCAACCGATGGCAAAACGCCATTAAGTACGTTTGGCTACCTGCCACTCATAGCCGACCTCGGTAAAGCCATCTCCGACCGGGAATTCCTCACCATCATCCAGCATCCAAGCGGTGGCCATAAGCGCATCGGCTTGCGGGAAAACAGGGCTATTGGTTTCGCTGATTCCGCCGCTGGCCCTCCCGGCAATCAGTGGTACATCGAGTATGTCACCGATACTTTTCGCGGCTCGTCAGGCTCCCCCGTCCTCAACGACCAGTGGCAGGTCGTCGCCTTGCATAATACCGCAGTCGAAGCGCGCGACGCCAACGGTAATATCCTTACCCTCGACGGTAGTCCTTATTTTAAGGGGGTCACCGACGAAGCAAATGTCGTGTGGCGTTGCAACCGCGGAAGCAGGGTCAGCAAGATTATAGCTTCTCTTCAAGAGAAATTCCCTACCCACGAGCTGCTGCTCCCGGTCTTCACTCCTCAATTGGTGCGGAAAGAGTCTCTTGCCCTTCAGCCACCACCAGTCCCCACCGCCACAACACCTTCGGCGCTTCATACGCCATCTTCTCACGCATCCCATTCCCCTCAAACCACCCATACAATGTCATCCACTAAAATCACATTTCCCGTTCAATTCGAATTGGAAGTACGCCTGATTGCTGACCAGGAAGCCACCAGCTCGCTCTCGGCAGGCAATAACCGGGAAAAATTCCCGGCAGGCACGCAGTACGAAAAAATCTCAACCAGCTACCCCGATTACTCATCCCGTAATGGGTACCAAGCCGATTTTCTTGGGCAGGAGTTCCCCATTGATCTAATGGCTATGCTCGCTGAGCTGAAGCCGTCACTGGCCCCCCTCCTGGATGACTCCGCCGATTCCCTGCTTCATTACACGAACTTCTCCATTGCCATTCATCGCGCCCGCCGAATGGCGTTGCTCACCGCCGTCAACATCAAGGGCCTGACGCACAAAACTATCAAGCGTGGCAAGGACAATTGGATCCTCGACGAGCGTATGAGCCCCGCTTATCAAACCGGTCCGGAAGTCTATTACAAAAACGACCTGGATCGCGGTCATATGGTCCGCCGACAGGATCCCGACTGGGGCGATCAGGCTGCCGTCGCCGACCAAGACACCTTCCACTATCCCAATTCCTGCCCCCAGCACAAAGACCTGAACCAGAAGGAATGGAATGAGCTCGAAGATTACATCCTCGACGCCACTCGTAAAGAAAAGCTCGACGTTACCGTCTTCACCGGCCCGATTTTCAGCGACCAAGACCGCCCCTACAAAGACGTACTCCTGCCGCTGGAATTCTACAAAATCGCCTGCATGATCAAATCCAACGGCTCTCCGTCAGCCTGTGGTTTTGTCCTCAGCCAAGCCGGTTTCCTCGATAACATGCTCGGCAAAGAATCCATCGGCGATACCGGCTTCAGTACCTACGAGCTGTATCAGGTTCCACTGAGCTACATCGCGAAAGCCACCAAGATGGATCTGACCACCTTGACGCCCTTCGACCCGCTCGATAAGCTCCCATTCTCCCCCAAAGAGAGCCTGCCGAAGCCCGTCCGCTCCGGCTACGATATCAGCCTGTAAGCGGCTGCACAGAATACCATTCGGCGCCTCGTCTCAATCTCGTCTGACCGCTCTGAGCGGTCAGACGAGATTCGCTGTCCTCTAGGTTTTTACAACCACTACTTGCTGCCCGGCAATAGCGGGATGATGACAGTTGGTGCAAATAGTTGATAATTCGAGCCTGTAAAGAAAACAAGCTGCTTGAGGCTTTACTCACTCGAAAAACATTCTAATTTCCAGTAACCCATTGCGAATGCGATTCCTCATCATCTGCTTTTGCCTGATAAGCTGTTTCGTGCAGCCGGCCTCCGCGCAAAAACACAGAAATTGGGCTATTTTAAAAGAGAACGTCAGCCGAAGCTTTAAATTCCGGCACGTCCTGCGCCGCCAACGAGTCATGGAATATGCTGGTGCAACGTCTGCGGTTCCCCCAAATACGCATTTCTGGTTGAATACAAGACCTTTGCCGCTGGTGTACGTCGATCAAAACAAGAAAATCGAACGTGTCCAGCCATTCAGCATTTGTAGTAAGAAGCTATTTGGAGTTATCAGGATGGATAAGCAAACTCCAGTGGTTGACTTTTGGACGCTGACTTCTCCGCCAGTGACTGAGATGCGCTATGGTCCCTCAAGTAATGACCAAGCCCCTGTACAATGGGATTGTTTAAGTCAGACAACACCAATTGGTACCACGACCGAGCAACTGGATGGGAAGACTGTAGTGAAAGATTATCGATTTGAGCTCGACTTAGGACGCAGTACCTTAGGTCAGTCCACCAATTTGGTCCGAGTACCTTTTCGAACATTTGCCTTTGGTATTTCTACAATACCGGTTCGAATCCGCAAAGGCCTCCCTTCACCCGCTACCGGACAAGTTAATGCTTCTGTCTTTGGAGGTTTTGTTTGGGGAAATAGCCGCATAACACACCGAGGAATCAATAACTGGGCTTGGACCGTAGGTCCATTTGTTGGACTGTCGCTTGTTGAACTAAAAAAGCCCCAATACAAAAACCAGGGAGTCTATGTGGTTGATCAGACACTCCCGGCTGTTAGCTACGGAGTGAGTTTCATCCGGAGTTTCAACAAAATTGGTTTTACTCTTTCTTTCGGCACCGACCGAGCAACCGGCGGCAATGCAAAAGAGTGGCTTTATCAAAATAAGCTCTGGTATGGCATCGGCGTAAGTACGTCATTCGATGTAGGTGGCTAAAACCACCTATGAATCCGGCCAGTTTCAGCCATCCTATCGGTATTATGATAGTAGACAAATTGCGATACATCACGGTAGATCCGATCAGTTATTTTGTCCCTCTTTACCCCAACAGCACAGCCTCGTTTCCGGCGCTGGTGCAGCCCGACGGCATAGCCGTAGTCAGCATTACCGACACTCATAACCGCTATCCAAAAATCAACCGTCAGCGCTGGATCACCAAACGTGATAAGAGCTTTATACCAAACCGCTTGCGCAAACTTATACACTGGCTGATCTGTACCTTACTATCAACGTTGATTCCATATGTGGGTTTTGCTCAGCGAATCAGCGCAGATTCTCTTCTGCAGCGCATCGGAGCAACGGAAGACGCGAGCGCCAAAATCGATTTAGCCTACGACCTTTATTTCTCAACGTTAGAAACTGACCCGGAGCTGGGCAAGCAAAACGGTGAAACGCTTTTGAGGCAAGCGCAACATCAAAACGACAAAGTAGGCGAAGCAATGGCTTTGTTTCTCATCGGTGCTAACATGCGACAGTTAGGGCAGTCAATCAGCGGACTGAAGAAAAACTTTGAGGCACTGGCAATTGCCGAAAAAATCGAAAACCATAAGCTGATCGCAGCCATACAGAACTCTATTGGTAATTCTTTCAAAGACCAAGGTCAATACAGAACAGCCATAAAAAGGTATCTGACCTCTTTGAAGGAAGCTGCGGGGCCAGAAAGCGATGAAATACGAAGCTTTGCCCTGATGAACTTGGGAGAGATGTATTTTCAAGAGAAACTTATCGATTCTGCGTATGTATGCTTGCTGCAAGCCGAGAATCTGTGTAGAAGAATTAAATTTTTCTACTTCATAAGTGCAATAGAAGTAGACTTGGCTGACGTATACGCCGAGAAAGCGGACTGGTATGCCAAGCAACCGGCTAGCCCATACAACATTCAACGAAGAAAGGAGCTGGCAGATAGTGCTTTGTTTTATCTGGAAATCGGCTTGAATCATGCATTGGGTACTCAAAAACGCAGACATCTGAACTGGGCTTACACTGGATTGGCAATATATTACAAAAATAGAAAAATTTCGACAAGTCGATTCTACGCACGAGAAGCTATCAAAGTCGTTGAAAATACCAAATTCATTACAATGAGCCTCACGTCAGCAAAAATACTTGCTGACAGCTATGAGAATGAAAACTGTGACAGTTCGTTGAAGTATTCTAAAATCTACCGAGCCGCCAGCGATAGTCTTTTGAATTTGACGGTAGTGAAACGCAGTCAAGTGATGGACTTCAATGCTGAAGCCTTTAGTCAGGAATTGAAGACCAGTCGACGAGATAATATACAGTATGCCTTGATTGCGCTTGCAGTCGTAACAGCTTTTGTCCTTTTCTTAACCCTCATTCCTAGGATTTTTATCGCAGAAAAGCACATTAAGGTTTTGGGAAAGGTGTGCTTCTTGCTGTTATTTGAGTCTTTGAATCTTTACTTTCATCCGGGAATAGAAGCAGTTATCCACTATTTTCATCTTATGCATTTTCGCCCTCTACTTATGTTGCTGGCGTTGGTTATTCTAGCCGCTACATTGGTGCCGATTCATCACCAGATTGAAAGGAAAGTACTGGAACAGCTGTTGAAGAAGAACAGGTCGGTTAAGCTGGCAATACTGCATAGTCGGCGGGCAAAGGCGCAGGAAATAGAAGCACAAAGCCAAGCGATGATAGATCGGTTAAACAAGGGGGAAGACATTAAGTAGAGGCGGGCACCGTGCGTGTGTGAATGCCCGGCCGTTGACGGTCGTGCAACATGTATTGCACGGTTTGCCAGCCACATGCAGACATAATTTTGCCTACGCCATCTCAATTAGAGGGGTTTCGAAGTCGATGGGCATATCCGCTTAGGCTTCCCCTCTCCTGTGGCGAGGGGCTGGCGGTGAGAACATATGGCAGCTGCGCGTACACTGACCCAAAATCTGCTCTCATTCCTCACCAGTCTCCTCACTCCGCCCCCCCATACTCCTCATACGCCGCCAGCATCCCCCCATTCAGCTCCCCCCGGTACGTCCGCCACTGCGGCATAAACCCGTCCAGCAACCCCCGGAACCGGGCATTATGCGCCCGTTCCAGCAAGTGCGTCAGCTCGTGGAC
>JANNMJ010000019.1:0-4887 GCA_031397815.1 Hymenobacteraceae bacterium
CCCGCGGGGCGCGGGCCCCGTGTGGATTTTTCGCTGGTCTCTGGCCGTGCCTGTAAGGGCGTGTGGCCACCTCTTCCCAAGACTGGGCGAAATTTCAGTTAAAAACCGCATTCTCGGGGACAGTGCGGGCCACGCGTGTTCTAGAGCCGAGCCGATTTGGGGTGCGGGTCAAGAGACCCGCGAATAGCCCGCACGGGGCTGGAGCCCCGCGCGATTTTCTCGGTGGTCGTGATGTGGTAGCGTCTCGGAGAGACGCTACTACGCCGCGCCCAACGTCGCCATATCAATCACGAACCGATACTTCACGTCGTTCTTCAGCAGGCGCTCGTAGGCTTCGTTGATGGTGTGCATCGGGATGACTTCCACGTCGCAGCCGATGCCGTGTTGGGCGCAGAAATCGAACATTTCCTGCGTTTCGGCGATGCCGCCGATGCTGGAGCCCGCCACCGTGCGGCGCCCGCCGATGAGGATGCCGCCGTGGACGCCCGGTTCCAGCGGCTCAAGCGCGCCGACGAGCACGAGCGCGCCGTCGCGCCGCAGGAGCGGGGTGTAGGCGTTGAGGTCGTGGGTGCGCGGGACGGTATCGACGAGCAGGTGGAAGGTGCCGGAGGCGGCTTTCATCGCGGCCGGGTCGGTGGAGAGGATGACGGCATCGGCGCCGAGCGCTTGTGCATCAGCGGCTTTGCTGGCCGAGGTGGTGAACACCGTCACGCGGGCGCCCATCGCCTTCGCGAGCTTCACGCCGATGTGGCCGAGACCGCCCAAACCTACAATCCCGACTTCCTGACCCGGTCCCACTTGCCAGTGGCGCAGCGGCGAGTACATCGTGATGCCCGCGCACAGCAGCGGCGCGGCGGATGCCAAATCGAGCGCATCGGAGACCTTCACCACGAACTCCTCGCGCACGACCATCGTCGAAGAATAACCGCCCTGCGTGGGCGTGGTGGAGTTTTGCTCCGTCGAGTTGTACGTGTACGACACCTGATTCTCGCAGTACTGCTCCAACCCTTCGGCGCACGACGGGCACGTCTGGCACGAATCGACCATACAGCCGACCCCCGCCAAATCGCCGACTTTAAACTTCTTCACGTGGGCGCCCACCGCCACCACGCGGCCGATAATCTCGTGGCCCGGCACCATCGGGTACCGGCTGTTGTGCCACTCGTTGCGGGCCTGATGCAGGTCGGAATGGCAAACGCCGCAGAATAACACATCAATCTGGACGTCGTGCGGCTGCACATCGCGGCGGGTAAACTCAAATGGGGCAAGCGGCGACGTGGCGCTCTGGGCCGCGTAGGCGGAGGCTGGAATCATGGGAGGTTTTGAGTCGATTTAAGTCGATTGAAGCGAATGGCTGCAAGCCCACCGCACGGTAGGCGCCGCAAAACTCTTCAAAAGACCCCAAACGCCCCACTGGCCGGAAGGTTATGTTTTGCGGAAATCGTGGGAATCGCACGAATCGCGGGAATCGCGCGGGGCTCCGCCCCGTGCGGGCTATTCGTGGGCCTCTGGCCCACACCCGAGCAGGGCGCGACTTTACGTACTCGGCACCGTCCCGGTGCCGGTGGTTGGGGGCCGATTGGCCTCAGTAGCTCCGGCACCGAGACGGTGCCGGGTACGTAGGCTGGCAGGTCTGAAATCCTCGACCCAAAATCCTCGACCCAAAACCCCTCACCCAAAAACCAATAACACCCCCCCCACCACCACCAGCACGGGCAGCAGATACGTGAACGCGTAGCGAATGACGTATTGGTGGAAGCCCGGCATCAGCACACCTTCCTGCTCCGCGACGGCGCGGACGAGCAGATTCGGGCCGTTACCGATGTACGTCATCGCGCCGAACAAAACGGCGCCGAGCGAGATGGCTTCCAACGACGGGGCCGTAGCGGCCGAGGTGGCGAAGGCCGTCACGGCGCCCGCATCCGTCGCGGCGGCGCCGTGCGTGGCGAGCGCGACGGTCAGGAAATTGGCGTACGTCGGCGCGTTGTCGAGCATCGCCGATAGCACGCCCGTGGCCCAGTAGAGCGGAATCGGCCGCACCCACGCCGCGAGCGCCGGGTTAGCCACGGCCGCCGCCGCGAGTTGCAAGGCGGGCATCATCGTCAGGAAAATCCCGAAAAACAGCACCACCACTTCCTGCACCGGTCCCCACGTAAAATGGTTCGCCCGGAGCCGCTGCGTCGGGGTGCGCCAGTAACACATCCCCGCCGCGCCGAGCTGCACGATTTCGCGCAGCCCCAAGAAATAATGCCCGCCCAAGGACAGTGACGGCAGCCCGGCGAGACGCGTAGGGTCGAGGAGTACCGCACCCACCACCAGCGCCAGCCACGGCAAATTGGCCGCACCGTGCAGCGTGAGCGGCGCCTGACCGCCCGGCGCCAACACCCGCGTCTCCTCGGTGGCGCTAAATCCGCCGGTGGCTTTGTTGAGGCGGTCGCGGAGCCAGAAAAGCCCCAACAGCGCCCCGTTCGTGAGCAGCCAATACGGCCAGAGGTGCGTGAGAGTCCAGAAAAACGGCACGCCGCGCAGGTACCCGAGCAGCAGGGGCGGGTCGCCGAGGGGGGTGAGCAGACCGCCCGCATTCGCCACGATGAAGATGAAAAACGCGACGTGGTACGGCCGCGTGCGCTGCCCATTCAGGCGCAGCAACGGCCGAATCAGCAGCACCGAAGCCCCTGTGGTGCCGATAAGCGACGCTAGCAGCGCCCCCGTCGCGAGCAGCGCCACGTTGCGCCCCGGCGTGGCCCGCATATTCACACTCACGTAAAACGTGCCGCCCACCACGTACAAACAGCCTAGCGTACAGGCAAACGCGGCATACTCGGTGACGGTCGCGGCCACCGTAGCCGCCTCGTGGCGCACCCCTAGGTACCAGCCCGCCATCGCCAGCCCCAGCCCCACGGCCACGGCTTTATGGTGGCGATCCCAGAACGTGGGGAGCAAAATCGGCCCCACCGCCACGAGCGCCAACAGCACCACGAACGGCAGAATCAGCCACGGCTGAACGGGTGCCACGGGGCCGGAAACGGAGAGGAATAGGAGGGAAACAAGCATCGGTATGTGGCGAACTTACGGCTACCGACCGGGAAAGGCTGGAAAAGGCTCTGTACGAGATGCGGAGCCTTTCCTCAATCATGTACGTGCTCGTCACGGCGTGCCGACGGCTTGCCCCGTACTTTTGTGCCGCCCCGAAACCCCCGCCCCTCGCGCGGGGTTGAAGAGCGTAAGGCAATCCACGGGTCGGCTTCGTTCCGACTCATTTACCAAGTCCTGTTTTCTTTTTTGACCGATGTCGAACCAGCCCTTCTCGGTGTACGCGGAAGCGAACCCGAACCCCGAATCAATGAAATTCGTGTGCAGCACGACTTTCCTGCCCGACGGTATCAGCGTCGATTACCCCACCCTCGAAAGCGCCTCCGGCTCGCCGCTCGCGCAGGAGCTGTTCAATTTTGAGTACGTCGGGCGCGTGTTCATCGCGCAGAACTTCGTGACCGTCACGAAGAAAACCGACGATCATTGGTCGGTGCTGATCCCCGAGATTCGCACCTTCCTGAAGTCGTACATCGAAGCGAACGGCCCCATCTTCTCCGCCGACCCCGTGCAGGAGCAGGAAGCCAAAGCCGCCGCCGCGACCGGCGACATGACGGCCGAAGACGCCGTCATCGCTCAGAAAGTGACCGATTTGTTGGAGAACTACGTCCGCCCGGCCGTTGAGCAGGACGGCGGCAACATCTCGTTCAAGAACTACCACGACGGCGTCGTGACGGTCCACCTGCAAGGCTCCTGCTCCGGCTGCCCAAGCGCGACGGTCACGCTCAAATCCGGCATCGAAAACCTGCTGAAGCGGATGGTGCCCGAAGTGCGCGAAGTCGTGGCGGAAGGCGTGACGCTCTAGCTATTATTTTAGCTAATACTCTAAAGCAATGGGTCTGATTGTCGTAGAAGCGCTCGACGAACACGCACTCGAATCGCTCGAAACGAACCCGCATATCCGGGTAGTCGGCCCGGTTCAATCAGCTGTAGATAAGGACGTGGCTGCCGCACCGCCACGCGTAGTGCGGAAGTGGGCAGGCAGCATCTCGTCCGAATCAGCCGCCGCGTGGTTGAAGCATTTAGAGGAAGTTCGTAACGAATGGGAGCGCGATTTTTAATCGATAGCAACGCCATCATTGAGCTACTAGCTGGCCGGTTGCCGCCAGCAACCAGCGCGTGGCTCGATGAAGCGGTCGCACGGGAGTTGATTGCCTATTCGGTCATTAATCGCATCGAAGTTTTATCGTGGCCAGCGGCAACTTTGGCTGATATGCAGGTCGCAAATGAATGGTTGGCGGCTAATCAGGAGCTGCCGCTGAGCAAGCCGATAGCGGCCGCTACGATTAATCTGCGCCGCACCTATCGGCGCAAATTGCCGGATGCGGTGATTGCCGCTACTGGGTTAATTCATCAGCTGCCGGTTATCACGCGTGATGCGGCGGGCTTCCGCTCCATTGCGGGCCTAACCGTCCTCGACCCACACGACTCCGCCGCTCTACCTTCTTTATAATATTCCGCCCAGTGAATAAAAAATCGCCCGGCCTCCCCTGCGGAGACCGGGCGATTTTTATTTTTATGACGTTAGCGAGCTTGAAAAAATAGCCTACGCCGAAGCCGTCTCTTCTTCTCTAGCCATCGTAAACGTCGCCTCCAGCGGCTGGACGGTGGGCGGGCCGATGGGCGCGCCGTTAGAGGGGTTGATCTGCTGATACTCCATTTGCAGATCGTGCGAGGTGGTGCCGCTGTAAACTCCGCTCACCGTACCTGGCACCTGATAGCCGGATTGTAGCTGAAACAGGGCCTGCAACGTATACGGCACCGAAATCTGCGACACCCGGACCGATACCGTCAGCT
>JANNMJ010000151.1:0-4496 GCA_031397815.1 Hymenobacteraceae bacterium
GCAGAAAATCGAGCATCTGCTGCTTCTCGGTGGCGGTCATCCAGATGCCGGGGGTGCCGTCGATCATCAGCATCGCTGAATCGAGGGAGGGCGGGTTGAGGACGTGCTCGTGGTAATGGTCGAGGACGGCGCTGAGGGTCGGGAAGCGGCCGTCGTGCATATAGGGCGCCGTGACGGCGACGTTGCGCAGGGTCGGCGTTTTGTATTTGCCGATGTCGGCGGGGTTGTTCGTGATGCGGCCCCGGCCCCACGCCAAGCGCTCGTGGTCTTCGGAATACGTGGTGTCGAGGCCGTTGTTGTGGTACCCGAAATCGGTGAAAAACTCCCCCGCGTGGCACGCGCCGCACTTTTGCCGCACCAGCGCCAGCCCGGCCACCTCATCCGCCGAGAGCACGGCGCCGGGTTCGTGGCGCGTCCAGCGGTCGTAGCGCGAATCGCCGGTAATCAACGTCCGCTGAAACAGCGCCAACGCCCGCGCCACCGTCACCGACGTAATGCCCATCCCCGGGTAAGCCGCCGCGAACAGCGGCTCGTACTCCGGCACGGCGCGCAGCTCGGTTTCGAGGGCCGCGAGGTTCTGCGCCATCTCATCGGGGTGCGTGAGCGGGCCGAACGCGAGCGATTCGAGGTCAGTGGCGCCGCCATCCCAGAAGTAGCCGTTCGCCCACGCGAGGTTTTGCAGCGCGGGCGCATGGCGCAGCAACGGTTGCCCAGACGCGCCAATACTGGTGAGCGCCACCCCATCGGAAAACGCTTTTTCCGGGTGATGACAGCTCGCGCAGGAAATCGTGTTCGTCCCGGAAAGCCGGACGTCGTAAAACAGCTTCCGCCCGAGCAGCACGCCTTCCCGCGTGAGCGGATTGCGCGTCGGGCTGGGCACCGTCTGCGGCAGATTGGCGGGCACGGTCGGCTGCCAGCCGGTGACGTGCGGCTCGGGCGCATCAGCGAGGTCGGCGTCGGGGTGACAGCCGCCGACGCCGATTGCCGTCATCAGCAGAAGCAGGTAGCGTTTCATTCTACTACAGCGGCGCCGAACATCGTGACGTAATTGTCCGCCACCGCCAGCGCTTGGCTCGTGTCGAACATCACGTTGCGCTCGTGGCTATCGTAGAGCCGCATCACGTTCGGCCCGCCGAAAATGACCTGCGGACGAATCGCGGAGCTGATCAGCCGTTGGCCGCCGCCCGTGGGCATCGTCAGCGGGCGGGTCAGGCGACGGCGCACGGTGCGCAGCGTCGGGGCGCGGCCGATGTGGTACTCGACGACCGACGCCGGTTGCGTGCCCGGCCAACGCCCGTCGAGCGACAAAAACTTGTACCCCGTGCTCCACGACCAATGCATATCGGTCGTTGCCGCCAAATCGCCGCCTTGGTCGATGCGCGAGTTGGTGACTGAATCGAGGCCGATATCGAACGCGAGCGCCACGTAATCGCCCGGCGGTACGCCGCGCAGGCTGAGCGTATCGCGGCGGAAAGCGTCCATCAGGAACGCGTTGCCGGGCGCGCGCCACTCGCTGGAGTCGGCGCGACGAAGGCGCACGTTGCTCAGGTAAAACTTCAGCCGATCGATCTTGACCGCCTCATCGCACGCGGTGGTGTACGTGGAGTCGAGGGAAAATGGATTTCCGTCGAGGTCTTCGTACGTGAAGCGCAGCGTCACGCGGCTCGGAGTGGGCTGCGGCTCCGGCACTGAGTCGCGGCAGCTGCTCAGGAAAAGCGCCGCTACGCACCACGCGACGGCCTTCACGGCCCGACGCCCAAACGGAGTTGCTGCTCGCATCAGATGGGGTTACTGTTTGTCGTTGTGAACGTGCGCGACGGTAAACATCCGGCTGATATTCGTCGCGATGACGTTCGCCGCGGTCGAGTTGCCCATCACCGTGCGTTGCGCCGGGTCGGTGAGGTTGACGACGGAAGCCGCCACGGCCGGGTCGCCGAAAACCTTGTCGATGGTGGTTTTCACGTGTAGCTCCGGCGCGATGCTATCCGTGACGGTCGCGGCGGACGGCAGCGTCAGGGTTTGGGTGCGGTAATTTGGGTCGAAGCCGATGTGGAAAATCAGGTCTTGCGCGGTGCCGCCCGTGGGTTGCACTTCGCCTTCCATCACCCAAAATTTATAGCCGCTCAACCAGTTCCAAGTCATCCCGTTATTGGGGCTTAGGTCGCCGGGCTGGTCGCCGGTGTGGTTGCTGGTGGCATCGACCCCGATTCCGAACGAAATCTGCGTGTAATTCCCCACCGGCACCGAATCGAGGACGATAGTCGGGTTATCGGCCGGGGCGCCGTCTACGGATACCAAATGGTAAGAAACCGGCTCGGCCCACGTCGTGCCATCCGCCTTCAGCAGCTTGACGTTGCTGACGTAATACTTGAGCAAGTCCAGCTTGTACGTGTAGCCGGTCGCGAATTGGTAAACGGTGTTGAACCGAAAGGGCGCTGCGCCATCGGGCGCGTTGTGCTCCAGCTCAATCGTCAACTGATTGTGCGTACGCGCAGGAACCGGGTTAGGATTAGGATTGGGGTTTGGATTTGGAACCGGCTGCGGATCGACCTTCTTTTTGTCCTCGCAGGACGTGAGCGGCAACAGGGCAGCCAGCAATAGCAGCGGCGCGCGGCTGGTCAGAAAAGCGGGAAGGAATCGCATCGGCAAAAAAGCAAAGAGAGGAGATGGGGTGACTCGACCGGCAGTCCATTAGCCAGACGGGTGAGCCGAGGTAAGCGTTGCTATCGTGGTGATTAGCACCGCGTAAAAGCGCTGCTCAGGGCTAGAACGGGTCGGAGAACTTCGGATTCGTGACGAACTCGGTGTCGGTCAGCGTTTTGAGGAAGGCGATGATTTGGCGCTTTTCCGTGGGCGTCAGGCCGAGCGAGGTGCCGGTTTGCGAGTTGAACGCCCGCATATCGCGCGGCAGGTTCGGGGACGCGAACTGGACGTGCTCGTTGTAATGGTCGAGGACTTCTTCGAGGCTGCGGAAACGGCCGTCGTGCATATAGGGCGCCGTTAGGTCGATGTTCCGGAGCGATGGCACCGCGAACCGCCCCACATCGTGCGCCCGCCGCGTGACGGTGGCGATGCCCGAATCAGTGGGGAACTCATCGAGGCCGTTGTTCGCGGCCGCTACGAAACGCTGCTTGAACAGCCCGCTGCTCCCGTGGCAATCCCCGCAGTTGCCGCCACGTAAATAGAGCGGCGCGCCGGTGATGGAATCGCGGAGAATCTGATTCGTGATCGGGTCGCGCAGAACGGTGTACGGGTCGGGGTGCGTCGAGAACAGGACGAAACCCGCTTGCTCATCCGCCGTGAGCGTCACGCCGGAGCCGGGCGTCTGCGACTGATCGAACTTGGAATTCCCCGAAATCAGGGTCCGCTGAAACTGCGCCAACGCTTTCAGCACCAGATCTTCGGTGATGGTGCGGGTGCCGAATGCCCGCTCGAACCGCGCCGGGTAATCGGGGGTGTTTTGCAGCTTCCCGACGCCGACGCCCAGCGGCTGGTGCATCTCGATGGCGCTCTCGATGGGGCGGCGGTTTTGCGCTTCGATGCTGCTGAAACGGAAGTCCCAGTTGAGGGAATCGAGCCACATAATGTTCGCGAGCGGCATCGTGCTACGCGTCCCCATCTCGCCGAAAACGCCTTGGCCGACGCGTTTGCCGTCGGTAAACGCCTTATCCTGCTGGTGACACGTGCCGCAGCTGGTGGAGTTATCGACGGAAAGCATTTTCTCGTAGAAAAGAAAACGCCCCAGCTCCACGCCTTCGTTGGTGAGCGGGTTATCGGCGGGCACGTCCGGGGTGGTGTGCAGACTCGCCGGAATCACGAGGTTGTACGGCGTCGGCGCCGGTACCGGCGTGGTGCCGGGGATGGCGGGGTCGCCCAAATCGGCATCCGGGCGGCAGGAGATGGAGAAAAGCAGCAGGGTCGCGCCTGCTACGCCTAAGCGCCGAAGTGAGAAACCGTATAGCATAACGATTCGAAAGATACGCTATCTTCTCAAAAACCCGTAAAACCCACCAGAACAGCCTTCCAGCTCTCCGCCCGACGAACCCGGCACACTAGGGAAAAGTTTGACTAGGCATTGCACGGGTGCCGCCCGAGGCAGTATCTTTGCGGCCTCATTTTCCCGGAAGACTCTCCGGCAAGCTTTGAATCTTCGATTTCGTAATGGCAAATCATAAGTCGGCTCTCAAGCGTATTCGCGCAAACGGGGCCAAGCGGCTGCTAAACCGCTACCAGGCCAAGTCCACGCGCACGTTTGTGAAAAAGCTGCGCGAAACCACCGACAAAACAGCGGCAGTTACCCTGTTTTCGAAAGTGTCGTCCATGCTTGACCGGCTGGCCAAGAAGAGCATCATCCACAAGAACAAAGCGGCCAACAACAAATCGAAGCTGGCCCGCTACGTGAACTCGCTCGCTTAAATCGCTGCCGCCTCGGCGGTGATGATTTGGCTGTAAGCACAAAAAGGCCCCGTACTGATGGTACGGGGCCTTTTTGTGCT
>JANNMJ010000060.1:0-16735 GCA_031397815.1 Hymenobacteraceae bacterium
GTTAGGGGCAACTGGTCTACCTGTTAGGGGCAACTGGTCTACCTGTTAGGGGCAACTGGTCTACCTGTTATGGGCAACTGGTCTACCAGTTAGGGGCTTTCAGTGGCTCGTTTGCGCACTTACGGCTTCCTCACCACCAGCACCGACACGCCCCCGAGCACCAGCAAGCCGCCCGCGAGGCGGATGACATTTTCCGGGGAAGACCCGAGCAGGTGCTCGTAGACCCACGCGAACGTGACGGTCTGGATGAGCATCGGCACCACGATAAAGAGGTTGAAGATGCCCATGTACACCCCCGTGCGGGCGGGCGGCACACACCGCGCGAGCATCGCGTAGGGGGTGCCCATCATACTCGCCCAGCCGAGGCCCAGCCCTATCATCGGCACCACCAAGAGCCGGGCATCGTGGATACCGGGGAGCGCGAGCAGCCCCAGTCCGGCAGCTATCAGCGCCAGCAGATGCACCCACCGCGCGCCCCACTTCCGCGCCAGCGCCGCCAGCCCGAAGGCCGCGCAGAACGTGACGATGTTGTAGGTGCCGTTGAGGCGCCCCGCGAGGAGCTGCGCCGCCGCGAAGCCTTCCCCGGCGCGGTCGGTGGTGTGGTAGATGGTGCGGCCGAGGCAGAGCGAGAGGTATTGCCAGTAGCAAAACATCGCGTACCAACTGAAGAGCATCATCGGCATCATGCGCCGCATAGGGGCGGGCATCTCGCGCAGGGCGTGCCCGATTTCGGCGAGCGCGCCCCGAAAACCGCCCGGCTGCGCGGCCACTTCGGCGACGGCTTCGGCCGTCATCGGGCGTTCGCGGACGGTCAGGACCGAGTACAGAATCGCCCCAATTGAGACCGCGCCGCCGATGAAAAACGCCGCATACGTGGTGTGCGGGATGTTATTGCTGCTGCGGGCGGTGGCGCTCAGCCAGCCCAGCGCCACCAGCACGCTCGGCGTGAAGTTGGCGAGGGTGATGCCGAGGCCCGTGAAGAAGCTCTGCGTGAGGAACCCCGTCGGCTGCTGCGCGGGCGGGAGCTGATCGCTGACGTAAGCGCGGTACGGCTCCATCGTGACGTTGTTCGCGGCGTCGAGAATCCAGAGGAGCGTCGCGGCGACCCACAGCGCCGGGCTGAACGGCATCGCGATGAGGCAGAGGCTGCAAACCACCGCCCCGACCAGAAAATACGGCGTCCGGCGCCCCCAGCGGTGGGTAGTACGGTCGCTCATCGCGCCCACAATCGGCTGCACGATCAACCCCGTCAGCGGCCCCGCCAGCCAGAGCAGCGGGAGCTGGTCGGGGTTGGCGCCGAGGTAGGTGTAAATCGGGCTCATATTGGTCTGCTGCAAGCCGAAGCTGTATTGCAGACCGAAGAACCCGGCGTTCATCGCCAGCAACCGCCCAAACGGCAGCGCTACCGTGGCGGTAGAGGAAGCGGATGGGGCGGTGAGGGTGGGCATTTTTTGGGGAAAGATGTGGGGGATGTGGGGATGTGAGGGGGATGTGGAGATGTGTCAATCTAGCACATCGGGAGGGAAGACTCCCCGCCCCGGAGGGGAGGGGTGGCCCGAAGGGCCGGGGTGGGGGAACACGTAGATACAGCCCGCCATGAGAGCCCAATCCACACGCGCCAAACCGGCTAGTTGGGGCAACCCCGTAGGGGTTATCTTCCGGTAGCTTCCATTCCGAAACCGGAACCGGCAGTCCCGTAGGGACTACCCTGACGGCGGTTGTTGGGCGGGGGTAGCCCCTAACGGGGCTGCCGAGCATTTTTTGCCATAATTAGCTACCGGAAGATAGCCCCTACGGGGCTGCCCAAACCCAGCCGCTGTGGCTCAGCCGCGTTGCCGTAACCGCGTTCCCCACCCCGCCCCTTCGGGGCACCCCTCCCCCAAGGGGGCGGGGAGTTCGGAGCTGATGCGTTAGGTAGGAAAACGTCTTTTTCCCAAAGGGGCGGGGAGTTTTCGGGAGAAAGATTTTTCTACCCGAAACTCCCCGCCACAATCAAGCACTAAAGAGGAATCTAGAACGAATACCCCGCCGATACCGTCGCGTTGCGGCCCACGATGGGGCGGGCGTAGAAGTACGGGGTTTGGGTGCCGGTGAGACCGGTGCGCGGGTCGCCTTCGGTGAGGCCGAGGGTGTTGAAGGCGTTGTTGAGGTTCACGTTGAAGCTGAACGCCTTGATGCCGTAGTTCAAATCGAAGTTGATTTGCGTGAAGGCGGGCAGCACCTGCTTGTTGTCGGGGGTGGTGAAGCGCTCGCTGAAATGCTGAACCGTGCAACCGAGGTCGAGGCCTTTGGCGATGGTCACTTCGGGGCGGGCCGTGAAGTAGAAGCGCGGGATGCGGGCGATCTGGTTGCCCGAGAAATCGGTCTGACGCAGCTCGCCGTTCACGTTTTCATTGAAGACCCAGTCGTCGTATTTCAGGTTCTGACCCGTGGCGTTGAAGAGCAACCGGAAGCGCTTGCTCACCGACACGTTCAGCTCTAGCTCGCCGCCCACGGCCGACGTGTTGTAGGTATCGTTGATCGAGCGGAACCCGCCGTTGCCGTCGGCCACGAGGTCGGTGAACTCGATATCGCGGAAGCGCGAGTAGAAGCCCGTCACGAAAACCGACACGTTATCGGAGCGGAATTTCCCGCCCAGCTCGGCCTGATTAATCTTATCGGGCTTCGTGTTGGCGGGCACGCCGTTGGTGGTGGCGTTGGTGCCGTTGAAGGCGTAGGTGCGGTCGTTGGGCGCGCGGTAGCCTTCGCTGAACCGGCCGAACACAGCCGAATTCTCGTTGAGGCGGTAGTTCACGCCGAGCGAGTACGAGAGCTTGTCGTACTTGTAATCGAACGGCACATCGTTCTTATCGCCGTACTGAACGCCTTTTTCGGCTTTCGTAATCACGCCGTCGCCGTTCACGTCGTAGTCGTAGGTCTTCGTGTTTTCGGTGAAGCCCGTGGTGTGGCCCATATCGTATCGCACCCCGGCTTCGATGGCGAGCGCGTCGGTCGGCTTCACTTCCACGTTGGCGTAAGGGGCGTTGATGCTCGTCGAGGCGGCGTAGTTGCGGTACAGCGTGCCGAACTGCGAGTAGCCGTTGGTGGTCAGGCTCTGACCGGTGGTGTTATCGACGAGGTTGAGCGTGCGGGTGTTGTCGGAGACGTTCACCAGCAGGTTGTGCCACCACCACGTAGAGGCCACGGTGTTCTGGTTGTAGTAGTAGCCGCCCGTGAAATTGACTTTGCTTTCGAGGAAGCCCTTCGTCACTTCCATCTTCCCCGACGAGTTGCTCATCGGGTTATCGACGTTCCACCAGCCGTATTGCGCCACCAGGCCGTTGCCGCCGAGGTTGGTGAGGGCGTTGCCGGTAATCGGCTTGCCCTGCTCGTAGCCCCGAGCGTAGGAGTAGGTGTAATCGGTGAGGCCGAAGCGGGTGCGGGCGTAATCGTCGGCCGTGAGCGGGGCGCCGTCGGCGGCGAAGATGGCGTTGAAGTGGCCGTTCAGGCGCGACGTCCGCAGCAAGGCGTGCAGGTTCCAGCCGTCGCCGAGGTCGAAGCCGGTTTCGGCGCCTACCGTCAGCACGTTCGGATTCATCCCGCGGTCGAGGCGTTCGTTTACTTCGGTGCCGAACGGCGATGACACGTTCAGGTTCATCAGCTCCACGCTTTGCAGGGTGCCGAATTGGGGGTCGAAACCGTTAATTCCCTTCGCATCCGGCGAGCCTTGCAGCGGAATCGGCAGGTAGCTCACGGCGCGGTCGTTGAGGTATTTTCCGTAGACGCGGACGTAGCCTTTATCGAAATCGAAGGTCATATTCCCCTTGATTTGCCCGCCTTGGTTAGCCGTGAAACCGGGGTTCCGGATGCCATTATCGGTGCGGTAGAACCCGCCGAGGTGGTACTTGATACGGTCGGAAAGCGGCCCGCCGAACTCCAAGTCAGTGCGCTTGTGGTTGTAGGTGAGGCCCACCGTCTGGCGCACGCTCCCCGCGAAAACCGGCCCGCCCGTCTTGCTGATGAAGTTGACGATACCCGCCGGAGCGTTGCTCGTCAGCACCGAAGCCGACCCGCCGCGCACGCTCTCCACGCGCCCAAGCGTGTTGTCGAGACGGACGAAAATATCGGAGTTCGCGAACATCAAATCCCCGTACTCCAGCACGGGTAGCCCGTCTTCCTGCAGCTGCACGAACCGCGACCCACCCGACGACGGTAGCCCCCGGGCGAAGATGTTACCGTTGCCTTCGCCGCCGGAGCTTTCGGCGTAGAAGCCGGGCACCACTTTCACCAAATCGGTGGTGGTGAGGGGCGCTAACCGCTGAATATCACGCGGCGAGAGCGTCGAGATCGCCACGCTCGATTCGAGCTTCGAGCGCGGGTTCACCACGCCGGTCACTACCACATCGCTGAGCTGCAACGCATCGGGCTTCAGCACGGCGTTAGAAGTGGCATTATCTGCCCCGACGGTCACCGATTGTTCCTGCCGCCCGAAGCCGATGCCCGTAAACACGACGGTGTACGTGCCCGGCACCACGTTGCGCACCTCGTAATGGCCGCTGACGTCGGTCGCGGTGCCTTTCGGGGTGCCTTTCAGCAGCACGGTGGCTCCCACCACCGCCTCGCCGCTAGGCTCGGTGACGGTGCCGGAGAGGGTACTGGTTTGGGCCAACGCCACCGTAGTGGCCCCGACCCAAAGGGCCGCCGTCAGCAGACGACGAGCGGGTAGAAACAATGACATAAGAGTGTGTTTTTTTGACAGTGAGTGCGCCGGGCGCGTTGTAAAGGTGAGGGTCTAAAAACGCCAAAAACAAACGATTCCGAAGCCAAAAAGCGGGTTTTTTCTCCGAAATCGTTACCGTAATCGATTTCGGAACCCAAATTTTTTTTGACTTTTTCTTAGAATTTCTCCCCCGTCATTATCTGCTACTCTGGTTTTCGGTTACTGGCGGGGCGTAGCTTTACCCACGTCTACCCACTGGCGCTCACCGCCTTCCCCGGCCATCCTCAGCCTTCAACTACCTGTTTTTCGTCCCCTTACTCCTCCCATGAAGCGCGCCACGCTCCGCGACATTGCCCAATCGCTCCACATCACTGTCGCGACGGTTTCAAGGGCGCTCAAAGGTTACCCCGACATCAGCGCCGCCACGAAAGAGGCCGTGTTGGCCACGGCCAAAGCCCTGCGGTACGAGCCGCACCCGATGGCCGTCAAGCTGCGGCAGCAGGCGTACAAGGTGGTCGGGGTAGTGGTGCCGGATATCATTCACCCGTTCTTTTCCGATGTCATCAGCGGCATCGTTGAGGTGGTCGAGGCGGAAGGCTACCACGTGCTGCTGACCCAATCGAACGAGTCGTTCGAGAAAGAAACCCGCGTGACGCGGATGCTGCGCGAAACCGGCATCGACGGCCTCCTCATCTGCCTCGCGAACGACACCACCACCGTCGAGCACCTCACCACGCTTCAGGAATACGACCTCCCCGTCGTGCAATTCGACAAAGTGTCCGCCGACCTCCCGGCGTCGTCGGTCGTAACAGATGATTTTCAAGGCGCTTTCGACGCCACTGAGCACCTGATTCGCCAAGGCCGCACCCGCATCGCCCACATCAGCGGCGTGGAAGGGCCAGCGAATACCCGCCAACGGCGGCTAGGCTACGAGGCAGCACTAGCGGCTCATTCGCTCCCCTTACTTCCTGAATATCAGGCCACGTCCAAGCACGTCGTTCATACCGACGGCGTGGCGGCGGCCACCACCTTCATGGCCTTACCGCAACCGCCGGATGCCATTTTCGCCGTCACCGACGCCGTCGCCATCGGCGCCCTGACAGCCCTCAAACAGCTCGGGCGGCGAGTGCCGGAAGACGTCGCGCTCATCGGCTTCAGCAACTGGGCCGTGTGCGAATTGGTCGAGCCGCCCGTCAGCTCAATGGCGCAGCCGGGGTTTGAGATTGGGCGCCGGGCAGCCGATTTATTGGTCCGCGAAATCAAAGCGCGCCGTGCGGGTACACCTGTTGAGGTCGAGCACGTCGTGCTGCCCGCTACGTTGCGGGCGCGGGCGTCGTCGGCGTCGCCATCGGGCGAGCGGTAGGCGCACATCCTCGCAGGGGCGGGCCTTGTGCCCGCCCGCGCCATAGCAACGCAGCTTCCAGTTACGGCCAAAAAAAAGCGCGAGGCATCTGCCCCGCGCTTCTCTGTTACGGCATCGTAAAAGATAAATCGATACTCGCCAGCCCCGCCACCAGCCCAGTGCTTTGGCGGTAATAAGCGTACCGCAAATCGAGGGATTTGAACTTGGCTACGCGGCCTTTGAAGGGTGTTTTGAAGCGCGCCAGCCCATACACTGGTGAGTAGCGCAGGCCCAAGCCGACCTTGTTCGCGGAGAACGCCGAGAGGTCGTAATCCGAGGAGTAATACTTCTCTGTGATGGAGTGCTCCAGATACGGCGCGAAGTATTTCGAGGCGGTTTGGGTGTGGTAGCGGTAGAACGGGTAGAGGACGAAAAACGGCGTCACTTTCACGGGCGCCTCGATTTCGAAGGTGTGCGCGGTGATGCCAAAATCGTCGTTGTAGAAGCGGTAGAAGCCGCGCAGCTGCACTAGGTCGGTCGTGTAATACGTCAAGCGCAGGCCGATGGGGTATTTGTAGCGCGCACGGGGCAGCGCCTCGGTTTGGGCTTGGCCCAGCGCGCCGCCGGTTTCCCGGAAATACACCCGGTGAAACGGCGTGCTCAGCAAGCCCTGCTGCGTGACCAGCTCGGTGCTGATGGCCATTTGCAGCCGCTGGCTCAGCACTTGGGAGTATACGATGTTGAGGTTGTAGCTCTGCCGGGTGTTGTTGCCGGCGTCGGGGTCGCCGTTCTTCTGAATGTCGCGCCGCAGCTCGGTGGGACGGATGAGGGTAGCTTGGTCGAAGTAAACCTGACCGGCGAGGCTCAGCTCGCGGTTGCCATCGGCGGAGGCGTGCGCCCACGACGCCGAGACGTTGACGGACGTGTAATCGTACTCCGCCGAGAAGCCCGCGCCTACTCCGATAATCGTCTGCTTGCCTTTGAGGGCGCGCGAGTAGCCGAAATCGGCGTGATAGCGCTGGTCGTTCGATGAGGGCGTGGAGAGGACTTGGTCGATGCGGTCGGTGGAAGCGGATGCGTAATGGTCCATCCCCAGATTCGCCGACAGGCGCGAGGCTGAGTCGAGGGGGATGTTGAGAATGATGGTTGGCGTGACGTCGGTGAGGAATTGCGTGCCGACGCCGCCTTCCACCGCGCCGTGGCTGCCGTCCTGCTCGTAGTAGCTCATCAGGATGTTGACCTCCGTTTCGCCGTGGTTGCTCGGGTTCGCCGGGCGGGCGGTGTTGTTGGTCGGCGGGCCGGAACCGTCGAGGCGGTTGGGCGTCGGGGTGGCTTGTGCCCACGCCAGCGCGGGCGCCAGCAGCAGCGCCAGCGCGACGCCGGAACGTCGGGCGGTGGTGGGCAGGGTAAAGAGGGAACGCGGCATTGTCAGCAGCTTTTTCATCGATGTAATTACTGCTAATTGCAGCCGCAGCCGCCGCCCACTTTACCGCCGTTGGCGCCACCGGCGCCTTCGCGGTAGCTCTCGAAATTGGTCTCGTAGGTCTCGATTCGCTTGTTCGCGAGCTTCATATCCTCGTCGTTGAGGTACATCTTCTGATACGCCGCTACCGACACGCAGCTACTCAGCGAGCCGCCGGTCGCCAGCGTCATCAGCCCCAGCAGGGCCAACCGTTTCGGCGGAAAAGAAAAGAGGAAATGGCTCATGGTTTCGGCTTGACTTCCGGCGCAGGAGCCGCCGGAGAGGTGGATTCGGAGTAATAATTGACCGCCATTCCCTTCGAGGTGAGGGTGCGGCCGTCGTTGGTGATAAGGGTGCAATCGACGCCCTTCAAGCGGTTGATGAACGCCAGACCGGCTTCCGGTCCGAGCACGAACACCACTTCGTCGAGGCCGTCGGCCAGCTCCACGTCGGGGCAGACGATGGTGACTGAGCGCAAGCCCGTCGCGGGGTAGCCGGTGTGGGGGTTGATGATGTGCCCGTAATACTGCCCCTTGACGGTGAAGTATTGCTCATAGTTGCCCGCCGTCACGACCGCAATATTGGTCACGGTGAGCCACGACGACACGGTGTGCGGGTGCGCCGGATCGCCGATGGCGATGCGCCACAGCGAGCCGTCGCCTTGTCGGCCCCAGCACGACACATCGCCTGAACCGTTAATCAGCCCGCCTTTGATGCCCATCTGCTGCATCAGCGCTTGGGCGCGGCGCACGCCGTAGCCTTGCAGAATACCCGCCAGATTCATCCGCATCCCCGGCTCCTTGAGCATCACGGAATGGGCTTTCGGGTCGAGCAGGATGTTCCGATAATTGATGCGCTGCACCGACCGCCGCACCGTCGCCGAGTCGGGCAGACCGGCGTGTTCCTGCTTGTCGAACTTATAAATCTTCTCGCCTCCGGCGAAGGTGATATCGAACGCGCCGTCGCTGAGGGCCGAGAGCTTGAGCGTGCGCCCGATGAGGTCATACACCTCTTGGTCGACCACCACTGGGTGCAGCCCGGCGGCGCGGTTCACCTGCGTAATCTGCGAGGTAGAATCCCAGTAAGAGAACAGCCGGTCGATGCGGCGCGCCTCCTGAATACCGGCGCGCACGGCCCGCCACGCCAGCGAGTCATCGGCGGAAACGGCGGTGAAGGTGAAGTGCGACCCCATCAGCTGGGCGCTGCGCGTGAAGTTGCGCGCCTTTGGGGCTGCAGGCGCAACCGGCGCACTGGGCTTCTGCCCCACGGCGGGCGCGCCAAGCAGCAGCAAGCCGCTCAACAGCACGACGGGCACTTTCGCGGAGAGGAAAGCGCCCGTCTGATTCAGCAGGATAGCGAACACGAGAGGGGTTATTTGGTAGCGAGCAGCTCGGTGAGGTGCGCGTTGTAAGCCGCTGCGCCGCCCGCCCGGTAACCGGTTCTGGCGAGCACTTTGCCGTCTGGGGAGAGCACCACCACAAGCGGGAACACGCCGTCTTTGTTGAGCTGCGACGCGGCTTGCTCGTTGAGCTTCATCTGGTCGGCAGGAAGCTTATTCTTCTTGTTCCGGGGGAAATCGAAGCGCGCGAGGACGAAGCGGTCTTTCGCGTACACTTCAAAAGCCGCTTGGTCGAGCACTTCCTGCTTGAGCATGATGCACGGCTTGCACCAGTCGGAACCGGAGAAAACGGCCAAAACCGGCTTGTTGGTGGCTTTCGCCTGTTGGAGCGCGGCGGCCAGATCCGCCGTCCAGGCAGCGGCCGAGGTGGCGGCGGCAGGCGTGGCGGGCGTTTGCGCGCTGACCGAGAACGACGTCAGCAGAGCGAGAAAACAAAGGATGAGCAAGCGCATGGGGGAGAGTAGAGATTTCGGGGTAAAGGTCGGTTATTCAGCCGACGTATAAACAATGCCTGTACATAGACCGTGCTATGCAAGGGTGCCGAACGCTTCAGGGTGGGTGAATTAAGAAGATTTTAAGGATGAGGCGCTCAGGGTTTGTGTATGTGTGTATGGCTGGGCGTCCTCAGCCCCGGCCCCTCTTCAAAGGAGAGGGGAGACTTAGTGAGAAGGTACACGGACTCCGAAGCTGCTTTAGGTTGTGGGGGGCTTGAAAGTATCAGGTTGACGTCTGAAAGTATCAAGGTGGCGTTTGTAAAAGGTTCAAAGTTGAGAAGTGGTATCAAGGTGCCATTTGTAAGTATCAAGGTGGCATTTGTAAGTCAGTTAAAATGGAGAAACGGTATCAAGGTGCCATTTGAAAGTATCAGGGTGACATTTGAAAGTATCAAGGTGGCGTTTGAAAGTATCAGGGTGACGTTTGAAAGTATCAGGGTGGCGTTTGAGAGTATCAGGGTAATGGTTGAAAGTATCAGGGTGACGTTTGAAAGTATCAGGGTGCCATTTGCAAGTATCAGGGTGGCATTTGAAAGTATCAGGGTGCGGTGCCGCGCATCCTCACCCCCAACCCCTCTCCAAAGGAGAGGGGAGCCTCAGTGGGAAGGTATAGTGACTTGGAAAACGCTCCTGCGGTTACTCATCGCCGCCCTGCCCTTTCGTGCGCTCGGCTTCCAGAAAATAGGCGCCTTGCTGCACCACGCGCATCGTGTCGGCGGGGGGGAGTGGTTGTAGGGGAGTGATGCTGACGTCGCCGTGGGTGGCGGGGCCGGTTTTCACCATTATCCGCCGGAACGTGACGGCGCTGTCGGTGGACGAAGCGGTTTGTATGTAGGCGTAGCTCGCCTCGCCGCTGCCTTGAATGAGGGCGGCTTCGGGGAGCGTGCGGACGGCGCCGCCGGGAAGCTGAATGCGCGCTGCTACGTACTGGCCGGGGAGCAGATTATCGGCGGCATTGCCTTCGAGGTGGGCGTGGACGGTGACGGTGCGGGCGGCATCATCAAAGGCTTTCCCTACTAGGAAAATCCGCGCCCGCATCACCTCATTCGGCATTCCGCGGCTCGGGACGGTGAACAGAATCGGCTGGCCGATTTGCACGCGGGCGATGTCTCTCTCGAAGACGTTGAGTTGTAAGTGTAGGTCGGAGCGGTCGACAATCTCGACGAGTACATCGGCGAGGTTCACGAACTGACCGGGGTGGATTTGCACCGCTTTCACATAGCCGCCGATGGGCGTGGTGAGGTTGACGCTCGGCTGCATCTCACCGCCCGCGTCAAGGCGCGATGTACTGACGCCCAGCAGCTTGAGCTGCGCCGCGAGGCTGCGCTGCGCGGCTTGCTCGGTCTGAAAATCGGCCTGCGCTTGCTGGAATTTGCGTTTTGCGCCTACGTCTTCCACATCCAAAATCCGCTGCCGCTCTAGGTCCTGCGCCAGAAAATGGGTGCGGGCGCGGCTTTGCAGATAGTCTTGCTGGAGCTTGAGGTAATCGGGGTGGCGCAGGGTGGCGACCACGGCGCCCGCCTTCACGAGCTGGCCGGGCAGCACCTTCACGGTCTGGACATAGCCGCCCATCACGGCCGAAATCGACACCGTATTCTGCGGCGGCACATCGATTACGCCGTTCGCCTCAATCTCATCGGCCATATTCTGCCGGGTGAAGCCGCCGAGCGTAATGCCCGCCGCCCGCACCTGCGCCGCCGTCAGGGTGACGGTTTCGGGCGCCGTCGCGGACTGTTCCGGCGCCGCTTCCGGGGCAGCGGCGGGCGTTTGCTCGCTCTGGCAAGCGGCCAGCAACAGCGCCGCAATCGGCAGAAAACGAAGGTTGAAGGGACGAAGACTCATATCAGGGAAAGCGACGGGCGTAAGCGAACAAATCAGGGGTGGTTTCCGACAGAAAATCAGTGGCAAAACATCAATTTCCATCCAACCCAATCAGCCCTTGCAGGCCGATAACCAGCTCGTTATACTGCCGAACTTGGTCGAGGTGGGCGTTTTGGATTTGCCATGCCGGTTCGGTATTCACCACGTAGGTCACGTAGTCGACATCGCCGGCGCGGAAGCTTTTTTCGGCGGTGACGAGGATGAGGCGGGCTTGCGGCAGGGCTTCGCGCTCGTAGTAATCGAGGGAGAGGCGGGCGCGGCGGAGCTGCTGGCGTAAGGCGCTGAGCTGGCCGGTGAGCTGCGTGGTAGCGTAGGCAAGCTGGTTATCGGCGACCTGCTCGCCGAGGCGCGCGGCGGCGATGCGCGCCCGTTGCGCACCGCCCAGAATCGGCAGCGAAATCCCCGCTTGGGCCACCTGATACCCGTTCACGCGGTTGATGCTCTGGTTGAAGTAGCCGACGCGGATATCGGGCAGGCGGCGCAGCTTTTCGAGGCGGGTCTGGAAGCGCGTCTGGTTCATCTGCTCGCGGAGCAAGCCGAGCATCGGGTTGCTTTCGGGGGAAAGCGCCGCCGTGTCGGCCGGATTCAGCGTCGCGATGAGGCGCTCGGTAGTGTCTATACGAAAACCGGGCGCCGCCCCCACCAACAGCGCAAGCTGCTGCTGTTGCACCGCCACATCGGTACCGAGAATGGCGAGCTGGTTTTGCAGCTCCCGCGAGCGCGCTTCGGCGGAAACTTGCTCCAAACGGTTCGTTTCGCCTACTTGGTAGCGGATGCGGGCGGCACGCGCGGCGCGGCGGTAGAGGCTGTCCTGTCGCCGCAGCAGCGCCGCCCGCCGGTACGTGACGAGCAATTGGTAGTAGCTCGCGCGGATGGTTTGGGTCAGCTCGCGGCGTTGGGCGCGGGCGCGCTGCTCGGCGGTGAGGGTCTGGCTTTCGAGGAGCCGCCGTTGGGCGGCGTACACGCCGGGAAGGGGCGTTTGCTGGATGATGTTGAAGCTGTGGTCGGTGAGGGGGCCGGAAATCTGGCCGCGCTGATAGTCGAAAAGGGTGCGCGGGACGTCGTAACCGGTGCGGGTGAGGGCGCGCTGCTGCGCCACTTGCAGGGTAGCGCCTTGCACCGAGAGGTTTTGCAGCAGGCCCGTTTGTAGGGCTTGCTGGAGCGTGAGCGGCGCCGTTTGCGCGGCGGTTTTCAGGGGGATGAGCGCGGTGAGGAGTAGCCCCAAAACGGCGGTGGTGACGATGACGGGCCGGGAGAGCGGCGCGGCGGGGTCAGGGGAGATTTTGGCGGCGCCACTGTCCGTATCAACCGCATCTTCAGGCTCATCGGGAGTGAAGAATGTGTAGAGGACGGGCAGCACGAGAAGGGTCAGAATCGTGGCCGTAATCAGGCCGCCTATCACCACGGTGGCGAGGGGTTTCTGGACTTCCGCGCCCGCCGAATGGGATAACGCCATCGGCAGGAAACCGAGCGACGCCACGGCCGCCGTGAGCAGGACCGGGCGGAACCGTTCGGCGGTGGCGCGTAGCACGCGCTCGCGGACGCGCTTCACGCCGCTCGCCGCCAGCTCGTTCAGACTTGCTACCAGCACGATACCGTTCAACACGGCCACTCCGAACAGCGCGATGAACCCCACGCCCGCCGAGATGCTGAACGGCATTCCGCGCAACCAAAGCCCCAGAATCCCGCCGATGGTGGCGAGCGGAATCCCCGTAAAAATCAGCGCCGCCTGCTTCACTGAGCCGAACGAGAGGTACAGAAGCAGGAAAATGAGCAGCAGGGAAATCGGCACCACCACGCTCAGGCGCGCCTTGGCCTGTTGCAGGTTTTCGAAGGCGCCGCCGTAGCGGATGCTGTAACCGGGCGGGAGCTTGAGGTCGGCGTCGAGGCGCTGCTGAATTTCGAGGACGAGGCTTTGCACATCGCGCCCGCGCACGTTCACCCCGACGTTGATGCGCCGCCGGGCATCGTCGCGCGAGATTTGGGCCGGAGCGTTGCGGTACTGCACCTGCGCGACTTCTTCGAGCGGCACTTTCTCGCCGTTCGGCGCATCGACGTAAAGCTGCCGCAAATCGGCGAGGCCGCGCCGGTGGGCGCTGTCGAGGCGCACGACGAGGTCGAATCGGCGCTCGCCTTCGTACACGAGTCCCGCCACATCGCCCGCGAACGACGCGCGGACAAGCGTGTTCAAATCCGCCACCCGCAGGCCGTATTGCGCGAGCTTCTGACGGTCGTACGTGATGCGAAGCTGCGGTAGGGCAGCAATCTGCTCGACCTTCAAATCGCCGACCCCCGCGAGCGGCCGAATCAGCGCGGCGGCGCGGTTGGCGCGCTCGTAGAGCACGTCGAGATCGTCGCCAAAAAGCTTGATGCTGATGTCGGATTTCGCCCCCGAAATCAGCTCATTGAACCGCATCTGAATCGGCTGCTGAAATTCCAGATTGATACCGGGGATATCGGTGAGAGCGGCTTCCATCTGCTCGGCCAGCTCCTCGCGGGTGGCGGCGGACGTCCATTCGCTTTGGTCTTTGAGGATGACCATGAGGTCGGTATCTTCCATCGCCATCGGGTCGGTGGGGATTTCGGAAGTGCCCGTTTTCCCCACGATCTGCTCGATTTCGGGGAAGCGCTTGAGCAGAATCTGTTGCAGACGCGTGGTGGTCGCGACGCTCTGCGCCAGCGACGAGCCGGGCGCCAACGTCACGTTAATCGCGAAATCGCCTTCGTCGAGCTGCGGAATAAACTCGCCGCCCATCCGCGTGAACACCCCCCCCGCGAGCACCAGCAGCGCCACCGCGCTCGCCACCACCAAGCCCCGCAGCCGCAGCGCGCCCTTGATGAGGGGAGCGTAACCGCGGTACATAAACTGCATCAGGCGGTGCGCCAGCGTGCCCTCTTCCTTGATATCCTTCCGCAGCGCCCACGCCGACACGGCCGGTACGTAGGTCAGACTGAGAATCATGGCGCCGATAATCGCGAAGCTCACCGTGAGCGCCATCGGCCGGAACATCTTGCCTTCGATGCCGGTGAGCGCCAGAATCGGGAAGTACACAATCAGAATGATGAGCTGCCCGAACAGCGCCGAGCGCATCAGGCGTGTGGCGGCAGCTTCGGCCACTTCGTCCATCGTCTCGTGAGCGGCCTGCACGCGCAGGTGCACCAGATGAAAAATCATCGCCTCGACGATGATTACCGCGCCATCGACGATGAGGCCGAAATCGAGGGCACCCAAGCTCATCAGGTTCGCCGAGACGCCGAAAACCCGCATCATCCCGAGCGCAAACAGCATACACAGCGGAATCATACTCGCCACGACCAGCCCGGCGCGGAAATTCCCCAGCAGCAACAGCAGCACCACAATCACGATTACGCCGCCCTCGATGAGGTTCTTCGTGACGGTATGAATCGCTTTGTCGATGAGCTTGGTGCGGTCGAGGAAGGGGTGGATTTCGAGGCCCGGCGGCAGGGTTTTCTGAATCTCCGCGACCCGCGTCTTCACACCTTTAATTGTCTCTTCCGAAGAAGCCCCTTTCAGCATCAACACAATGCCGCCGACCGCCTCGCCGCGTCCGTTCCGCGTGAGCGCGCCGTACCGGACGGAGTGGCCGAAGCGCACAGTGGCGATATCGCGCACCAGCAGCGGGGCGTTGCGCGCCGCCTGTTTCACCACGATGGCGCCGATATCGGCTAGGGACGTCACGCGCCCTTCGCCGCGGATGTAGTACGCGTTCGGACCGCGCTCCAGATAGGCGCCGCCGGTATTGGCGTTGTTGTCTTGCAGGGCCGTGAATAGCTCGGGCATCGTCACGTCGGACGCGTTCAGGCGGTCGGGGTCGACGCTTACTTCAAACTGCCGCACGAAACCGCCGAAGCTGCTCACTTCCACCACGCCCGGCACGCCCGCGAGCTGCCGCTTCACGAGCCAATCCTGCACTTCGCGCAGCGACGTGAGCGAGTAGCGCCGCTCAAACCCCGGCTTCACGCGGAGCACGTACTGGAAGATTTCGCCCAGCCCCGTGGTGATGGGCGCCATTTGAGGCGTGGCCTCGGTGCCCAAATCGGCTTTCGCGACGGTAAGCTTTTCGGCCACGAGCTGCCGCGTTTGGTAGGTATCGACGTGTTCTTCGAAGACGACGGTAATCACCGACAACCCGAACCGTGAGATCGACCGCACTTCCATCACGCCGGGAATCGTGCGGAGCTGCAATTCGAGCGGCACCGTCAGGAGCTGCTCCACTTCCTGCGCCGCCAACGCCGACGACTGCGTGATGACCTGCACCTGATTATTGGTGACGTCCGGAATGGCATCCAGCGGCAGATTGACCGCCGCGTAACCGCCCCAGCCAATCAGCCCCACCACCATCAGAAAGATGAGCAGCTTGTTGCGAATACTGGCCGCAATGATTTTCGAAAGCATCAGAACGTGACTCTAAATCACCAGAATACCTACGCCGATACGGGCTTCGGGCGCCCGGCCTCGGTCGTTGATTTTGGTGCTGCAAAGGACGGCGCCACACCTTACGGGCACCTTAGTACTGCCTTAAGGTTTGCTTAAAATCCAGCGCGGCGTTGGGCCGAACGCCGCCGACCGGGTCATCTTGTCGCGGTTTTCAAGCTTCCCACTCCCCTACCCCCGCCACCGAATGCGCCTTCTCCTCGTCGAAGATGAACCCGGTATTGCCCGTTTCGTGAAGCAGGGGCTGGAAGAAGAAGGGTACACGGTGGATGTGGCGACCACCGGCACCACCGGCCTGACGATGGCGCTCAGCGGCCCATACGCCCTGCTCCTGCTCGACTGGATGCTCCCCGGCCTCACGGGCCTCGAAGTCTGCCGACGGCTGCGGGCCGAAGCCAACCAAACCCCCATCCTCTTCCTGACCGCCAAAGACACCCTCGCCGATACCGTGGCCGGGCTACAAGCGGGCGCCAACGACTACATCAAGAAGCCCTTCCATTTCGAAGAGCTGCTGGAGCGCATCCGCGTGCATCTCCGCCCCACGGCGCCCGCCGTGGCAAGGCCCGACGCGAATGAGCGCTACTCCGTCGGGCCGATTGTGCTTGATGTCACCACGCATCAAGTGTTCAAGCACAATGAGGAAATTCCGCTCACGCAGAAAGAATTCGCGCTGCTCGAATATCTGCTCCGGCACAAAGGCAAAGTTTGCCATCGACAGAAAATCATCGAAAACGTCTGGGATATTCATTTCGATTACAACACCGGCGTCATCGATGTGTACATGAATGCCCTGCGGAAGAAGCTTCACCTGAGCAAAGACGATGAATATCTGCACACTATTCGGGGAATCGGGTATGTGGCGCGTGATTAGCGCGTGATTACAGCAGATTCGGAGTCTATGTACGTGGGCCTGTAGCGTGGAGCCTTTGGAACCCCTTGCGGGCGCCACCCCGAGCCAAAGCACCACCCGAAAAACAAAAAAATCTCAAAAAAGCACAAAGT
>JANNMJ010000092.1:0-1749 GCA_031397815.1 Hymenobacteraceae bacterium
TGCCGCGATTCGGTGTTTTATCCCTTCGGCCAGCCCGTGGGCGTGCCGGAAGTGGCCGCGCTGCCTGCCGTGAGCGTGTACCCCAACCCGAGTGCGAGTGGGGTATTTACGGTGCAGGTGGGCGCCGAGGGCCAAGCGACGGGTAGCTCGCCACCCACGCTGCTCGTGACCGACGCGCTGGGGCGGGAAGTGTGGCGCGGCCGGGCCGCGCAAGCCCCCGCACCCACTACACTGGACCTAAGCCACCAAGCGGCAGGCGTTTACGGCCTGCGCCTGACGTGGCCCGATGGGCGGACGGTGCGCCGGAAGCTGGTGCGGTAACGGGGGGGGGATGTTATTGGTTAACCACACAGACTGATGAGCTTATTCGGCTTTTTTACCTTACCTCCCGCCCACCGAATTCGGTGGGCGGGAGCCTTGGTGAGCTGCTTGTGTGCATTTGCCGCCGTGGCGCAGCCTAGTTTGGCGTGGGATACGACAGTGGTAAGCGTACGTGCATCAGAATACCCGATGGCTACTGTTCGGGTTGGCGCCACCCGTTTCGCGACGGTGGCCTATTCTGACACCATGAACGGCATCGTATCTAGGCCGCTCTTATATATTACTGACCGGCGAGGCCAAATTCTACACCGACGGCTGTGGCAGATACCGGGCAATGATTTTGCTCGCTTATCGGATGCATTACCTACCATTGATGGGTTTCAAGCGTTCTATAATGATCCGCCACCTGTTCTGCCCAATACAAATTGGAGCGAGGTTTGGGTAAAATTCGATTCGTTGGGGAATATACTTGACCAACAGTCCATCCTTACCGATTCACTGTATTTTAGACGAACCTATTGCTCCTTACCCGGAGGACTATTGTCGGTTGGCTGGGGAGCGGGTAGTGGCCACATCAGCCAGACGAAAATCCGGCGGTTAGATGACGCCGGTCAGGTGGTGTGGCAGCGGCGGATGGGCTACTGGTCTTACGGGTATTTTATGCAGCCCTTGCTCGACGGCTCTTATGCGGTGGTTTCGACTGACCCGACCCGGTACGGGCGCATTAATCAGAACCTGTTCCGTTACGATTACAAGGTGTACCGCATCACGGCGAGCGGAACCGTACTCGACAGTGCGTGGCTCGGGACAGCAGGGGCGTGGGAAAGCCCATTTCAGGTGAAAGCGACCACCGACGGCGGCTTGCTGATCTGCGGGTTCGAGTCACCTTTTCCGGCGAGTAATCCGCGGCGCGGCACGCTCATCAAGCTCGACAGCACGTTTCAGGAGCAGTGGAAGTACACGATTTACGCCCCAACGGGGGATGCGGAGTCGGGCGCCGAAATTCAGGATGCGTGGGAGACGGCGGCGGGCCGGTTCATCATTCAAGGCGGTGGCGATACGATCCCGACGATGCTGCGCGAAATCCTGCCGCCAAGCCAGCCCGGGCAGCCCGCCACGATGGGCTGGGGCTGGGGGTTTCCGCTGGCAACGTTGCCGGTGGCGCGCGGGCCACGGTACTACGTGTATGAATCGCCCCAGACGGCCTACGGCTTCGGCGGTTATTACGCCGATTTCAACGACCCGGTCGACGATATGGACTTCTACCAATGCCGCCTCACGGGCCTACCCGCCCCGGCCGTCCTCGATTACTGCCGCCACCCGCCCTCGCGGCCGGTGGCGACTATGAGCGCGCTCGTCGGCGACAGTATCCGTTTCTCCGTGAACGGCGCGCTTCAGACGGCCGGGCCGCGCTACGCCGAAATCAGT
>JANNMJ010000100.1:0-30792 GCA_031397815.1 Hymenobacteraceae bacterium
GGCCGGCCGCGAGGGGAAGGCGGGTAATACGCATAAGAGAAACGACGAGAAAAGCGAAAACGACGCTATACAAAAGTAAGGCCTGAGCGTTTGACGGCGTTGGGGCGCTGCGGAAAACCGGGTCAGACGCAAAAATCCCCGTCTGCGCGCTCGAAAGCGCGGGTAGACGGGGATTTTATTACGACGCTCCGTTCCAAGCGGAAGGGCGTCATCGAGGGGAAATCTTACATCCCCGGCGTCAGCACGCCGTCAACGACGTGGGTCACACCGTTCGAGGAAATCACGTCGGCAGTGGCGACGCTGACGGTGGCGCCGCTGGCATCGCGCAGCATCACGCGGCCGCCAGCTTTCATCACGGTTAGCACCTGGCCCTGGACGGTGGTGAGGGTCTGTCCGTCTTGCAGGTCGGCGGCGCGGAGGGCGCCGGGCACGACGTGGTACGTCAGGATGCCGGTGAGCTTGTCTTTGCCTTCGGGCATCATCAGCTTATCGATGGTGCCGGCGGGGAGCTTGTCGAAGGCCGCGTTGGTGGGGGCGAAGACCGTGAAAGGACCCTTGCCTTTCAGCGTCTCGACGAGCCCGGCCTGCTTCACGGCGGTCACGAGCGTGGTGTGGTCTTTCGAGAGAACGGCGTTATCGACGATGTCGCGCGAGGGGAGCATCATCGCACCGCCGACCATTACGCCCTGGTCGGCGCCGGTGGTGGCGGCCATCTTCGAGTCGGCCATCTTATCGTTCGACTTCATCTTGTCGTTCGATTTCATCTTGACTTTATCGCCGTCTTCCGTCTTCTGCTTCACCACCGTGGATTTACCCGGCTTTTCTTTGACTTTAGTCGTCGTCTGAGCGAAGGCGGTTTGCGTGCCGCTCACCAACAGGGCCGCTGCAACGAGGCCGATACCAAAAAATTTGCGCGTGTGCATGATGGGGTAGGTAAGGAAAAGGTGAGAGAAACCGAGCGCCGATATCAGCGCTTTCGCCCCCTCAAACGGACGTTCCAACGTAGGGTTGGCCTTTCCCACTGATTTCTACCGCAACCGTAACGAGTTGAGCAGCACCGAGACCGACGATAACGCCATCGCCGCCGCCGCGATCATCGGCGACAGCAGCTGCCCCGTGAACGGGTACAGCACCCCCGCCGCCACTGGAATCCCGAGGGAGTTGTAGAGGAACGCGAAGAACAGGTTCTGCCGAATCACGCGCACCGTGCGCCGCGAAAGCGCCAACGCTTCGGCCACGCCGCTCACGCCCTCGCGGAGCAGCGTGATGCCGGCGGTGGCGGCGGCCACATCAGTTCCGGTGCCCATCGCGATGCCGACATCCGCGCGGGCCAGCGCGGGCGCGTCGTTCAAACCATCGCCGACCATCGCCACCACGCGCCCCTCGGCTTGCAGGGCGGCCACGAACGCGGCTTTTTCGGCGGGCAAAACGTCCGCCACCACGCGGTCGATGCCGAGGGCTTTTCCCACGGCGGCGGCGGTCGCGGCGTTATCACCGGTGAGCATCACCACGTTCAGCCCCTGCTGATGCAGCGCCGCCACCGCCGCTTTCGACGTTTCGCGGAGCTGATCGGCCACCCCGAACACGCCCGCCGCCCGCCCGTCTACGGCCACCACCAGCACCGTTTGGGCAGCCGCTTGCAGCCCATCCACGGCGGTTTTAAGGTGATTATCAAGCGGAATCCCGCGCTCGGCGAGCAAGCGCGGCGAGCCAATCAGCACGGCTTGCCCGGTTACGGTACCCGTCGCGCCCTGCCCGGTGAGCGCCTGAAAATCGGTGGCCGTGAGGGTGGGCGCTTGCTGTGCGGTGGCGTACTGCGCCACGGCCCGCGCCAGCGGATGCTCGGAGCGCCGCTCCACGGCGGCGGCGAGGGCGAGGACGACGGGCGTCTCAAACCCTTCAGCCGCTTGGAACGTCGTGACGCCCGGCTCGCCCCGCGTGAGGGTGCCGGTTTTGTCGAGCACGACGGTATCGACGGCGTAGGCGCGCTCCAACGCTTCAGCGGACCGAATAAGGATGCCGCGCGCCGCCCCGCGCCCCGTCCCGACGAGAATCGCCGTCGGCGTCGCCAGCCCCAAGGCGCACGGACACGCGATGATGAGCACCGCCACCGCCGCCCGCAAAGCCAGCGGCAGCGCCTGCCCCGTCGGCCCCACCGCGAGCCACACGCCGAAAGTCAGCAGCGCCACGCCCACCACCACCGGCACGAAAACGGCGCTCACGCGGTCGGCAAGCCGCTGAATCGGCGCCCGCGAGGCTTGCGCATCTTCCACCAGCCGACTGATTTGCGCTAACAGCGTATCGGCGCCGAGCTTCGTCACCCGAAACCGCAGGGCGCCCGTCGTATTCAGCGTAGCGCCGAAAACGGCGGCCCCCACGCCCTTTTCCACCGGCAAAGATTCGCCGGTCAGCATCGCCTCATTCACCGCCGATTGCCCGTCGACGACGGTGCCGTCGGTCGCGATTTTCTCACCCGGTCGGACGCTCACCACGTCGCCCGGCCGGAGCGCCTGAATCGGCACTTCGCGCTCGGTGCCGTCGGGGGCTACCACGCGGGCGGTTTTCGCCGCCCGTCCGGCTAGCCGCCGGATGGCTTCGCCGGTGCGCGTGCGGGCGCGCCCTTCGAGCCAGCGGCCAAGCAGAATCAGCGTGATGATGGTGGCGGTGGTGTCGTAATAAGCATCCGTCGGAATGCCGTTTCGGGCGGCTACCGTTGGCGCCACCGTCACGAACAGGCTGAAAAGGAGCGCTGCCCCCGTGCCCACCGCCACGAGCGTATCCATCGTGGCGGTGCCGTGGCGCGCCGCTTTCCAAGCCGATACATAGAACTGCCGCCCCGCGACCACCACCACCGGCAGCGTCAGCAGGAGCAGCAGCCAGTTGAGGGTCGGCATCGAAACCCGCGCCATCAGCCACGGCGTCATCGAGAGCATCGAGAGCGGCATCACCACCGCCGTCAGGGCGGCGGCGAGGAGGAGGTTGGTGGGGTAAGACGCCGCCACTGGAGAGGCGGTTTCAGCCGTCGTTTCGGGGATGATGCCGACGTCGGGCGCGGGCGGTTCTGCCCCCACGCCGTATCCCGCGCTCTCGACGGCGGCGCGCAGGGCGGCCGTGTCTAAAGCAGTAGGGTCGAACTCAATCGTGGCTTTTTCGGTGGCGTAATTGACGGTCGCGGCCGTCACGCCGGGCGTCCGCTGGAGGGTGCGCTGCACGAAATTGGCGCACGAAGCACACGTCATCCCCGTGATGGGGAGCGTGGCGGTGGTGGTGTCGGAGGAAAGAATTTCAGCCATAATGACCGGCGAGGAAGCCCAAGCCCGGATGCCCATCGCGTGCCCAATTAACGCGGCAAAGTGGCCGCCAGTGGGTCAAGCGTGAGCATAGCCGCCAAATCGTCGGGCTTCCTGCCCGGTCAAAAGTAAAAGCGGTTGAAAAAGATGCCCTCGGCGGGTGAGGTTGGACGGCAGCGACGGTTCGTAGGCTCCGCCAGCTAGCCGGGTCGCTCTTCAAGAAGCCTCCCGCACACGCCTGTGTGCGTACGCGTGATAGCGTCTAAAACGAAGTTTTGGAACACTTTAGAAAATTTTTTTTTCGACTTCAGTCTAACTCACTGATTTTCAGCACAATGAATTCAATGCTAATTTGAGCGGATTTGCACCTTTTTCTAGGGCAACTGGTTTAGTATCCGAACCAAAGACCCTCCCCCAAGATGAGCCAGCAGCTGGAAGAAACCAAAGTGGCGAAAGCCGTCAAGGCGCCCAGAGTAGCGTCTTACGATATTTCCCGTGCCGACGAGACGCTTGCGTTGGCTACGGACCTTGCTAAATTCATTCGCGAAAACAAGCTCACGCACAATGTGCAGGGCAAGGAGTACGTGAACGTCGAGGGCTGGCAGTACGCTGGCTCACGCCTCGGCATCGTGCCGATTGTCGAGCAGGTGCTCGATATGAGCCACGACGGCGAGATTAAGTACAACGCCCGCGTCAGCCTCTTCGACATGCGCTCGCAGCAGACCGTGGGCGCTGGCTTCGCGGTGTGCTCGAACAAGGAGAACGGGAAGAAATTCTACGCCGAATACGCTATCGCCTCGATGGCGCAAACCCGGGCAATCGGGAAAGCGTACCGCAACATTCTCGCTTGGATTATCCGGGCCGCCGGTTACGAGCCGACTCCTGCTGAGGAAATGGATTACCAAACCGTTCCGCAGATGGCGGCTGTGCCGCTGGATGCTCCGAAAGTGGCTCCTGTGAATCAGCCCGTGATGCAGGCCTCGGTGAAGAATGACGCTCCTGCTGCTGCTTCCTCCGAAGACGCTTCGACCGACGTGCGGTATGCTAGCGCAAAGCAGAAAGAGGAAATCATCCGTCTGCTCAACAACCCGGTGATTACGCGGGCCGAAAAAACCAAAATGCTTCTAAACATCAACAAGCTCGACGACCAGCGGGCTCAACAGAGCATCGACAAGCTCCGGCAAGCCATTGCCGAGCGCGAAGGCGAGCAGCGGGTAGCTGCCTAATCGGCGCGTCCCGCTCAATCCCCGGAAGACATCTGTTACGCCCGACTGCCGCAAGGTAGCCGGGCGTTTTCCGTAGCGGCTGTCACTACTTTCGCAGTACCCTATGAACCCGACCACCCCGACGCCTCCGACGGCCCTCGATCTGCTTCAGCGCCATTGGCACCACGCCGCGTTCCGGCCGATGCAGGCGGAGATTGTGGACGCCGTAGCCGCCGGGCGCGACGTGTTGGCGCTTCTGCCGACGGGCGGTGGGAAGTCGGTCTGCTTTCAGGTGCCCGCGCTGCTGCGGGGTGGGCTGTGCGTGGTGATATCGCCGCTGATTGCGCTCTTGCAGGACCAAGTCGACGGGCTGAAACGGCGTGGCGTGAGTGCCGTGGCGCTTCACGCGGGCCTCACGCGGGAGCAGCTCGATGTGGCGCTCAACAATCTGGCAATCCGTCCGGGCGAGGTGAGCTTCCTGTACTGCTCGCCGGAACGGCTGCTCACCGACCTGTTTCGGGCGCGGGTGCGGGCGATGGATGTGCGTCTGATTGCCGTCGATGAAGCGCATTGCATCTCGCAGTGGGGGCACGATTTCCGGCCCGCTTACCGGCAAATTGCCCGTCTGCGTGAGCTGTTGCCGGGCGTGCCGGTGGTCGCGCTCACCGCCACCGCTACTGAGCAGGTGCGGCAGGATATCCGCGAACAGCTCGAATTCAAGTCCGATGCGCTGACGTTCGCGAAGTCGTTCGCGCGGCCGAACCTCTCGTACTCCGTCCTGCCCACCGAGGATAAGCCCGCCGCGCTAGCGCGGGCGCTCAAGGGCGTGCCCGGCACGGCCATCGTGTACGTCCCGACCCGGCGCCTCACCGAGGATGTGGCGGCGGCTGTGCGGCGCGAGGGCCACTCGGCGGCGGCCTACCACGCGGGGCTGCCGCACGCGCAGCGCGGCACGATTCAGGCCGATTGGCTCAGCGGGAAAACGCGCGTTATCGTCGCGACGAACGCGTTCGGGATGGGCATTGATAAGCCCGATGTGCGCCTCGTGGTGCATTGGCAGATGCCCGATTCGCCGGAAGCGTATTATCAGGAAGCCGGGCGCGCGGGGCGCGATGAGAAATACGCCTACGCGACCGTTTTGGCCGGCCCCGCCGATGCCGCTGACCGCGCGCGCACCGCCCAGCGGGCGTTCCCGGATACGGCCACGCTGCGGCGGGTGTATCAGGCGCTGGCCGATTTTTACCAGATTCCGCTCGGCGGCGGGCATTTGCAGAGCTGGCCGTTCGACTTACCCGCGTTCGCCCAAAAACGGCATCTGGACCTGCTGGACGCACATCACGCCCTGAAACTGCTCGCGCAGCAAGGCCTGATTGACCTGACGGAAGCCGTTTTCACGCCCGCTCGGGTGCAGATTCTGGCGCAAGGCCCGGCCCTGCACGATTATCAGCTGCGGCACGAGCGCGCCGGGCGGTTGTTGAAGGCGATTCTGCGCATCCACGGCTCCGAGGCGTTTTCGTCGTCGGTGCGCATTCACGAGGAGAGCTTAGCGAAGACTTTTGCCGAACCGCTCGACGAAACCCGTAAGCTCTTGATTCACCTGCACCAAACCGGCGTGGTGCTGTACGAGCCGGCCCGCGATGCGGCGCGCCTGACGCTCCTTTCGCCCCGGCACGACGCCGCCAAGCTCCCCCTCGACCACGCCGTCCTGCGCGCCCGTCGGGCCACGGCTGAGCGGCAGGCTCACGCCGTAGCAGCGTACTTGGCGCAGCCGCCCAGCCGGTGCCGCACGGCCGAGCTGCTCGATTATTTCGGGGAGGAATACGACCAAGAGTGCCGCATCTGCGACTGGTGCTTAGCCCGCAAGCAGGCCCGCGCCCTCGAAGCCAAGCGCGGCGCGCACCTCGCCACCCTGCGCGAAAAGCTGCGCGCCACGCCCCAGCACCCGCGCCTCCTGCTCCTCCATTTCGAACCCGCCGACCACGCCCTCATCACCGAGCTGCTTCGCGAGCTGGTCGATATCGGCGAGGCCGTGTATGATGCCCGGGGGAATCTGGCGGCGGTGAAGAAGCGGTAGGGTTGTGGGGTGGTTATTTCGGTGGCGAATAACTTCTGACGAGCCAGAAAAATCGCCGAGATAAGCTCGTGAAAAAATACCGCCCGCCACCTCCAACAGCGTGGAAGTGACGGGCGGAGTGAAAAGCAGTCGTTAAAACCCGACCTGCGGGCGCACTATTCGGCCGGAATCGCGGCGACGCCCGGCAGGGCTTTGCCCTCCATGTATTCCAGCAGGGCGCCGCCGCCGGTGCTGATGTAGCTCACGCGGTCGGCGAAGCCGAGCTGATTGACGGCCGCCGCCGAATCGCCCCCGCCGATGAGCGAGTAGGCGCCGCGGTCGGTGGCGCGGGCCACGGCTTCCGCGACGGCTTGCGTGCCGAGGGCATAGTTGCTCATCTCGAAAACGCCCATCGGGCCGTTCCAGAGGATGGTTTGCGCACCGTCGATGGCGGCTGCGAACTGCTCGCGGGCGTCGGGGCCGAGGTCGAGGCCCATCCAGCCGTCGGGGATGTGGTGGTTGAGCGCGACGTCCTGGTCGGCGTCGTTCGCGAAGCGGTCGGCGATGGTGCTGTCGACGGGAAGCAAGAGGCGCACGCCTTTGTCCTTGGCCTTCTGAATGAGCTGGCGGGCAAGGTCGAGCTTATCGTTCTCGACGAGCGAGTTGCCGATGCTGCCGTTTTCGGCCTTCGCGAAAGTATACGCCATCCCGCCGCCGATAAGCAGGGTATCGACTTTATCGAGCAGCTGGTCAATCAACAGAATCTTATCCGACACTTTCGCGCCGCCCATCACCGCCACGTACGGCCGCGCCGGGTTGTCGAGGACGCGCTTGGCGGCGTCCAGCTCGGCCTGCATCACGTAGCCGCTGTAGCGGTTTTCCGGCGAGAAAGATTGCGCCATCACCGCCGTGGAAGCGTGCGCGCGGTGGGCGGTCCCGAAGGCGTCGTTCACGTACACGTCGCCGAGCTGCGCGAGCTTCTGGCTGAACACCACGTCACCGGCTTCTTCTTCGGGCTGAAACCGCAGGTTCTCGACGAGCATAATCTCGCCCGGCTGGAGCTTCGCGGATTGCTCAATCGCGGTATCGACGTCGGCGGCAAACTGCACCGGCCGCCCGAACGTCTGGCTCAGATGATTCACCAGATGCTTGAGCGAGTACTTGTCGGAAGGGCCGTTTTTGGGACGCCCCAAGTGGCTCATCAGCACCACGGAGCCGCCATCCTGAAGAATCTTGTTAATCGTCGGGACCGCCGCGCGGATGCGGGTATCATCGGTGATGTGAAACGCGGCATCGAGCGGGACGTTGAAATCGACGCGGACGACGGCGCGGCGGCCGGCAAAGGAAAACTGATCGAAACGCGACATAGCGGCGAGAAATGGGGGGTTGGTGAAGCGGGACGAAGATAGGGGAGGGGCGGCACCATCTCGCAGTAAAAAGGCCCGCCGGGGTACGGCGGGCCTGTTACGAGAAGTGGGGGAAAGAAGCTATTCCACCACCAACCGGCGGGTAAAATGGCCGCACCGTACCAGATACAAGCCAGCGGTCAGGTCGCGCACATCGAGGGTAGCGGGCGCGACGGGGTAGCTCTGCACAAGCCGACCGTGGCTATCCACGACGGTGAGCGGGGCGGCGGGTACGCCCAACAAGCGCACCGACTCGGCGTGGACGGGGTTAGGCGTCAGGCTAAAGCCGCCAACGGGCACGATATCGGCCGCTCGGCCGGTCACTACACTGCCGGGAAGCTGCCAGAAATCGGTCAGGAACCCATCTGTATCCATATCAATGCCGCCGCCCACATACAGGGCGTTCTGCACGGCGAAAAATACCGGCACGGCCCGGCCCGCACCGGGGCCGGTAGACATGAAGGTGGTCCAGGTATCGGCGGTGGCGTCGTAGCGCAGCGTAGAGCGGGTTGGCGAAATCGGAAAAAAACTATTGATCCCCTCGGTTACAAAACCAAAGCCGCCGGTGGCCAGTGAGCTGCAATAGGCACGGGGGGTAGGCAGGTCGGCGCGGCGGAGCCACTGATTGGTGGTGGGGTCATAGCGCCATGTCTGCTGACCAAAGGTCAGGTTCCCGCCTGTTCCGGAACTCATTCCGCCGGCCACATAGCCGTAGCCGCCAAAGGCGAAAGCTGCTCCTATGCAGGTCTGCGGCGACGGGAACGTCGCGCGGGATGTCCACTGGTTGCTGGCAGGATCGTAGGCGTAAAAGTCAAAGAATGACTGACCAGCGTCAAAGTCCATCCCTCCGCCCACGTAGCCCGTCGAGCCAATGGCGAAACCGGCCGCGCCCAATCGGCCCGGCCCGGGCAGGGTGGCGCGGGCGCTCCACTGGTCGGTGGCGGGGTCGTAGCGCCACGTATCGGTCAGAAGCTGTGTCTGCGGTCCAGTGGTGAAAGGGGTGCCGCCCACCACGTAGGCCTGTCCGCCGAGTACGAACGTAGCCGCCACTGCGCGGCCCGTCGCCGGCAGCGCCGCCCGAGGAGTCCACTGGTCGGCAGCGGGGTCGTAGGCGTAGAGATCGGCGTAAGCCTGCTGATCGTCTTCGCCGCCACCCACATACGCCACTCCGTTGATGACGAATTGATAAACGCCAGCCCGGCCTAACACGGGATTGCGGGCCGTCCAAACCTGCGCCTGCGCGCGGTAGGCAAATAATAGCAGCGCCAGCGCGGCGAGCCAAGTAATACGGAGCATAGGGAAAGAGAAAAAGCTGAAAAGCGCAACCAAATTAATACCCTAAGCCCGGCCGTGCCTAGTAGATGCGGCCTCGGCCGCCCGCCGGTACCTTTGCGCCCCTGATGCTAAGAGTAGGAATCTTCTTCGGCGGCCCAAGCCGCGAGCGCGAAATCTCGTTTGCCGGTGGGCGCACCGTCTTCGACAACCTCGACAAGGCGCTGTTTGCCGCCGTGCCGATCTTCGTCGATTCGCTCGGCAACTTCATCCGTCTCGATTGGCAGTACCTCTATAAGGGCACCATCCGCGACTTTTACCCCGCTCCCGGCCTCGTGCCGCAGTTCGCGCCCCCTGAAGCCGCCGACGAGCCATGGCAGGTGTACATCGAGTCGCTCGGCGCGCTTACGCACCACGAGCAGGATACGCTGGCGCGCGCCGTCGGCGAGCCGATTCAGCCGCGCGACTTCCGCGCCCTCTTCGATTTCGCCTTCCTCACCCTCCACGGCCCTTACGGCGAGGACGGCGCGATTCAGGGCGTCCTCGATTGGGCGGGAATCCCGTATTCCGGCGCCGGATTGCTGCCGTCGGCCATCGGCATCGATAAAATCGCGCAGAAGCAATTGCTGCAACGGATGGGCTTCGCGACGCCCGATTTCCGCACCGTCGGCCTCGACGAGTGGAATACGCCCGGCGCTCGTCCGGCCCTGTTGGCGCGGCTGCAAGCCGAAATCGGGCTGCCATTCGTCGTGAAGGCGCCGCATCAGGGGAGCAGCATCGGCGTGAGCGTCGTGCAGGACGAAGCCAGCTTCACGACGGCCATCAATCGCGCCTTCTTTCAGCTGGAACTCACCGCCGAAGAATGGTCGGCGCACTCGGCAGAGCAGAAAAAGCACTTCGCCCGCGCCCTCGCCGACATCCGCAGCGGCATCGGCCTGCCCGTGCAGCTCGGCGAAGACGGGCCGATTATTCATCATCCGGCGGCGTTGGCCGGGGCGTTGGATGCGGCGTTTAGCGCCACCGAAACCGTGCGCCTCCTCGCCCTCACCGACGCCGAAACCACGGTCCTCGTCGAGCGCTTCGTGCAGGGCCGTGAGTTCTCGTGCATCGTCATCGAAAAACCCGACGGTGAGCCGCTCGCCCTCCCGCCGACCGAAATTATCAAAGGGCAGGAGGTATTTGACTACCGCGCTAAATACCTACCCGGGATGGCGCGTAAAGTGACGCCCATCGAGCTGCCCGCCGCTGATATTCAGCGGATTCGGCAGCAGTGCCAAGAGCTTTTTCGGGCGTTCCAATTCTCGGTTTACGCGCGCTTGGACGGGTTTTATACCGCCGAAGGCGACATTTTCCTCAACGATCCGAACACGACGTCCGGGATGCTGCCAGCGTCGTTCTTCTTCCATCAGGCCGCCGAAATCGGGCTGAATCCGAGTCAGCTTATCACCACGATTATCCGCACATCGCTGGCGGCCCGTGCCCGCAACGGCAAAAAGGCGCACGCGCTGCGAACCCAGCTCGCGCGCCTCGACGCGGCGCTGGCCGATAAGCACGCCGCCGGCGACCAGCGTATTCCCGTGGCCGTAGTGCTCGGCGGATATTCTTCGGAGCGTCATATTTCCGTCGAATCGGGCCGGAATATTTATGAGAAGCTTGCCAGTAGCGCCAAATACCGGCCCGTGCCGGTGTTTTTGAGCGGCAGTAACGCCGATTGGCGCCTGCACGTGCTGCCGATCAACCTGCTGCTCAAGGATAACGCCGATGATATCCGCGACCAGATTCTCCACGCCGAAGACGGCCACGGTCACCACCCTGTCCTCGACGCCATCGCCGCCGACGCCGCGCCGATCACCACGCAATTCGCCGGGCAGACGCAGCGGGCGCCCCGCCGAATTTCCCTCGACGAGCTGGCGCAGGAAGTAAAGGCCGTTTTCATCGCCCTGCACGGCCGCCCCGGCGAGGACGGCGCGTTGCAGCGCGAGCTGGAGCGCGTGGGGCTGCCGTACAACGGCTCCGGCGCCAACGCGTCGGCCGTCACCATCAATAAGTACGTCACGAACCAAACGCTGCGGCAGAACGGCATCCGCGTGGCCGATCATCAGCTCGTGACCCGCGCCGCTTGGGAAACCGATGCAGAAGCGTTTTACGCCGAAATCGAGCGAAATTTCGGCTATCCGCTCATCGCCAAGCCCGCCGACGACGGCTGCTCATCGGCCGTGAAAAAGCTTGACAATCGCGCCGAGCTGGTCGCGTTTACGCGCCTAATCTTCCGCGAAACGCTCCCGCTCCCCGCCGCCGAATGTGCGACTTTGAAGCTTTCCCGTGGTGAAGAATTTCCGCAGAAAACCGAGTTCGTCATCGAGACGCTTATCGGGCCGGAAGGGGCGCGGCATTTCCTTGAAATCACGGGCGGGCTGCTCACGCACTACCTGCCGGACGGCGGAATTGCGTACGAGATATTCGAAGCCAGCGAGGCGCTCGCGACGGGTTCCGTCCTGAGTCTGGAAGAGAAATTCTTAGCCGGAGAAGGCCAGAATATTACCCCGGCCCGGTACGCACCGGAATCGGCGGAGCGCCAGCGGATTTCGGAGGAAGTGAAGCGAGAGCTGCGCCGTGTGGCTGAAATTCTGCACGTCGAGGGCTATGCGCGCATCGATGCCTTTGTGCGGGTCCGCGATTCGGGGGCGGTTGAGGTGATTATTATCGAAGTCAACTCGCTGCCCGGCATGACGCCCGCGACGTGCATTTTCCACCAAACCGCGCTCGCCGGTTATTCGCCCTACGAGTTTATCGACCAGATTCTCGAATTCGGCGCGCATCGGCTGACAGCCAGCCGCACGTAAGCCTCGCCGCTTGCGCCGCTGCCCGTTGTCGGATTATTTAATTGATTGTTATTGATTCCCGTGAAAGCCCACACCGCCTTCGACGTATTCAAACACCTAGCGCTCGTCGGGCTGACGGCCGTGGTGTTGCTGTTAATCTTCTTCTTCGGCTATCTCCCTTGGACCACGAACCACGGCGAAACCATCGCCGTCCCGAAGGTGATGGGGATGCGCCTCGCCCAAGTCGAGGATTTCCTCGATGACCATTCGCTCCGCTATTACGTGCAGGATTCGACGTATGAGCCCGATGTGCCGCCGCACACCGTCCTCGCGCAGGACCCGGCGCCGGGCGCCCGCGTCAAGGAAAACCGGAAGATTTACCTGACCGTCTCGATGCAGACCGCGCCGATGGTGGCGATGCCGAAACTGCTCGATTTGTCGCTGAAAACGGCCACGATTACGCTCCAGAACCTCGGCATGACGCTCGGGCAGGTCACCACTGTTCCGGATTTGCAGCAGAACGCCGTGCTGAAACAGCAGGTCGGCGGGCGCGATGTGAAGCCCGGTCAGCAGATTCCTAAGAACTCGGTCATCGATCTAGTGGTCGGCGACGGGCAGGGCAACAACGAGTTTACCCTTGATAACGTGGTCGGTCAGCCCTACGACGAGGTGCGGATTATGCTCCAAGGGCAGGGCTTGCAGGTAGGCAGCGTGATTTATCAGCCCAACGGCAGCGGCGAGGCGGGCACTGTCCAGCGCCAGCGCCCAACGGCGGGCACGCAAGTCCGCACGGGTCAGCTAGTTGACCTCTGGGTCAGCGGTTCCGACCCCAACGGCGACGCCGCCACGCAAGACGCCGGGGACAGCGACGCGGATATTCCGCCGGCAGATGAATAAAACGGCGCGAAGCAGCGTTAGCCCGCCCAATAGCCGTCTTCTGTTTATGAGCCTACTATTTCCCGCTTTGCGTCCAGCCCGCCTGCCGCGCCGCGCCCTCTTCCTGTCGTTGCCGCTGACGGTGGCGCTCACGCTGCCCGCGAGCTTCACAGCCACGGCGCAAATGGGCCGTCCGCTCACCGCCGACCCCGGGCGTGCACCCCAAGCGCGGCCTGCGCAAGCAGCAGCGATGCAGCGCACGACCGCGCTCAGCCTACCGTTTTTCGACGATTTCGCGAACGACGCGACCGGCCCGCAACCCAACCCTACGCTCTGGGAAACCGCTGGCGGCGCTTACCGCAACGACCGGTTCGCGCTGCGTCCGCCGTCGCGCGGGGTCGTCAGCTTCGACGGCCTCAACACCTACGGCGTGGCGTACGGCAGCGGCATCGGTAACACCGATACCCTCGCGTCGCAACCCATCGACCTTGTGGGCCAGTCGAGCGTCGTGCTCAGCTTTTGGTGGCAGCGCGGGGGCGTCGGGGGTAACGATTTGGCGCCGGGCACCACCTCGCAGCTGATTCTGGAATTCGACGACGGTACCGGCTTCTGGACCAACGTCTGGCAGCGGAACGGCAACGGCCTCACCACGGCCTTCCAGCAGGCGTTCGTGGCGGTCGACCCGCTGTATGTGTCGGCGAATTTCCGGTTCCGATTCCGCAGTCGCGGCACCCGCCTCAGCACCGACGATTTGTGGAGCATCGATTACGTGGAGCTTGACGCCAACCGGCAGCCGCAGCCAGGCTCGATTCGCGATGCCGCGTTCAGTAAAACGCTGAATTCCAGCCTGAAGCCGTATACGGCGCTGCCGGTCTGGCAATTCAACGCCGCCGCCTCGCAGCCAGCGCTTTTCACCGACGTTCTGCGCACCACCCTCAACAACCTCAACCCCGACGTCAACGGCATCCCGACGCCGCTCGCCGTCGAAGGCAAGTTCACGGTGGCCGATGAGGCGTCGGGCGTGTCGCTCGCGACGCATAACTTCTTCACGACCTCGCTCGTCCTGCCGACCGCGACGCTCAACCAGCCCGTCGAGGCGCCGTTCGCGAGTGCCTTGCCCAGCGGCGCCATTCCGTTATCGGCTGATTACAAGACCCTAACGGCCACGTTGGCGCTCGTGAGCGGCGAGCAGGTGCCCGCTACGCGTTACAACGACACCATCCGGCAAACCACCGCTCTGCGCGACTATTACGCCTACGACGACGGCACCGCCGAATTCGCCCTTTTCCTGCCCGGCAGCGTCACGGCGCCCGGTGCCGCCGCGCTTTCCTTCGACACGAACGTGCCCGACCAGGTTGCCGGCGTCGAGGTTTATCTGGCCGGTGACCTGCCGACGGGCCTGCCGCTTTTCGTCGATGTTTGGGCCGATGATGGCGGCAAGCCCGCTGCCACTCCGCTGATTCGCCAAGCTTTTACGGTGCCTCCGGATTCGATTCTGCGGACGCTCGGGCGGTGGTGGCGCGTGCGGCTGCCAACTCCGGTATCGGTGAATGGCCGGTTTTACGCGGGGTACAGCCAGCCGCTCAACAGCGGGATCGTCACGATTGGCTGGGACCTCAGCGACTCGCTTTCCACGAGCCAATACTTCTTCCGCGCCCGCACCGATCCGTGGCAGCTTGCGGCGGTAAAAGGCGCGATGATTCGGCCTCACATGAACAACAACGGCCTTTTGGCGGCGCCGAAAGACCTCGTTTCAGAACCCAAAATTGATGTCTTCCCGAACCCCGTCAGCGCCAGCGAAGGCGCCGCGAGCGTTCAGCTCCGGGGCGAGTTCCGGGAAGCGGTTTTGGTCGATGTTTTGGGTCGACCCGTGCGCACGGTGCCTGCTGGTGCCACCTCCCTGAGCGTGCGTGATTTGGCGCCGGGCGTTTATTTACTGCAATTCCGCACGGCTGCCGGTGCCGTGAGCACGCGGCGGCTCGCGGTCGGCCGCTAACGTTACCGTGCCGACTCCGCCCAACGTGCGCGCCAAGCTGAGCGGCCTCTACCGCGCCGTAAAGCTCCATTTTCGAGTTTCGTTTTTCTCACCAATCCCCTCCATGACTGCCCCCGATATCACCGCTGCCGACCTGAAAGACCGCCTCGCCACCGGCGAAAAACCCTTCATTATCGACGTTCGCGAACCGTGGGAACACGAGCAGAACCAGCTGCCCACCGAAACGCGCAACATCCCGCTCGGCTCCCTCCCGGATTCCCTCGATACCCTCGCCGATTACCACGACGAGGAAGTCATCGTGCATTGTCGGTCGGGAGCGCGCTCGGCCACGGCCAAGGCGTTCTTGCAGCAGCAGGGCTTCACCAACGTGCGCAATCTGCTCGGGGGTATCGTCGCGTATCAGGCGTAAGCTGACACGAGCTTCAGGTTCACCTTCAGAAGCGGAATCTGCCTAGCGCTCCGTAAAACAGTCGAAGCCGCTCCGTATTCAGTTTGAATCAGGCTGATGCGGGGCGGCTTCGTTATGTTCGGGCGTTACTGCGTCAGTTACACGAACGGGCTGGGCGCGAAACACAGCACCAGCAGCCCAATCGCGAACCACCCGACCGCCCGCCGCCGCCAATCGAGCGGGGCGTCTTGCGGCGCCGGGGGATGCACGATGCCCACGCCACGGGCCAGCAGGAGCGCCAGCAACAGCCAGCCCGGTTGGCCTTCCAGCGACGGAAACGCGGCTTTCAGACCCACTTGAAGCGCCAGCATAGCCACGGCAATCAACAGCGCGCCCCGTACGGTGGGCACGGCTGGTCGTGCCAGCACGAATAAGTAGAGCACGTAAAGCGGCACTTCCCACGCCAGCATCATCGGCTCGGCGGTGAGGTCGATGAGGCCCAGCCCGGCGTAGGCCACCAAGCCCGCGTACGCCAGGATGCTCAAGCGCGCCGCGCGCCCGTAGCCCAGCAAGCCATACAGCACATGGCCGCCGTCGAGCTGCCCAATCGGCAAGAGGTTGAGCGCGGTGAAGAAGGCGCCCATATAACCCGCCAACACCAGCGGCTGCCGCGTCAGCGATGCGTGGACGAAGCTCGGGACGTGAAGCGCGCGTTCGAGCAGGTCGAGCAGGAGATTATGGCCAATCTGAAGCCCTTCCGGCGGGGGCGCCGGGAGAATGCGCGGCAGCGTCGCTAAAGCCACCATCAGCAGCGGCAACAGAATCACAAAGCCCGCCAACGGCCCCGCAACGCCAATATCGAAGTACTCGCGTCGCGAAAACACCCGGTCTTTAATCCGGATCACCGCGCCCACCGTGCCGATGCCGGGCGCAAAACCGAGATAAAACGGTAGGTAAAACGGCCAGCTCGTGCGGATGCCGTAGTAGCGCGCCGTCAGGAAGTGCCCCATCTCGTGAACGGTCAACACGGTCAGGAACGGCACTGAAAACCACAAGCCGTCAAGTACTTGCGACAGCGTCAGCCAGCCGGTCCACCGGAAATCGAGGTTGCCGTTTACGAAGAGCAGATGCTGATGAATCCACTCGGCCCCGGCCACGGTGGTGGTGATGAGGGTCAGCAGGAACAGGCCGCCGTGCAGCGCTATCGGGCGCCACGGGGGCACGTCGCGCGGGTCATGCTCCAGCGTGGTGGGAAGGGTTACAACGTCGTCGTTAGGCAGACTCATGAAGCGCGTGCAGCAGGGGAGAGCCGGGACCGGCGATGGATTGGTGTTTCTGCAACCAGATAGCGCCTAAGCCGACAGCCCGCGCCGCAACAACGTGCTGCGGCGAGTCGTCGATGAACAGCGTTTCTGAGCTAATCAAGCCATTCTCGGTCAGCACGTAGCGGAAAATGGCTTCATCCGGCTTCCGAAGCCCCACCTCGTGCGAGTAGTAAACCCGCTCAAACTGACCCAACAAGCCATCGGCCAGCCCGTGGTCGCGTGCCAGAATGGCATCAAAAGCGACCCGGTGCAGCGCATTCGTATTCGACAGCAGAAACAGCCGATAACCCGCCCGCCGCAGCTCCCGAAGCAGCGTCAGCCGCTCCGCCGGGAAGTCGAGCAGAATCGCATTCCAAGCCGCATCCATCGCCTCATCCGAGACTGTCGGGCCAATCGCATACATCTCGCGCAGCCGCTCCCGAAACTCCCCATTAGATATCTGCCCTGTCTCCAGAGCATCGAAAACCGGCGCCTGCGCCTGCTGATTGAACGCCAACGGTTCCGCCAACCCACTCAGCGCCCGAAACGCCCGAATCGGCGCATCGTAGTCGATATTGATCAAAACACCCCCTAAATCGAAGATCAGATTGGGGTACCGCGAGGGCGAAGGCAAGTTCATTCCACGAAAATGGCACTTGAGCGCGGTAGCAGCCTCCATTACGCGCCTTTTACCGTAGGTTTGTAGGCAGAACGGGGCCGCAACGCCCCGTCCGGGCCCATAGCTCAGTCGGTTAGAGCAGCTGACTCATAATCAGTTGGTCGCTGGTTCAAGCCCAGCTGGGCCCACAAAAACCCCGTTTCCAAGCCGGAAACGGGGTTTTTGTTTTTCGAGTGAGAGCGAATTCGGGCACTTAAGTTTTCCTCTTTCCCCCATTTGCTAACGCTAAGCGGAAAAGTCATCCGGAAAGGTTTTGTCGACGCTGAAAACTCGAAGATGAGTGCACGTCCGAGCGTCGCGCTACCAGGTGAACTGCCGCTAGGGCACCCGAACGCACCACCGTTCTTGCTCTTGAAACTGCTCGGAGTCGTCCTGATCAGCGTAAGCGGGCTGAACCAGCAGCCGAAAAATCCCTACTGAAGCACCTCGCGATTCGCTGGCTTTGATTAATCAAGTACTGTATGTAAAAATTTTACTTTGAACAGGGTTTTGTCGCCGTTCAAGGTGAAAAAGTCGCCGTTCATAGTCTGAAAACCTGCTTTCGTCGAAAAAATTCCATTAGCTTTGATTAAGCTAGCATTTTTGTGGGTGCATTCAGTCATCTCAGGTCCATTCTTGGACTTTTCAGGGGACAAGTCACCCGCCTTGATGCTTGCCACAAACCTTGCTGGGTTCCTCCGGCGATGAGATTCAATGACCACCACACCAACCCTGCTTTTTTGAACAACCACTTGATTTACAGTGAAATAAATCGGAGAAATGCTTAAAAAAAGTACCCAGCCGTTGCAGCGGCTGGGTACAAAATGGCATCCTCGTCCAGAAAACGGCTTTCACTTTCCTTTCACTAAACCGGCTGCGTGTACAAGATACGCACAGCCGGTACAAATGTTTCTTGGATTATGTCCAACATTTACCGGCTGTTACTACTGGGCTCGATGCTCAGTACGCTCCCTTTTGCGGCTGCTGCCCAGACTGGCATCGGCACCACCACTCCCGACGCCTCAACCCGCCTCGACGTCGTTTCGAGTAACCGGGGAGTCCGGCTCCCGCAGGTGAATCTGGCTTCTGTAACCGACGGCACCACGATTCCCCTGCCCGCCACCTCGCTGCTGGTCTGGAACTCCAATGCTGCCTTGCCCAACGGCGCGGGCTACTATTACAATGCCGGTACCCCAGCCGCTCCTAGTTGGGTCAAGCTAGTTGATTCCTCCACCGGCGTACTTGCGGCGGATAACGGCTTGAACAAGTCGGGGTCCACCGTCAAGCTCGGTGGCAACCTCACCGCCGCGACGACCGTCACTACCAACGGCAACAATTTGAGCGTGGCTGGCAGCGGCACCACCACCACTTTCACGAGTGCCGGCTTGGTAGGTATCGGCACGGCCAGCCCGGCGCAGCGCTTACACGTCGCTGGCACGGGTGGCACGCCGAATGTGCGGCTGGGTTCGTTGAGTGGCACCGGCGTGCGGCTGGTAACGTCCGATGCCAACGGCGACCTCAGCACGAACGCGTCGGGTGTCGGTAACGGCTTGTTCTGGGGGATTTTGGGGAACTCGGGCACCAATCCCACCACCAACTTTGTCGGCACGACCGATGCGCAGGACCTCGTCCTGCGTACCAATAACACCGAGATGACGCGCTTCAATCGGCTCGGTCAGGGAGGGCAGCTATTGGTGGGTAGCAATGCTTCCAACACTTATGTTAATAGCGTAATGAGCACTAGTAAGCTGCCCGACGAAGGTATGCGTAGCCGCATGCTGCTGCTGGGCGAAGGTGGCCAAGGCGACCTGACGCTGCTTGCCTCTCAGGCCGCAGGCGGCGGAGTTTCGCAAATCAACTTCGGTGTTCAGGGGGGAACTGCCTTGAATGCCCCGACGGCGGTGCCAGATAACTCCTCTCTGGGGGGAATCAAGTTCTGGGGCTACAATGGAACCACTTCCGACTTGGGGAACGAAATTATATCCGTAGCCTCTAAAACGACGTCCGGTAATATCACCAGTGATCTGATGTTCACGGGCGGCAGTACTTATGCTGAGCGGATGCTCCGTTTGTACGCGAACAAAGACGTGGAGATGTTTGGTTACCCGAATACCCGCGTCGATGCCACTGCGCCGGTCAATAGTCTTTACACGGATGCCACGGGAGTGCTGAAGTCGAAACCCGTTGGTGACATAGTAACCGCCGGCGGAGCTGTGACGACGGCTAACAACGGGCTGACGAAATCGACTAACAACGTGCAGCTGGGCGGTAACTTGGTTAAAGCCACGACGGTCACCAACAATGGCTTTGCGTTGAATGTGGCTGGTTCGAACGTTACCACCACCTTCACCAGCTCCGGGGACGTAGGTATCAATACCACGTCGCCTCTGGGCCGCCTCGAAGTGGTGGGTGCTTCAGCCGCTGACCCGGGCGCAGGTGATGACATTGATGTTACCTCCATTTCAGATGCCGCAGGCGCCGCTCCCGCATTTATCACCCGGCGCGCACGCGGCTCTTCTGTCGCGGCTCCGGCCAATATGCAATTCGGTGACAACATGGGTGCCTACCACATGTTTGGTCGTGTTAATGGTGGTTGGCAACCTCTATCGAGCATCTCATCCTCTTACGCGGGGGATGGAACCACCTCCTTGTCTAACCTGCGGTTCGCGACCTCAAATGGCGAACGAATGCGGATCACCGAAACCGGCGCTATCGGCGTGAACGTGGCATCACCTAATGCGTCGGCCATACTCGATGTCACTTCTTCCAATAAAGGGGTTTTGTTGCCACGGATTGCGCTTGTTAGCCTGACCGATGTGGCAACTGTCGCCTCGCCTGCTACTGGCTTGCTGGTTTTCAACACCACTACCAACCTTTCGGCCAACCTGACGCCGGGCTTCTACTATTGGAGCGGGACGTCGTGGGCGCAACTGCAGGATACTAATAGCGCCGGTGGCAGTAAAACCAAGTCATATGCTTTCGTGGGCTTGTACGCAGATCAGTACACCAATGGAATCGACTGTGGCGAGTTCTCTTTCCGGTTGCGCCGCCGCACTGATGCCACTGCCTATGGTACGATGAATGAAAATATCGATGCGCAGGCAAAGTGGAATGGTGCTTCTGGCTCTATAACAGCTCTCTCGTACGCCGAGACGTTATATTCAGATGCCCAATATGACTTCTCCGGCTCGACTGCTTTTGCACCAACGTCCGCGCCTCAAACCAGTACTCGCTCCAACAACGTCTTGAATGCGGGTACATGGTATAGTTGGGGCGAGGAGGGTTTTGCCGTTTCGGCGGCTAACCAGGAAAAGCGGCAGTACATCCTGACGCCCGCCGGTAGCTCTGCCGCAGAAAAATACTTCTACCGGATCGAGTTCGCGTTCCTGGTCGGCAACTTCGCGGCTTGCCCCACTTGTAACAGCATTACCAACAGCCAGGAAATTGTGAACGGCGCGAAAGTACTGATCTTGGTTGAAAAAGTTTACAACTAAAGCGATTTTCATTTTCGCTTCACTTTTTTTCTCGAAAATTTCATGGGAAACTTCTCGCTCTCTCTGCAACGCCTTCCGATAGCAAGCGCTCACGCTTCCTTGATGGCCTTGATGTTGTTTCTGGCAGCCACACCTGCTCAGGCCCAGTTCTACAATAACGAGCCTTCACCTGGGGTGTATAATGGCTCATCGACGGCAACCGACCCGTTTTATTCGGGTGATGGCGTGGTGAACGATGTCTCGGGGAACTGGATCAATGATAATGGTCTGGAAGTTATCAGCGGTCCTGCTACCGGCACGTTCATTAATAATGGGTCTTACACGGGGCAAAGTGGCGCCATCACTCGCTTCACGGGGGCTACAACAGTAGAAATCGGCGGTACCGCCCAACCTACGTTTGATAACCTCGACCTCCAAAATGCTGAAGAGTTACTGTTGACGAATACCAACGGCGCCAAAGTCAATGCAGCGATGACGTTTGATGGTACGCTGGTCGATAACGTGGCTGGCGGTGTGAACGGCGCGTTGCGTTTCGGCACCGCCGGTACTTACACTTGGACTGCTGGATTAGACGATGCGCACCACGTCAATGGGTACGTAGGCGCTGATAAGACGAGCGGCACATTTCGCTACCCGGTCGGCAGCGGCACCGACTACCGTTACGCCGAAATCGTCGACCCAGCGGGTGCGGCGGTTGCCTATCTGGCAAGCAATCCGGAGGGGACTTCCTCGTTCGCGGGTTCACTCTCGCAGGTTTTCGGCGGTGCTACCTGGCCGGTAAGTGACTTAGCTACGGGCAAAGCGGTGACGGTTTCTCTGCCAGCCGGTCTGGGTGGTTTCGGCATTCCTATTAAGCTACGGCTAGTCGGTTGGAATGGTACGCAGTGGGTGGATCTGAGTGGTGGCCCGACTGCTACCGGTAATGCCCAAGGTGATTTGCTGTCGGGTACTTCGATTGCGGGTATTTCTTCTATCGGCATTGGTGCCGGTCCAGATCCGCTGCCGGTTGCGCTCATCCAATTCACGGCTACCACCAAGCAGCAGGATGCCGTACTGATTTGGCAAACGGCATCGGAGCAGCACAGTGCCTATTTCCAAGTGGAGCGCTCCTCGAACGCTCGTGATGGCTTTACCGCAGTTGGCAAGCGTGTGGCGGCTGCCGGTAACAGCCAAAGCCTGCGGGAATACCAGCTCAACGATGTGGGCGTTGGTTACACGGGTACCAAATTCTATTACCGGTTGCGGGCTTTTGACACTGATGGTAAATCAACGGTTTCAGAGGTGCGCGCCGTGCAGTTCAGTAGCGGTACTAGCTGGTCGGTAGGGGCTTGGCCGAACCCGTATCAGCACGAAGTGAGCGTGGCGGTCAGCACGAGCTTGGCCGGCCCGGTGTCGGTGAAAGTGTTTGATGCAGCGGGGCGTTTGGTCCGGGAGCATCAGCAGACGCTGGAAGCGGGCGAGTCGGTGTTGAAGCTCGAATCGGTAGGCGAGCTTCCGACCGGCGTTTACCACGTACAAGTGCAACAAGGCGTACAGAACGCGACTATTCGCTTAGTGAAAGAATAAGCGAACGCGAAGAGTGGTTCTTACGACCGCTTAAACAAAATGGCCCGGCCTGTGTAAAACAGGCCGGGCCATTTTGTTTAACCCAATGCTGTCGACCATTTTTTCCAAAAAGCCGAATTATCTGCGACGCTTCTTTCTTGACTTTGATTGTGTCAGTGGCTTGCCGTGCTGGTTACCCGATGGGCGGAATAAATACCCGACAGAAGCTTGCAGGGCTAGCGGCGTTAAATTCTCTCCGTTCAAGAGAATATCATCGGTGGGCGGATTAGGTGGCGCCTCGCCGTAACGGGTGAGGCCGTGCAGGTAACGAATATCGAAGAAAACGCCTTCGGGTAATTCAATACCGACTCCGATGGTTGCGCTTAGTCCCGTTTTTTTGGCATCGAAGAGAGTGCCGGATTTGGAGCTTTGCTGACTGGGCTGACTATCGTTTTTCTCGTAAGTGGTTCGGATTGCGAGGTTTCCGGTCAGTCCGCCTTCCACGAAAAAAGCACCCGCGTGGTATTGCGCCAACAGCGGAATCTCCAGGCAAATCTGCTGAACCTTAAAAATGCTGACTTGCTGCCGGTTCGGGAAGAAATACTCGCGCGTGAAACCGCGGGTAGTAACCATCAGCTCGGTTTGAACCGCCAGCTCCGGTATGAGCTCATACCGGGCAACGCCCCCACCTAGAATGCCGTAGCTACTGCTGTAAGCCACGCGTTGCGCACCGAACGGCAAGGTTCGAAGCCCAGAGCCCTGGGGCATACTCAGCAAGGCGCCGAGTCTGGCCCCACCCAACAACCGGCTGGTGGGCATATTCGTCCGCCCTGATCTGCCCGGCTGTGCTTGCGCCGTAAAGCCCGATACGATAACGGCGAAAGCGCTGAAGAGCAGAAAATGGCGACCGATCATCATCGTTTTGTCAGCCTCAGAATCCCGTTAGCGCCGCCCGCGCCGCGAGTGACCAAAGATGAACCCTCCGGTAACCTGAATGCTGGAGTTTTCCAGCGCACGACCGGCAAAAGTGCCGGTAGCGGTTCCGATGGCCGAAAATCCTTTTACATACCGCACACCGAAGATGGCGCCATTGGTGGTTTCGATTCCGGCGCCAATCGCACCGCCGGTTTCAAAAGAATTGAATGAGCCAGACACAATGTTGTCAATGGGGTTGGTTGCTGCCCCAGTACCCGTCTCTTCGACTTTATTAGTATAGGAAAGGAATAGCGAAGGCACAGCGCCAATTTCAACGTAGAAAATTTTGGCGTTGAACTTGAACAAAAGTGGAATATCGACGTAGGTGAGGCTTAGGTTCTCGTCACGGCGTTTTCCGGAAGGAAAAGTAAAGCGTCGGTTGCTACCTCGGTTCGCGTAGAGCGCTTCCAGCTGCACCGACATCTCGGGCGTGAAGCGGTAGTTGGCTAGCCCGCCGCCCACTATTCCAACGCGTGTACCGTAGCTGAATGCCGAAGCCCCAGAGCCATCGGGCGTTTTAGTATCATCGCCGACAATGTTGCTAAAGCTCCCACCTAGCTTGACGCCGAAGGTTAATCCCATTGCAATCGGAGCTTGACGGCTACGGCCCCGCCGCGACTGAGCGTGTGCAAGTTGGGGGATGAGCAGGCAGCCAACTACGGCCGTAAGTAGCAATCGCTTCATCTGGTACAAATGGCGAAGATGAGAAAACGGAAAGTTCAACCTGTTAGAACACCGCTATGTTCGTAACCGGCAAAAGCAAAAGTAGCGAGTTAAGTCCACACGCCTGCAACCGCTTGGGAGTGAAAACTATCTTTGTACCGGCCTTTTGCGTAAAGAGGAGGCTAAATCGTTTCTCTTCTCATATTGATGAAACAAGTTACTCTTGCTGCAATCCTGGCCTTTTCAACGGTAGGAGTAGCTTCGGCGCAGGCATCCAATCGCTCCAGATCGACCGATGAAACGACCGCCCACCGTCGGGTGACGGCGGCGCGGCGCCCGATGGTCGGCGGCGACCGGCTGACGCTGGCGCTCAGCCAGTTTTGGCAGGCGGGGGCTTGGGCCGACACTACTCAGGTGCGCTATACCGCGTTTGATGCGGCCGGGAACAACCTGGAGCGCATCACCGACGAGCAAGTGTTGGGGAGCTGGCAGCTGCGGAACCGCCGTACCCAGACCTTCAACGCGCAGAATCAGCCGGTCACGGATACCATTTTTGGTATCTCTGGGCGGGCGCTGTTTGCGTACCGGCGGACGTACAATGCGGCGGGGCAGCCCGATACGATCACCGTGCGCATCCGCCTCGGGATGAACTGGCAGAATGCCAGCCGGGATATTTATACGTATGATGCGGCCGGAAAGCCCGAAAAGCTGCTCTGGCAAGGCAACGCCGGTGGGTGGTACAACCAGAACGAGTTTCGCTTTACCACTGACCCGCAGGGACGAATCACGACCGACGAGCAGTTCGATTGGAACGACAACACCACGTCGTGGGACCCCAACAGCCTGATCGAAAACGCGTATCTCCCGAACGACTCGCTCGAAAGCGCCACTTTCTCGAACTGGGATGCTGTGGCCGGGAGCTACGAAGTGTTGGGCCGGGGGCGCAACCGCTACAACGCGCTGGGCCTGCTCGATTCGGTTTACAACGAGCCGTATGAGGTGGCGAGCAATTCGTGGGGCCTGCTCGGCGTGACCACCTACCAGTACGATGCGCGCAACAACCGCACGGTGGAGCTGATTCAGGGCGGCGCCTCGTTGGCGACCCAGACGAACATCTCCCAGCGCCTGTTCACCTACGCCGTTACCGGCTTGGCCGATGCAGCGCTGCTGCGGGACGGCCTGAGCGTCGTGCCGAATCCGGCGCTCGATGCGGCGGAGCTGCGGTATGAGTTGCTGAAACCCGGCGCGATGCGCATCACGCTCGTCGATCTGCTCGGGCGAGTCGTGCAGACGCCGTTGATGGGGGCGATGCAGGGCGCGGGTGCGCACGCCTTCCGCCTCGATTTGCGCGGCCTGACGCCGGGCGTGTACGTGGCCCGATTGGCGGCGAGCACTGGCGGCGTGCAGCAGGTCAAAGTGGTGGTGCAGTAAACGGCCGAAGCGCCTTTTTCTTCTCGAATGTCTTCTCTGATGACGCCTGCTGATGCCCGTCCGCCGCTGGTGCTTTTGCACGGCGCGTTGGGCGCTGCCGCGCAGCTTGCGCCGTTAGCGGCGCTTCTAGCCGATGACTTTCGGGTGCTGACGCTCGATTTCGCGGGTCACGGTGCCCGTCGGGTCTCCACTGCTGGTTCTACTTCCGAAGAAGAAGCGGAACACGATAACTGGCGCCTCGAAACGTTCGTCGATAACCTCGCGGAGCTGATTGAGACGGAGAACATCGGCCCAGCGCGAGTTTTTGGGTACAGTATGGGCGGGTACGCGGCCCTGACCCTCGCCGCCCGCCAACCTGCGCTGATTCATTCGGTGCTGACGTTGGGGACGAAATTCGTTTGGGATGAAGCGACGGCGGCGCGGGAAACGGCGCGCCTCGATCCGGCCGTCATCCGCAGTAAAGTGCCCGCTTTTGCTGATGCTTTGGCGGCGCTTCACGTCGATGGCGCCGGTTGGGAAACGGTGGTGCGCGGTACGGCCGATGTGCTGCGCCGATTAGGCCAAGCGCCATTGCTGACCCCGGACGTCTTCGCGAGCATCCGGCAGCCGGTGCGCGTCCTCGTCGGCGACCGCGATGCGACAGTGACCGTTGAGGAAACGGCGACGGCTTTCCGGGCGCTTTCGGGAGGGCAATTAGGCGTGCTGCCCGCCACCCCGCACCCGCTCGACCGCGTGCCGCTGCGGGCGCTGACGGAGCAGATTCGCACCTTTTTCGGCGACTTCAGCGGAACCCCGCGTGCTTAACGGCGTCCGCCGACGTCGGGCAGCGCGGCGCCTCATCGGGAGCGCGTTGGTGCTGCTGATTGGGCTAAACGCTGTGGCGTGGCAGCACGCGTGGCAGTTTACCCACTTCGCCGAAGACGGGGAGCGCACGCCTGACCCGGCCCAAATGACCACCGTCGGGCGGCTGAATTTGCTGCTGACCGGCGTGACGTTGCCGCGCCCGGTGGCCCGCCCTTGTCCGGTGGGCTACCGGGCGCTGCGCATTCCGCTCGCGTCCGGCGAGTGGCTGGGGGCGTGGACGGCGCCTGCTTTGGCTGACCTCGACCGCTCCGGTGCGGCTCCGGCGCGTGGTACGGTGCTGCTGTTGCACGGCTACGGCGGCGAAAAAGGCAGTCTGCTCGATGAGGCGGCGTATTTTCGGCAGCTTGGCTACCGAGTGGTGTTGGTTGATTTTCGGGGCGGCGGCGCGTCGTCGGGGAATGAGGTGACGATTGGCTACCGCGAAGCCGACGATGTGCGCGCTGTCTGTCAGCATCTGCGGCGTTACTGGCACGAGCCGAACGTGGTGCTGTTCGGTGTCTCGATGGGCGCGGTGGCGGCGTTGCGCGCGATGGCCGAGTACCCCGCCGACGTGCGGCCGGTGGCGGCGGTGCTCGAATCTCCGTTCGGGAGTACGTATCAGACGGTGGTGAACCGGTTTCAGGCGATGCACGTCCCGCCCGTGCCGATGGCCGCGCTCCTCACGTTTTGGGGTGGCGTGCAGCACGGCTACTGGGCTTTCGGGCACGTGCCGACCGCCTACGCCCGCCGCGTGGCCGTGCCGACGCTGGTGCTGCAAGGTACCGCCGATGCCCGCGTTCAGGTATTTGAAGTAGAAGAAATTGCGGCGGGTTTGGTCGGGCCGAAACGACTGGTATTGTTGCCCGGCGCCGGACACGGGCATTATATAGCCTCGCGCCCGCAAGCCTGGCGGGCAGCGGTGAAGGCGCTATTACAGCCAGACTCAACGGTTTCGCTTGCCACTACCCCCCGGTTATCCGGATATTTGGGCCGCAGCCGACAAGTGTCGGGTGCGGCGAGCAGGCTTCCGGCCCGCTCACGCCTTGCCGCCGATGTTGCTCGATGAAGAACCTGTACCAAATCCTGGGCCTCGACCGTACCGCCACCGCTGCCGATATTCAGCGGGCTTACAAGGAGTACGCGGCTCAGTATCAACCCGACCGTCACGCCAACAGCCCCTTCTTCACGGAGCGGTTCAAGGAAGTGCTGGCCGCCTATGAGACGCTCAACGACCCGGTCAAGCGGGGCGAATACGACGCCGAATCGCGCACGACGGCCGAGTGGAAACAGAAATTCCATAAAGCGGAAGCCGCCCGTCACGAGATGGAAGCCGCTTGGGCCGCCGCCCGCGATAGGGGCGAGGTCGCCGGCGGCCCCCCGCGCAGCGGCAAGGGCGGGGCAGCGTTTCTCGGTTTCGTGCTGGGGGCGGCGCTGGCGCTGGCCGCCGGTTGGGGGCTGCTCCATTTCAAGGGCGCGCAGCTCGGCAATGCTCTTGGCTCTGCCGATACGAGCGCCGCAAAAGCCGGGGCCGTAGATTCCGTGGCCGTGGCGCGGCGGGCGGCGCTGGTGCAGCGCATCAACGGGCTGCTCGATAAGGAGGCGTTTGCGGCGGCGATTCAGGTGACTGATTCGGCGGTAGCCAAGAAAGTAGGCGCTGATTCGGTGCCGAACCCCGACCAAGGGCAGATGTACTTCCTGCGGGCTATCGCGAAGCACGAATTGAAGAACGATTCCGGCGCCCTGCGCGACTACACGTCGTCTATCGCGGCCGGTGGGCGCGATGCGGCGGTGTTCAACAACCGGGGTCTGCTGCGGCAATCGACCGGCGATTTGCTCGGGGCGGAGCAGGATTACTGGCTCGCCGTGGCGCTCGCGCCGAATGAGCCGCTGTACCGCCTCAATCTGGGGGCGTTGCAAATCGACCAGAAAAACTTCACGCAGGCAGAGGCGCAACTGGCTGCCGCCGCTGCTGCCGCTCCCGCCAACGCCGAGGCGTGGCTGCTGCTCGGCAATGCGCGGTATGAGCTGAAGCGGCAAACCGGCGCGTGCGCCGCGTGGCACAAAGCCGACTCGCTCGGGCTGGAACCGGCGACCGAAAATGTGCGGCAATTCTGCCAATAAGGGATTTTTGGTTCCGGTCGGTCGGTTTCCATTGACTGGCTACTACCTGACTTTCCGGCAAAATCCGGCAGGACAGCGGCCGACTGACTCACCGAGAACCTCAGAAGCACTTGAAACTCTGTATCGCCGAAAAACCCAGTGTGGCGCGGGAAATCGCGCAGGTCATTGGGGCCAAAAACCGGAAGGACGGTTACCTCGAAGGCAATGGCTATCAGGTGACCTGGACGTTCGGGCACTTCTGTCAGCTCCGCGACCCGGAAGATTATAACCCGGCGTGGAAGCGGTGGTCGCTGCACGACCTGCCGATGCTGCCGCCGACCTTCGACATCAAGCTCATGAGCGATGATGGGGTGCGGAAGCAGTTCGCCGTCATTCAAAAGCTGCTTTCGGAGGCCGATGAGGTGATTAACTGCGGCGATGCCGGGCAGGAGGGGGAGGTGATTCAGCGGTGGGTGCTGCGCGCGGCGCGCTACCGGGGGCCGGTGAAGCGGCTCTGGATTTCTTCTTTGACCGAAGACGCCATTCGGCAAGGGTTTTTGAAGCTGCGCGATGCCGCCGATTTCGATAGCCTCTACGAAGCCGGGAAGAGCCGCGCCGTGGGCGATTGGCTGCTCGGCCTCAACGCCACCCGGCTGTTTACGCTCCGCTACTCGCAGCCGGGGCAGGTGCTGAGCGTGGGGCGGGTGCAAACGCCGACGCTGGCGATGGTCGTGCAGCGGTGGCGCGAGATTCAGCAGTTCAAGCCCGAAACCTACTGGGAGCTGAAAACCCGCTACCGGGATATCACTTTCGGGTCTATCGCGCACCCGAACGGTCGGTTCGAGAAGGAAGAAGACGCTACCGCCGCCTTGGCGCAGGTCACGGGCCATCCGTTCGTAATTACTGATGTCGAGACGAAAAAGGCCAACGAAGCGCCCCCGCGCCTCTACGACCTTACGAGTCTGCAAGTCGAGGCGAATCAAAAGCTCAACCTCTCGGCCGAGGATGCGCTGCGGACGGTGCAGAGCCTCTACGAGAAGAAGCTCGTGACGTACCCACGCGTCGATACCACGTACCTGCCGAACGATGTGTACCCGCAGGTGCCCGGCATTCTGCGCGGGCTGAGCGGGCGCTACGGCGAGTTCACGCAGGGCCTGCTCGCGCAGCCGATTCGGAAGAACTCGCGCGTCTTCAACGACACCAAAGTCACCGACCACCACGCCATTATCCCCACGGGCGCAACCGCCAACGGCCTCGGCGGGGCAGAGGGCGGGATGTACGACCTCATCGCCCGGCGGTTTCTGGCGGCGCTCTCCCCGGATTGTATCGTGAGCAACACTACGGTGCTCGCCGACGCCAATAAACACCCGTTTCGGGTGCGCGGACGGCAGGTGCTGGAGCCGGGTTGGCGGGCCGTGTATGGCGGAGTAGCCGACGATGACCCCGGCGCCAAGCGCAAGAAACCCACCCGCAAAGCCGCCGACGTCCTCTCCGACAAAGCCGGTGGCGAGGGCGCTTCGGAAGAAGAAAGCCTGACCGTGCTGCCGATTTTCGTGCAGTTCGAGACCGGTCCCCACGACCCCGCCCTCGAACGCAAGCAAACCCAGCCGCCGAAGCCCTACACCGAAGCCACGCTCCTGCGGGCGATGGAATCGGCGGGGAAGCAGATTGACGACGAAGACCTCAAGCAGGCGCTCAAGGAGAACGGCATCGGCCGCCCGAGTACGCGTGCCGCGATTCTCGAAACCCTCTTCCGCCGCACCTATCTGCGGCGGCAGGGCAAGCAAGTGCTCCCCACCGATACCGGCATCGCCCTCATCGACCTCATCGTAAACCCGACCCTCAAATCGGCGGAGCTGACGGGGCAGTGGGAGCGCAAGCTGCGTCAGATTGAATCCGGCGAGCTACCGGCCGATACGTTTTTGGGCGAGCTGCGCACCCTCGTGAGCGAGCTGGTTCGGCAGGTGACATTCGATAACCGGGCGGTGCGGGCGATGCCGCTGGTGGCGAAAAACCCCGGGCCGAACAAGTATCCGTCGGGCGGCACCACCCCGCCGCCCACTTCCGTAGCGGCGCAACTGGCAGCCAACGCGCCCGCTTCGGCCCCCGCCAAAGCGCCGCGCACGTCCAAACCCAAAGCGCCCGCCGCCGCCGCGCCCGATGCAGGCGGTGCGCTCGGTAAGTGCCCGGCGTGTGGGCACGAGGCCAGCATCCTGCGGGGCCGCGAGGCGTGGGGCTGCCGCCGCTTCCGCGAGGGCTGCGCGTGGCGCCTGCCGTTCCAATCCAGAGGTAAAACCCTCACCGATACGCAGCTCAAAACCCTGCTCGCGAAGGGCCAAACCGCCGTGATAGCGGGGTTCAAGGGGGAAGACGGGCAGAAGTTCAGCGCCCGGCTGGTGTTGAAGGAGGGCGGGGCGGTGGGGTTGCGGCGGGAGGGGGCGGGTAATTAATAATTAAGAATTAATAATTAA
>JANNMJ010000127.1:0-17012 GCA_031397815.1 Hymenobacteraceae bacterium
GGTACCCCGAAGGGGTTTTATCACAGAAGCCCGGGGTTGCCAAAGGCTACCCTGGGCTCACACGGGGGGCGTCTTATTGACGTCACGGTCCCTCAAAATGCGCATCGCCCCCGCTTCTTACCGTGAAGCGGGGGCGATGCGCATTTAAGGGGAATCGAGGGGATCGCAGTTAGGCGGACTGAATAAAGACGCTCAACCGGTACAGCCGTGGGCCGCCCGTTGCCGCCAGCTGATTTTACTGCGGCTTATATCCCAACGTGCGTTTTTGTTCCTCGGGGGCGCCTTTTTCGAGCCATTTGCGGCAGTCGTCGGCGGGTTCAAGCGGGTGGACCCACGCAACGGCGCCGATTTGGGGCAAAGGTTCGGTGAGGGGACGGTAATACCGGGTGGCGCGTGTTTCCAGCGAAATGACGATAGAATCGGTGGCGAGGGCGGATTCGAGCAGGTACACGTCCTTCAGTAATTCCTCGCGCGACCATTCGGACGGGGCCAAGCGGTCGATGGCTTCCCACACGCCGCTGTCAGGGTCGTCGGTTAGCACGTGCCATTTTCCTTTGGCCGTCATACTCGCCAACCAGCGCATCGTGTAGCGGGACTGATGGCGTTGCCATTCCTCCTTCTGGCTCGGCGAGAGCACGATTCGGTGGCAGACCGTCAGAATCGTATCCAGAATCTGGCGGTAGGCGACCGATTGCGGATACGTGTTTTCGCTGGCGGAGCGTGCGACGTTGGTATCGACGACGATCCGCCGCGACGCGACTTTGCGGGGAGCTGCCATTACGCCTTCGGTTTTGGCTGGGCGTGGCGCCGGGCGCCGGCGTCGAGGTAGGCGCCCTGCGCGGTCAGCTCGACGTCGCCGAAGTCTTCGGGCCACGGGCCGTAGGCGCCGTTTTCGTCCACCTCGGCGCGTGTGATTTGGGTGGCGCCTTTGGCAACGCGCTCGAACCAGTTCAGGGAAACCTCTTTTGGCGAAATCGTGCCTTCGGCGACAAGCGTCTGGACGGTGAGCAGGATAAGGCTGCTGTGCGTCTCGGCGATGACACGGACGCCGCGTTTGGCGGCGGCGGCCAGCAGGTGCGCCATCTGGACTTGGGCGCGGGGGTGAAGGTGCAGCTCGGGCTGCTCGATGTACACCAGCTGGCCCGGCTCGGCGGCGATGAGCGCCACGACGATTGGTAAAACCTGCGAGACCCCGAAACCGACGTCAGCGATGTTGACGAGGTCTTTCTTACGGGTTTTGGCGCCGACGGGCAAGCGCCCGACTTTCACTTCCAGCTCATTGGCGTTGAGCGTACTGGCTTCGACAGCACCCGTGAGGCCAAGGCGTTGGAGGGCGTCGGTGAGAGCAGCGAGGGATTCAGTGGCTTTCTGCTGTTGCCAGTATAGGATGAGGCCGGCGGTGTAAGCATCGAAGGTGCCGCGAATGCTGCCCGTTTGGTAAGCAGCAGCGGGGTAGCTGCGCTTGGGGGCGGTGCGGAGGCCGGGGATGTGCATCATGGAGACGATTGCATCCTCTATTCCTAGGGCGAATACTTGGCCGACACCTTCTCCATTATTTAATGCCCAGACACCTAAAAAGTAGTCTGCCATACTGGCAACTTGTAATTTGCCGCCGTATCTGGTTGTTAGCTTTTTGAATTCCTGATTCTGTCGCAGAATATGTTCTTCGCTTAAGCCTCGTCTTAGTTTTACTTTTTTGGCTTCATAAATTACCTCTTGTGATTCGAGAGCAAGACTTTTGCCCTCAACTGCGTAATTTAATGTAATGTCCTCATCATGTTGCGCCCTGTTGGTCGCTTCAATAGAAAGAGAAAACTTGCTACTAATAATATCAGACACTTTCGACAGTATCTGATCTACTGACGTCACTTGCACGTGCGGGCCATCCAACAGTAACGCGCCCGCCGCTATGTAAAAAGCCTGTATTGTCTGCTTGATAAGCAGCAACGGCAGCATTATACTCGATTTGCCAGAACTATTCGTGCCAGCCAGTAATGTCAGCGGCCGTACTGTTAGCTTGGAATCTAATAACGACTTGTAGCCTCGAACCTGAATCGAAGAAATAGCTCCCCGGTAAGGATTGGTTGACTTATCAGGAGCGGAAGCCGGCTTTCTCGTCGCCATTGATCAAGGATTTAGTGGCCTCAAAGTACGGCCTTAATCTGCGGACGCCTTCCTAGCCCAAGTAGCCCTGAAGTAGCGCACCCACGCCCCCAATCCCTGCCCGCCCCTTACTTGCGGTATGGAAGAAACCCCTACCCCTGATCCATTTCTGGCCCGCCTCGATTCAGATTTGGTCAATTGTCTGCTGCTGCCGGTCATGCTCGGCGATCTGAGTGCGCGTGCTTTGGCGCGGCAGCATCCGCAGATGCCGCAGTTACTGGCCGATATCGAGGAAATCAGCGGCCTGACGCTACCCGACCTAGCGGCCTTGAGCGCGTGTTCGAACGACCGGCCGCGCATCGCGTGCGAATTCGTGCTGCGGCCGGCGCGGCTGCACGCGTTTATGGCGCTGGGGGTGGCACTCTGGAACTCGCCCCTGCGCGACAGCCCGTTCCTGCGGTTTCTGGAAGCCGTGGAAGGTGCCGATACCGGGCTGCCGGACAATACCGCCGAGTGGGTGTTCAGCTTTATGGAAGACAACGAGGAGCGCCAATGGCTCGATTTCCCGACTGATTTCGAGCCTACACCAGCCTTTCTGTCGTATTTTCTGCGGCCGACGGACGCCGCACCCGACCCCGCCGCAGAGCGGGCGTTCGTGGAATCGGTGCCGGACGTGCGCCTCCGCACCGGCGAAGAGCTGCGCTGGCGCCGCTTGCAGCTGGAAAGCGTGATCAGTCGGGCTGGGGAGGTGCTGCGCGCCATCGGCGAGGGCGAACACATCCTGCTGATGCCCGGCACCCCCAGTACCGACGAAGCCGATGCGAACCCGGACCTGCACGAGTACTACCACGGCCCGTGCACCGAGATCGAGATCACGCCCATCCTCCGCATCATGCTGGCAATAGCGCTTCTGAGTGCGCGCAACTGGCGCTTCTACGCAGTGCTGCCCTTCGCGCGGGCTGCGAGCCAGCTGCGGTGGCTGCGGCGGCAGGATGCCGTGGAGGCCCTACGCCAACGCATCGACGGGCTGGAGTTCGCCAACCCGATGGACCTGACCACGAGTATCGAATGCACGTTTTCGCTGGCCGAGCTGCTGACGCTCTACCACGCCCTCGAAAGTCTGGCGCTGGTGGCCATCAGCGATCTGCTGCCCGTCATCAGCGGCTTGCGGGCGCAAGACCCGCCGGAAAGAAGCGGCAACTTCCCGACCGTAACGGCCTCGCTGACGAAGATGCTCGACGTGAGCAATCCGTTCGGGCAGTTGTTTTACCGCAATGTCCCGCTCTTCGCGCAGCTGTTCGAAGAGCAGCTCACCCGTGACGACGACCGCGAAGAATTAGCGCAGGCGCGCGCCGAAGTCGCGACGTTCGCGGAGCTGGCCACGTCAGAGGGGGCGTGGTGAGGGTTGGCCTTACCCCCGCAACGCGCGGGCGATGACTTCGGCCTTCGAGTTGACGTGCAGCTTGCGGTAAATCTGCCGGATGTAGTAGCGCACGGTGTCGAGGGTGATGCTGAGGCGAGTGCCAACCGAATTTCATAGGCGGTCGTTTATCCAGTTAACCGCCAAAACACCGCCCTATCTACCCCTTGAAGCGCGTTTTCAGGCCTTCGCGCAGGGTAGCCGGCTTGCGCCCGAGCAACTGCTCCAAATCGGGGCTTACCTCGTCTTCCTGCCCGTTTTTGATGTCGGTCGTAAACCCGATGATGCGGCCCACGACCACCTCAGGCAGACCGCGACTTTTTGCGGTCCTGCGCGAAAGCCGACACCTTGGCCGCCGTATTGCGCACGGGTTTGCCGGACAGCTCGGTTAGGGTGGCCGCTACGTTAGCAAAATTTCTGCGTATTCAAGCTTTGCAATCAACAATTCACAGAAAAATAATCTAAAAAATTCTTGCTTGTAACAGGGTTTCAATCACTTACTTTAGCAGTCGGTAACCCAGCTGCGCTAGCTAGCGTGTTGGCTTTCATCCATCTTTCCCTTCGGCAATCTCTAACCAGAGCGCCCCGACTTCGCCTCCCGGCTGCTTAAAGCGTAAGCCGCGACCAGAGCAAAGGTTTGTTTAGTATTGAAATAGGTTGGTTTTAAGTCAGACTACGTAATGTCGTATTCACCCGTCCGTACAAATGCACTTTACTTAATTTGTTTATTTTGGCGATCTGCGGGTTGCGATATTACTTGTAAGTCTTGGTCAGTCGTCCTTTAGTCGGCTGATTTATCAGCACGCGCCCGTCGTTATTGAGGGTATTCGATACTGGTCAATCAAAGGCGGTATCAGGTCGTATGCTATGCGGCTATCGGCTAAATTTTTGTAAAATATTTAATTTAATTACGCCTACAATTTTAGCCCGCAAACACTCCCGAGTCTTCGCGGGTCGTACGCCTCCTTTTTTTCACCTGCCCCCATTTTCATCACATCACAATGCCTGAGCTGCTGCACGAAACCCTTACTCCCGCATGGACTTTTCCCGGTACTTATGGCCCGCTGACCCAGAAGCTGGTCGTCGCCGGTGACCGGCTAATCGGCGTCGCCGAAGCGACCATCTTCGCTGTCGATATCTACACCGGAAAAGCCGCGCAGACGGGTCTGCCGGCGCATCCCAGCTGGCTCTATTCGCTCGATCCGGAAAAGGCGTTTTACGGCGGCGATCCGCAGGTTACGACAGCCGAGGGCATCGTCTACCTGATGGAGGGTGATTTTTTGGTGGCCCTGCGGCTCGCGGACGGGATTCCGCTTGCTACCTGGACAGATTCGCCCACCATTCCCAACGTCGTCTCGATTTTCGCCAAGGGCGAGCGCATCGTGGTGGTCAGCACCGATAGCGCAGGCGGAGCGACCCTTTGGCGACTGGCGGCCCAGACGGGGAAGAAAGTTTTCGGTCCTAAGGTGGTCTCGACGGATAGCCCCGGCCCGGTTGCCTGCGGAAAAGATGCCCTCTTCTTCGTCGCCGCCGATTCGCTTAATGCTTTCAATACTGATTTTGGCGATTCGCGCTGGAAGTTCAAGCCAACGGGTGATCATCTGGACCCCGCCACGGCGCCGCTCGTGGCCGGTGATCGGGTGTTGGTGGCCGGCGCGGCGATGTACGGCGTCGATCTGATACTGGGTACGCAGAAATTCAAGGTGAATGCCTCTCGCCCCGGCTCGGTACAGTGGAGCCAAGCGGCGGCCGACGTGCCCGCTCCGGCAAAGGCTGCCACGCTGGCGGCAAACTTCCGCTCCCACCCCAGCGACCGTAAGCTTCTCACCGCCGCGAGTGCCCGCCTAGCATCACACTTGGCGGCTGCCCACGCGTACGGAGGAACCGCCGTTGCCACGAACCTCGATCCTACTTCCTCTGCCGGCGAGATTGTTTGCTTTTCGCTCGCCTCAGGAGCCGACGTGTGGCGTCATCCTATCGACTCGCCCGGCGCGCCGACCATCATCGACGGCGTCGTGTACGTGACGACGAACCACGGCAGCTTGCTTGCCCGCTTCGACTACGCCAGCGGTCAGGTACTAGGCTCTTCCTATACACTGCCGCAGCTCGTTAGCGGGCAGCCAGCGGCCATCGCGAATGGGGCGCTGCACCTGACGGATGAAAATGGCAACATCGTGGCGCGGCCGTTTGCCACGCAAGCCGCTGCGTACTTCAATGGAGCAGACTCGATGGTGGCCGTTGCCGCCGACGATGCCCAATTTGACTTCGGCGTCGACGATTTCACAGTGGAAGCGTGGTTTCGGAGCAGCGTCGGCGGCGAAATCCTCTCCAGCTATCCGACCCTGAGCGACGACGGCGCGCACGGTTTCCGCCTTAACCTGACGGCCAGCGGGGAGATCCGCGTCGCGGTGATCAACCACGACGCGAAAAGCCTGCACGTGGGACGAACGCGGGCCACGACGGCCACCGACGGCGAGTGGCACCACGTCGCGCTCGTGCGCCGGGACGGCACGTTCGTGATCGTGCTCGACGGTATCTCACACGATGTTCACTTACTCGGCGAAGCCAGTGCGCGGGCGCTTGCTATTGGGGGGCATTCCGCGCTCACGATTGGTGCCTTCGTGTCGGGGGCGGGCCAGGAGCCCCGCTCGTTTTTCAACGGCCTGATCCGGGAGGTGCGCATCTGGGACCGTGCGCAGGATATCACGACCATCGAAACCAACCTCAACGTTGAGCTTACGGGCACGGAGCCGCGCTTACGTGGTCTCTGGCGCCTGGATGAAGTCCAGACGGAGCAGGCGCCGGTGGCTCCTCGCAACGCCGCCGCGCGCCACGCCGCCACGGCCCGGTTTACGCGCGCCGCCTCGCGGCCGACGGATCTGACGATGGACCGCTCCGCATTCCCGTACCTGCTCACGGAGGCGGCCGGGCAGTGGCCGTATGCGGGCACGTGGGCCGCGCGCGGGGAGATGGAGGTGCTGGGATCGCCCGCGATCAGCACCGACGGCGTGGTGGCGTTTGCCACCGACAACGTGATCTACGCCGTCGGCGCGCACGACGGCCGGCGGGTGTGGTCGATGGACGTTAGCGAGAGCACTTCGGAGCCCGTGGCCGATGGCGCTAAATTTCTGGTTCTGTCGGAAGAAGAATCGCTCATTCAGCTGAATGCGAAGACGGGTGCCAAGATGCAGCTCGTGCCGTTCGCCGGAATGATCCACGAGCACGGCCTTGCGCTGGTTGCGCCAGCCGTGAGTAATGCCTACGTGGCCGCTATGACTGGCTCGCAACGCGCCACGCTGCTCGTCTGGGACCGCATCGCTGAGCACGCCAACTCGCTGACTCTGGAAGGCAAGCCCATCGGGCTCCGTTTCGGGCAGCCCGAGCTGTTTGCCCTTACCGCCACCGCCGACACCCTCACCCTCACCCTGTACGTCATCGACCCGGCGAGCCTGACCGTAATGAGTAGCCGTCAGGTGGCATCGCGTGTTTTCTGTAGCACCGGCAAATGGGTGGTCGGTTTGGTGGATAATGCCATCGTGCGGCTCGACGCACGCAATATGAGCGCCGCCCAGCCGCCCGCGTCGGCCCTTATCGATGGGACGATCACCGGTCTGGTGGCGTCGGCGGACGATAATCTCGTCGTCGCGGTCACGGCTTTGGGGGTGGTGTACGGCCTCACGCTCAATGGGCTTGTGGCACAGTGGCAAACTCAGCTGCCCGGCGGCCACGCCGTCGGCACGAATCGGGTGAATCAGCCCGTCCTCGACGGGATGGGGCGCGTCGTGTGTACCACCGCGACGGGCGCGATGGCGGTGCTTGACGTAGAGACGGGGGCGTTACTAGGCGTTTACCGCGCGAGTCGCCCGGCCATCGGGACGCCTGCCATCGTGGCGGGCACGGTATATACCGGCTGCGCCGACTCGAACGCCAACGACGCCGACGTCGATCTCGACGGCGCGATGCACAGCATCGTGTTTGGTGAGACGATGGTGCTGCGCCTCAACCTGGATGATGCCGGCCGGACGCTCGCGACCAGCACGCAGCACGCCATCATAGAAGCGGAAGAGGCGAGCGCCACGCTGCATCTGCTGAACGTCCACGAAAGCTGCGTGGAAGCGTGGGTCAACATGCCGCCGCCCAAGGCCAACAGCGTAGGGCAGGGGGGAGGCGGTATTGTGGGGGTTGTGCCGACCGGGTTGTCGGAATTCGACGTCAATCTCTGGCTCGACGCCGACGGTACCGTGCACTACACTTCCCGCGTCAAGGACGGCACGGTATGGAGCGGTGTGCACGTAACGGCGGCAACGAGCGTCAACGACGGCAAATGGCACCATCTCGCGGTTTCGCGCAGCAAAGCGGTGGTCCCGGCGCCGCCCGGCTCGCCCGACCGCGTGCTGATCTACGTCGACGGCGTCGCCGTGAATACGAAGACAGCACAAGAGCCACCCGCCCCAACGGCGCTGCTCACCGGCCTGAAAGCGTACATCGGCGCGACCGTTTCCGACGACCTGACCGCCGCGCGACCCTTCCGGGGAATGATTGCAGAAGTGCGCCTCTGGGACACGTACCTCGAATCGACGGAGATCTCGTCGCGGATGCACGTAAAGCTGCGCGGCGATGAGCCCGACCTCATCGCGTACTGGAATTTCGACCGCGCCGCCATTCACGATTCGGCGCGGCAGGGGCACGATGGTATCCTCGCCGAGCAGCCGACGGCCGCAGCCCCGGTGTGGTGGCTGACGGATCTGCCGTTCACGCAGCCCGCGTATCCGTTCATCACGAGCGCGGCGGCGATTACGTCAGCGGAAGATGCCGACTGGACGTCATACGAGCTATCGGTGAAAGTCTGCGCCGCCGACGGCCGAGGAATGCCCAAGCAGGATGTACACCTGTGGTACGTGCAGCACGCGCCCGACGACCCGGCCTCTATCACCGTAAACACGGTAGAGGTGCTGGCGGTCAAGTCGAGCGAAGAAGACCACCCCCGGCTGCGCGCCGAGCGGGTATTCGTGGCGAAGACCGGAGAGGATGGCACCCTGAAGCTACAGGTGACGACCAAGCTCAAAGGGCACGGCCCTTCGCTGGATATGTGGACGGCGTTTATGCCCCTCAACGAGCGGTTTCACGTGAGCGTGCTGCTCGATAATCAGGAGCTAGTGAAGCCGGCGCCCCCGACGCTGCGCGCGCAGACCAAGCTGATTCAGGATTACCATTACACCACGGGCAATGAGATCGACCACACGCGGGATCGCTCGACGTGGCGGGTGATTATCCGGGCCGCCGATCCCAACGACCACGTTCGGGCGAAGGAACCCATAACACTCTGGGCCTCAGAGGCGGCGACGATTGAGGTTGGCGGGGTAACGTACTCCGTCAACCAGGAAAACTCGGTGACGCTGCCCACCGAGATGAGCGGCGAGCTAACGGTGGTGCTGCCCGCCACCGACCTTACCGCGCCGACGCTGTACGCCCGCGCCGGTTTTATGCACCGCAACGACCGCATCGTGATCGCGCCGGATCAGGACTCCCACGAGGAGATGGCTACTATGCGCGGGGCGGACCTCAAGAAGCCGCGCGTAACGAACTGGAAGAAGGGCGGCGGCGACGCCAATACCCTCATCGATACCGATTACCACGAGCACGCCGACGAAATCGCGCAGGCCGTGCGGCAAGTGACGTCGTCGGTCACCCCGACCGATTCAGCCGCGCCGGCGCGCCTGTTACGCACGACGCGCGCCCGGCTTCGTCAGGTGTCGATGGCGTCGAGGGGCGCGCTGGTCGCGATGCGGCAGCCCGAGTGGCAGGCACAGCTTGATAAGGTCGTCGTGCGGCGTACGCTCGCGGGAGCTCCCCGGCCAGCGCCCGTTAACCCGGATGCCTTCCGGACGGCCATGGGTGGCAGTCTGGGCTTCGTTTTCGAGAAGACGGCGGATGGTGGCGTCAAGTACACCAAGCTGAAAACGGTGGAGCAGGTACTCCGGGCGCGCGGCGTAGCAACGGTCGCGGTTGCCCCCCCACTACTCGGCAACATCTTCGACGACATGTGGGACGGCATCAAGGATGTGGCGAATACCATCTACGATGCGGCCGAGTCGATTGCCATCACGATTGCCAACACCGTGCAGATCGCCATCAAGACGCTCGTCGACGGGGTCGAGAGCATCGTGCACAAGGTGGTTGCCACCGTGAAGGATGCCATTGATGCGGTGGTGGGCTTCTTCGAGCAAATCATGGTCGGTATCGAGAAGCTGATCGCATTCTTACGGGCGATATTCGACTGGCAAGCGATTCTCGACACGCACAACATCCTGCACGAGCTGTTTCGGGTATCGTTCGATATCACGAAACAATCGCTCAAAAACACCCATATTCTGATGGATGCCTTTCGGATGCTGACGGGCGCGCCGAAGCCGATTCCGGCTGGGGAGAGCAGCATGGGCCGGGTCAGCGACAACGCCGGCGGCAAGGATTCGGCCGTGATTGCGAGCAGCAACAGCGTCAAAGGAAAGTCGATGACGGGGCGGACCACCACCACGCCACCCCGCGAAGCGCCGGAAGGGCGAGAAGCGCCGCCCATCGACACGGGTGACCCAACGGACGCGTTGGAGGTGATCGTGCGCGAGCTACCGAAGCTAGCCTCGTCTATATTGGACCTCTCGCCGGGGGATCTGGTAGATCAGATTAAAGCGCTGGTGAGCAAGGCCATCGAGGCGGCTGTTCAGGCGGCCGGGCAGGCCTCAACGAAGCTGATCGGCCAGCTGGGCGAGCCGGTAGGCTGGGCACTGGATCTGCTCGATGCCCCGATTTATATTCCGTTTATCAGCGAGCTGTATAAATGGGTAACCGGGAATGAGCTATCGATATTGGACGTGCTGTGCCTCGGTCTCGCGATTCCGGTCAACCTCTGTTACGCCCTCGTGACGCTGCTCCACGGCGACGCTCGGGTATTTGCCACCGACGCAAAAGGCCTGCCTGACCAGCTGCGCAGAAGTGCCGGTCTGCTTCCTCTCCGCGCCGCTGGTCAGGTGGGTGAAGGGGAAGCTGAAGCAATGAAGCTTGGCGAGGTTCCGGGTACTCCGGTAGCACCGGAAATTGTGCTTATGGTGTCGCGTTTTATTACGATTTATACCGATGGCATAGCGGATATGACGTTTGGGGCACTCTCCGGAGATATGGACGAGATGAGCTGGCCTCAGCAAAAGCTGCTGGGCGTGCTGAATATCTTTCAGGGAGTGGCCGGCATGGTCTCGCTCTCCATGCAGCGATTTGAGAGTCAGCCCGCGTACTATGCGCGCATCCGCGCACTGGCGGGGCCTGACTCCAAGCTGCTGCCGAAGTATCAGGAGCTGGTCGACACCATCTACTCGCTGCAGATGATAGCACGGGCCGTGAAAGCCTGCGCGGGGGTCTACGCCATCAAGGTCGCGCCCAGCGAGCCCGGCGATTGGTCGAAACGCAAGTGGAAGGCAGAATGGCCACTCATGGTCGGGCTTTCAGTGGGTATGGTGGGCGTTTTGGGTTATGGGATTTATGAGGTCATTGATCTCAAGGATGAGGTAGCGGCCCTGAACAATCATAACGTCGAGAAGCAGTACACGCTCCTGACTGCCCGCGATTTGCTTGGCGTTTCCGCGGGGATGTTCGAGTGGATGTTTACCCATCGGGGTAAAGAAATTGTGAACGCACCCATGATATATCACGAGGTTATGAAGATTCGGTATATGGCCAATGTCGCCGCGCTCGTCCTGCACGGGGTTGCCGTGTTCGAATATGGCGACTAAGCGGTTGAGCGAACGTTTTTCCGCATTTGTCATTGCGAGGAGGCTTTGCGACGAAGCAATCCTCGTAGAATCGGCGCGTTGGCTCAGCCGCGTTCCCGGTGCAACGAGGATTGCCACGTCGTCGCAAAGCCTCCTCCTCGCAATGACAAAATCCTCGATAATTGCTGGCTGATCGCTTAAATATCTTATTCACTCGCACTCACGCTCCTCACGCTCATGCAAGCCGATAACTCCATGAATACCGCCAGTCTGACGCCGCGCTGGAAACCCATCGCCATCCCCGGCGAGTGCGTGCCGCCCGGCGGAACGTGGTTCGACCCCGTGCTCGTCAGCGAGCGCGGACTTCTGATTGTGGGCGGTCCACTGGCTATTCATCTCTACGCCGCGCTCGCCCGGCAAACACTGTTTCTCACCATATCGGCGCAGCACGTCATCACGGGGTTTGCCGTGAGCGCGGGCACGCTCTACGTGCAGGACGGCCCGGTGCTTTCGGGCTGGGACCTGACGACCAAGATGCGCTTCAAGTCGATTAACCTTCTCACGCATCAGCCCGTCGCCGGCACGGGCGTGGGGGATGGAGAAGTGACCTTCTCGGCGCCGGTGGTGCGGCAGATGCAGCTTGACGCGCAAGTGGTGGGGCGCGTGTTCTCGCTAAGCTCGAATGGCACCATCAACGCCTTCGACGACGACTTGGCGCACTTCGTGACCAGCAAGTACGAAGCGCCCCTGCGCCCCGAGCTGGCTTTGGCCGAGATTGAGCTGCCTTCCGGCGCCGTGCTCTGTCATCTGTACTACATCACCCCGGATGGCGGTCTCTTCGGGGTTGACGCTTCGCACGCGATGACGCCGCTGCCGCGTCGGGCGGGCACCAGACCACCAGACGTGGGAAAAGTGCTGCCGCTGCGGTTTGAGGACGGTTTGCTGTGGGGCGGCGGCATTCTGGGCGCCGACTTCTTTGCCGCGCTCCCCGACCTGCTGCAACCCTTCCGTCTCACGGTTGCAGCGCCCACCACCGCTGGGTGGCGCAGCTACGAGGTAGCGCCCGCCGAGAAGCTGGTGCTCATCTCGGATGAGGTTCACTCGCGGCTGGTTTCGTACGCTGAATCGGCGCAGGTGCGCGACCGCTGGCAGGTGCGCACGGCGCCTGCTGTTTCGGATTGCCTGTTCTGGCGCGGCACCGGCGTCGAGGGCAATCCGCCGGGGCCGAAGCTGGCGCTGGAAATCGATATGGTGGCCGCCGCGGCCGATCAGTCGGTGAGCTATCGTACGCTGCTCGCGAATACGGTTGATCCGGCTGACCGCGCGCTGGCAACCGACTACCCGCCCCCCACAACGGTGCTGAGCACGGGCAGCTTTGGCCCGGGCGATTTTCCGGCGCCTACGGCGATCACCTGGATTCGGTGCCGGCCGGTGGTGGCGCAGAATACGCTGTACACCGTAGTGCGCGCGGCATTGCCCAACGCGAGCGGTACGGATATGATCGTCGCCTTCAACCTGGCGCCCGAGGCGCAAGCCGTGCTGCCGCTGGCCGCCGCGCAGCTCACGGCGCTCACGGCACTGGTGCAGCCACTGCGGGTGCTGATCACGAAGCGCGACTACACCACGACTATCGTTTACGCTAATCCGTCGCCGTACAAGTACTACACCGACTCGGGCCGGCTGCCGCTGCGCAACGCGACCGTGAACGTCGTGCTACCCAACGGTACCCTGCTTCCGGCTCACACCGACGGCGAGGGGGTTGCCGTGCTGGATACGGCGCTGGCGGGTAAGCACGCCTCCGTTGAGCCAAGCTCGCTGGGGCCTATCCAACCGCCCCATGGGGGGCATTGCACCAATGGCGGCGCCTCGTCGGTGGTTTTGCTAGCGCGGGGAGTGTTGGCGGAAATCTGCGTGGAGTTTCAGTACCTTGATAATCAAGTGTAAGGCTAGGTCGTTGCCAAAAAAAGAAGGTTATGGCTACATCGATTCTGGAACCCCGCTGGAAACCCATCGCCATCCCCGGCGAGTGCGTGCCGCCCGGCGGAACGTGGTTCGACCCCGTGCTCGTCCGTGAGCGCGGGCTGCTGATTGTGGGCGGTCCGCTGGCTATTCATCTCTACGCCGTGCTCGCGCGGCAGATGCTGTTTCTCTCCATTCCGGCGCAGCACGTCATCACGGGGTTTGCCGTAAGCTCGGGCACGCTCTACGTGCAGGACGGCCCCGTACTCTCGGGCTGGGACCTGACGACCAGAACGCGGTTCAAATCGGTGGACCTCAACACCCACCGGCCCGTCGGTGGGGGAGGGGCAGCGGATGGGGAAGTGACGTTCTCGGCGCCTGTGGCACGGCAGATGCAGCTTGACGCGCAGGTGGTGGGGCGCGTGTTCTCGCTAAGCTCGAATGGCACCATCAACGCCTTCGACGACGATTTGGCGCACGTCGTGACGCACAAGTACGACGCGCCGCTGCGGCCCGAGCTGGCGCTGGCCGAGATCGAGCAGGATTCCGGCGCGGTACTCTGCCACCTATACTACATCACCCCGGATGGCGGCATCTTCGCCGTCGATGCCTCGCACGATATGACGCAGCTGACGCCCTGCGTCGGTAGCGGCATACCAGACCCCAAGAAGGTGCTGCCCCTGCGCTTTGAAGATGGCTTGTTGTGGGGCGGCGGCCTGCTGGGCGCCGACTTGTTCGCCATGCTCCCGGACCTGCGTCAGCCCTTCCGCCTCACGGTGGCGGCGCCCACACCCGGCGGGTGGCGCAGCTACGAGGTAGCACCTGCCGAAAAGCTGGTGCTCGTGTCGGACGGCATCCACTCGCGGTTGGTCTCTTACGCCGAGGCGGCGCAGACGCGCGACCGCTGGCAGCTCCGCACGGCGCCTACCGCGTCGTACAGCGTCTTCGGATGGCGCGCGGAAGCGGCGAGAAAGCAGCCTTGGCTCGCGCTGGAGATCGAAGTGGCGGCAGCAGGGAGCGAGTCGGCGGTGGACTTTCGGACGCTACTGGTCAATACCGTCGATTCGACGAATCCGGCTCTCACCAGCGACTACCCTCCGCCCACCGAAACCCTCAGCACGGGCAGCTTCAGTCCGGGCAGCTTTGCGGCCGAGCTACCACGGGTGGCGGAGCTGAGGTGTCGGCCGGTGGTGGCGCAGAACACGTTGTATATGGTGGTGCACACGGCGGCGCCCGGCGCGGGTGGTGGGGCGAACGTGGTCGCGGCGTTCAACCTCGTTACTGCCGCCCAGGCAGTGATGGCCGACGCAACGGCGCGGCTGGCCGAGCTGGTCCGACGTGCCCAGCCGCTCCAGGTTTTCGTGACCCGGTGGGATTACTTCAAGTACTCCCCCAAGCAGCCTCGCGATCGGGTCGCCGTGCGCGACACATACGTGGGCGTGATCCTCACGCCCGGCAGCCCCCTGTACGTACGCACCAACGGTTCGGCCATGCTCTACCTCGATAGCGCGCTGGCCGGGCGGCAGATCGCCCTCGACGTCCAGTCGCTGCCGCTGCCCAATAAGTGGACCGGTGTGCGCAACGCCTGGACACAGACGCTGCCCTGGGGCGAGGTAGTGGAAATATGCCTGGAGTTTGAATACACGGTGTAAGCGAGTGACTGCCTATGTTGAGCTTCAGACTCGCGGCGATGTGTTCGTCAGAAGATGGTGAAGGGAAGCCAGACGTAAGCACAGGAGCAGCAACAGCAAGAGGAACCGCAAAGGACTCAGGAGGCTAGTGAAGCAGTTTAGCAGTGTCAGTCAGTGACGACTGGTATAAGCACCCAAAAGGGCGTGCTCCTCGGGGGCGCCGTGCGGAGCTGGTACCTTCGCTGCACTGCGCCAATCTCTTCCAAACTCTTCCCTGGGCTACCGAATGCTTTTTATATGCTTTCGCAGGCTCGTGTGGGCGCTGCTCGGTGGCCTGTTGGGCTGTGGCCTCGCGCTGCCGGTGCAAGCGCAGGCGTGGCAGCGCGACTCGGTGCTCAGTCGGCTGGGGGCGGCCTTCATCGTGGCCGACTCATCGGGATTCGTGTGGGTGAGTACGGAAACGGGGGTTTTCCGGTACGATGGTCATCAGGCCGTGCCGCTCAACGATTTACTCAAGGCCGGCAGCATCCGCCTGCCGGCAACCAATGCGTTCTTGCTGATGCTGCCCGACGGTGCCCTCTGGTGCGGCACCCAGGCGGGGCTGTTTCGGTACGAGCCGGCCACCCGCCAGCTCCAGCGGGTGCCCTTGCCGCCCTTGCCCAACGGCCGGACCAGCGTAGAGGGCCTGGATCTGCACCCCGCGTCCGGCCACGTCTGGGTTCGTTACGGCGGCGCGCTGGTCGTGCTGGATGGCCAACGAGCGGTCGGGCCGCCCGTGATACCCCCGCCGGGGGCCTACGTACTCAACTTCGACGACGACACCGACGGCGCTTACCGGTACGCCCTCAGCTACCGCGTCTCGCACCTCGACGGGCGCGGCCAAGTGCTCACGCAGGAGCCGGCTACGGTGACCCGGTGGCGCGTACCCGGCAGCAGCGGCCGGTGGCAGGTCGATTTTGGCGCCCTCTACGACACCCACGCCACCGGGCCGGACGGCACGCCGCGGCGCGTGGCGCAGTGGGACACCACGCGGTTTTTGATGCAGATTTTTCGGCCGATAGCGCACGGCAACACGTGGTACTGGCGGGCGGTGAACGGGCAGCTCGTCGCGCTCACGCCGCAGCCGGGCGGGCAGCCGCCCCGCATCGAGCTTCCGGCCGGGGCAGAGCGGCTGCCGCCGTTTGCGGCGGTGCAGGTGAGTGCCAACGGGGTGCTGTGGGCGGCCCACCCGCTGGTGGGCACCTACCGGTTTTCGCTCCGCCGCTGGCCCGTGCAGGCGCTGACTCCGCACGGCGCCAAGCGCCTCAACCCCACCGACCTGAGCTTCCGCGCTATCCAGCGCCTGCCGCCGCCTGATGGCCGCCTGCTGGTGGCCACCTACCACGGCCTGCTGACCCAGGCCGCCGACTCCCCCACCGCCCCGCTCCGCCGGTTTTCGGTCCGGGGAGATCCGCCTTACTTCGAGATCCACGATATGCTGCGCACCCGCAGCGGGCGGCTGCTGGTGTCTAACGAGCGGGGGTGGGCGGCCGGGGAGCTCGATGCGACGAACCGGACCTACCGGCCGTACCGGTGGGTGGATCCGTCGATTTATATCTACTTGGGTGGGAGCTGCCTGCTCGAAGACCACGCCGGGCGGGTCTGGGCGGGGACTACCAACGGCCTCTGCCTGGTTGATCTGGCGCACCGCACGATCAGCCGCTACCACGGCGACGACCTGCGCTACCCGCTCCACCCGTGGCTCATCGAGCAGCTCGCTGAAGCGCCGGCCGGCATCCTGTGGGCCGCCACCAACCACGGTCTTTTCCGCCTGACCATAGCCACCGGCGAGCTGCGTCACTACGGTCCCGATGAGCCGGACCCCACCCGGCGGCTCCCGTCGGTGCTGACAATGTGCGTGCGCGCCCGCCACCCCGATTCTATCTGGGTCGGCACCCGCGACCAAGGATTGCTGCTGCTGAATCCGAAGCGCGGGCTGGTGCGCCGCCTCACCACCGCCGACGGCCTGCCGCATCCGTCGGTGGCGAGCATCCTGCCTGATGCGCAACCCGGCGTGCTCTGGCTCGGCACGTTCGGCGGGCTGGCGCGCTACACCATCCGGACGGGGCAGGTGATTCGGTTCGGCGCGGCCGATGGTCT
>JANNMJ010000174.1:0-6073 GCA_031397815.1 Hymenobacteraceae bacterium
GTAATGCTCCTGTCGCAGCTCACCGAGTCGTGGCTGAACCTGCCGCAGCTGATGGACCAGCAGCTGCGGCTGCCCCGCAACGCCGGTTTCGGCAGCGGCGGCCTGGGCCGCAGCCGGGCCCGCCGCTTCGACATGATGAGCCTGCTCACCACGCTGCTCGTACTGGGCATCGGTACCAGCATTGCGGCGGTGCAGAAGTGGCAAACCGACACCCAGCGCCGCCAGGAGCTGGAGCAGCAGAAAGTGCACTCCGAGCTGTCGTTTCTCAAGGCCCAGATCAACCCGCACTTCTTCTTCAACACCCTGCACAACATCTACGCCCTGACGCTTATCGACGGCGAGCAGGCGCGGGCGGCGCTGCACCGGCTCTCGCGGATGATGCGGTATGTGCTGTATGAAACGGCGGCGGGCACGACGCTTTTGAGCCAGGAAGTGAGCTTCCTGCGCGACTACACCGACCTCATGCACCTCCGCCTCACCAGCAAGGTGCGGGTGGTTTTCGAAGCCCCCGAACCACCCCGCCCCGACCAGCCCATCGCGCCGATGATGCTCCTGCCGTTCGTCGAGAACGCTTTCAAGCACGGCGTGAGCGCCACCGCGCCGAGCGTCATCTCGATTCTCCTCCGCCAGCCGACCGCCGATACGCTGGAGCTGATCGTCCGCAACACGCTCTTCTTCCCCGAACGCCCCGACGTGGTGCAGGAAGCCGGTGGCATCGGCCTCACCAACACCCGCCGCCGCCTCCAATTGCTGTACCCCGACCGCCACACGCTCCTCGTCACCGAGCAAACGATTGATAACGAGTACGAAATCCGGCTTACGCTTCACCTCACTGGCTCCCATCTCTCCCATCTCACCTAACGTGGCCTAGCGCGGCAGGGCGGCGAATCAACACCGTCTCTGGCACGCGTGGCCAGCTCTGTCTCAGAGATGGCGTCAATAGGCGAATCAACACCGTCTCTTGGCGCGTGGCCAGCTCTGTCTCAGAGATGGCGTCAATAGGCGAATCAACACCGTCTCTGGGACAGAGCCGGCCACGTCAAGCCACATCGCCTTCACATCCTCACATCTCCCCCCCCAAAATGTCTTCCATCATCCGCTGTTTCGCCATCGACGACGAGCCGCTCGCGCTGAGTCTGGTGTGCTCTTTCATTGAGCAGACGCCTTTTCTGGAGCTGGCGGGGCGCTTCGCGAACGCCGTCGAAGCGATGCGGGCGCTGCACGAGCAGCCCGACGTGCAGCTCCTGTTCCTCGACATTCAGATGCCCGACCTGAGCGGGCTGGAGCTGGCGCGCGTCCTGAAAAACGGCCCACGCATCATCTTCACGACGGCTTTCAACCAATTCGCCCTCGAAGGTTTCCGGGTCGATGCCCTCGATTATCTCCTGAAGCCGTTCAATTACGAGGAGTTCCTGCGCGCCGCATTGAAGGCCAAAACGCACTTCGAGCGCGGCGCTTCCGGCGCAGTACCCTCTACCCTTCCCGCCGCATCGCCCGTCCCCGAGGATGATTTCCTTTTCCTCCGAGTTGAATACCAGCTCGTGCGCGTCGCGTTCAGCGATATTCTTTATCTCGAAGGTCTTAAAGACTACGTGAAGGTGGTCGTGAAGAGCGCCACGCGACCGATTCTATCGCTCACCAGCCTCCGCTCGTTGGAAGAGAAGCTGCCCGCACGGCAGTTTATGCGCGTCCATCGCTCCTACATCATCAACCTGAATTACATCGAAGTCGCGGGCCGCAACACCGTCCAGATTCACGGCGAAACCATCGTCGTGAGTGACGCCTACCGCGAGCCGTTCGACCAGTTTATGAGCCGCTGGCGGTAGTTTTTCGGGAGATGTGGGGGGATTTGGGAGATGTGGGAATGTGGGGGGATGTAGCCCGAACTCCCCGCCCCCTGGGGGGTGGGGTGCCCCGATGGGGGGGGGTGGGGAACGCGGTTGGGCCATGTGGCTAAGCAAACGCGGCTGAGCACACGCGGGGTTGGGCTGTCTCCCCACCCCGGCCGTTCCGGCCACCCCTCCCCTCCGGGGCGGGGAATCCGGGCTTGGGGTTGGCGCGGCCCGCTTGACTTGTCATAAATTTTCGACCTCCTCAGGAATTTATGACAACGTTGTCATAAATTCTCAACCTGCTCAAAAATTTATGACAACGTTGTCTTAAATTTTTCACTTCCTCGAAAATTTAAGACAAACCCTCTCCCCCACCCCCAAACACAACGCCCCGCCGACTTTTGAGGGTCGGCGGGGCGTGTGGGGACAGAGATCGAACTAACCTATTCGCGGACGAGGCGACGGGTGGTGGTGCCGTCCTCCGTGGTCAGGCGGAGGAGGTAGGTGCCGACGGGCAGGTCGCGCAGGTCGAGGGTGTGGCGGGTGGTGGCGGCGCCGTTAGCTGACCCTGTGAGGGTGGTGCGCCAGATGCTCCGCCCAGCGATATCGAAGACGGTTACCTCGGCTTTCCGACCCGTGAAGGGCGCTTCGAGCGTTACGTAACCGTCGAGGGTCGGCACGGGGTAGAGGGCGACGTTGATCGAAGCGCCCGGCCCTTCCACGATACCCGTAATCTGCACCAGCACCGGCGCCGATGGAATCGACGGGCATCCGGCCACTGTGCAAATCACCGTGTAGCTGCCGTTTTGGGTGGCGGCGCTGGCGGTGTAAGTCGGGCCGGTGGCGCCGGGGATCGGCGACCCGTTGAGGTACCACTGATTACCGGTCGGCTGGCTGCTGGTGAGCTGCACCAGCCCGCTCGGCAACGTCTGGACGGTGATGACCGGCTGCGTCGGCGAGGCGATGACGGTTACCGTGGTGCTCACCGTGGCATCGCAGGCGCCGCCTACCGTACCCGTGAACGCCACCACGTGCGGCCCGGCGCCAAGGGTACCGGGGTCGAACACGGTAGCCGGTTGCCCATCGATGGTGAACACACCCGGCGCCGCTTGCCCATTGACGGTACCCGTGAGCGTCACGGGGCCTTGCAGGGAGCAATAGGTGCGGCCGAGATTGGTGATCGCAACGGTCGGGAGGGCGATGATCGTCATCGGTGCAGTAGCGACTACCGTTGAACAGCCGCCCGCCGCGCGAATCGTATTCCGAATCACGTAGACACCCGGCGCCGTGAAAGCCAGATTCACGACCCCCGTGGTGGCATTGATCGCCAGACCGGATGGCGTGGCCGAGAAGATGCCCCCTGAGCTACCCGGCGCGAGGACCGGAGTCAAAGTCCCCGGCGTGCCCGAGCAACCCACGGTGCTGGTATACGCGAAGGTGCCTTGCGGCGCCGCCGTAATGGTCAGCTGCTGGGTTTGAGTGGCGCTGCACACCCCACCCACGGCGTACGTGACGGTGTAAGTGCCCGGTGCGCTGGCGGTGAGGGTCAGAGCGCCGGTGGCGGGGTCGATGGCCAGACCCGCCGGAGTAGCGCTGAACGTGCCGCCGGGGGTACCGGTCACCGTTGGCGTCGGGGTGGTGCCGCTACCAGCACAGAACGCGGTTGCGCCGAAGCTGAAGGCAGCCGACGCCTGTGGATTCACCACGACTGTCGTCTGGCTCGAAACTGCGGAGCAACCACCGGCACCTTGCGCCGTGACGCTGAACGTGCCGCTCCGCGTCACGGTGATGCTCGGGGTGGTGGCGCCGTTGCTCCAGCGGTAGCTGGTGCCGCCGCTCGCGGTGAGCACAACGGATCCGCCTTGGCAGAAGGTGGTCGGGCCGCTGGCGGTTATGGTGGCCGCCGGGGTGGCGAACAGCGTGAGCGCCGTAGTGGCAGTTACTGCGGCACACGCCCCGTTCGCCGGAGCGGTATTGCTGATGGTGTACGCTCCCGGCTGCGACGTAGCCAAATCGACCGCACCGGTGGCGGTATTCAGCGTCAGGCCGACAGGGGTCGCGCTGAACGTACCCGCGCTCGCGCCGGACCCCATCGTCGGCAGCAACACGCCCGCAACGCCCACGCACCGGCTCCCGGAAACGGCGTAGCTGAACGCGGCTCTTGGCACTGCCGAGAGGGTTACGGTCTGGCTCTGCACGTCGGCGCAGGATCCGACAAAGAGCCGTGTGACGGTGTAAGTACCCGGCTGCGACGCGGCCAGATTGATCGTCCCCGTTTGCTGATTGATACTCAGGCCCGCCGGAATAGACGTAAAGAATCCACCGGGCGTCCCGGTGACGGTCGGCGTCGGGTTCGGACCGCTCAGGCAGAAATCAGTCGCCGCGAAAGCAAACGCCGCCGAAGGCCGCGGATTAACGGTGATCGTTCTGACGATAGAAGTATCGACGCACCCCGCTGCACTGGTGGCCACCACGAAGAACTGTCCGCTCTGCGTCACGGTGATGCTTGGGGTGGTGGCGCCGTTGCTCCACACGTAGCTCGCTCCGCCCGCCGCCGTCAGCGTCACTGATCCACCGTCGCAGAACGTCAGCGGCCCGCTAGCGGTGAAGGTCGCCGTCGGCAGCGCGTTGATTTCTACCGTGAAGCTTGCGGTCACGGCGGCGCAGCCACCGGTAGCAGGCAGCGTATTGGTCACCGTATAAGTCCCTTGCGCCGAAGACCGAAGCAGCAGCTCACCCGTTTGGCGATTGATCGCCAAACCGGAAGGCGACGCCTGGAAAGTACCGGCCGAAGCCCCGGGCGCGAAATCGGGCGCCACCGTCGCGTTGCTCCCCAAGCAGAAGTTCCCAGTTCCGCCATTGCCCGAGTAGCTGAACGAAGCCAGTGGCGCGGTGGTAATGGTCACCGTTTGGGTGGCCGAGGCCGGGCAGTTGCCGCTCACCGCGTACGTCACGGTGTATGTACCAACCGCCGAACCCGCGAGGTTAATTTCCCCCGTCTGCCCATTCAGGCTCAAGCCCGAAGGCGTGGCGCTGAACGTGCCGCCCGTCGAGCCAGTCACCGTCGGCACCGGGTTCGAGCCGCTGCCGCAGAACGTGGAAGTGCTGTACGCGAATGCCGCCGACGCTTGCGGCGTGACCGTCACCGTCGTCGTCGCCGAAGTAGCGGAACAACCCGCCGCATTCGTCGCCGTCACGCTAAACGTGCCGCTTTGCGTGACCGTGATGCTCGCCGTCGTGGCGCCGGTGCTCCAGACGTAGCTCGTGCCGCCGCTCGCCGTGAGCGTGACCGAACCGCCGTCGCAGAAGGACAGTGGACCGCCAGCCGAAATGCTCGCCGTTGGAGCAAAGTTGATGACGATGGTGACAGTCGCCGCAGCCGCCGCGCAGCCGTTCCCCGCCGCGATGGCGTTGGTGACGGTGTAAGTACCGGGCAGCGAGGTGGCGAGATTGATGACACCCGAAGTAGCATTCAGACTCAAACCCGAAGGCGAAGCGCTGAACGAACCGGCCGAAGCGCCGTTGCTGAACGTCGGCGTAAGCGTGCCAGTCGTTCCGGCGCAGTTGCCACCGTTACCCCCCGTCCCCGAGTAGGCGAACGAAGCGGATGGGGCGGTGGTAATCGTCACCGTTTGCGTGGCCGAGGCTGGGCAGTTGCCGCTTACGGCATAGGTCACCGTGTAAGTGCCGGTTTGCGAGGCAGCCAAGTTGATTTCCCCCGTCTGCCCGTTCAGGATTAGGCCCGAAGGCGTCACGCTGAACGTGCCACCCGTTGAGCCAGTAACCGTTGGAACTGGGTTCGAGCCGCTGCCGCAGAACGTGGAAGTGCTGTAAGAGAAGGCCGCCGACGCTTGCGGCGTGACCGTCACCGTCGTCGTGGCGGAAGTAGCCGAGCAGCCCGCCGCGTTCGTCGCCGTCACACTGAACGTACCGCTTTGCGTGACCGTGATGCTCGCCGTCGTGGCGCCGGTGCTCCAGACGTAGCTCGTGCCGCCGCTCGCCGTGAGCGTGACCGAACCGCCGTCGCAGAAGGACAGTGGGCCACCGGCCGAAATGCTTGCCGTTGGTGCGGAGTTGATGACGATGGTCGCCGTGGCCGAAGCCGCCGCGCAGCCGTTGCCCGCCGCGATGGCGTTCGTGACGGTGTAAGTACCGGGCAGCGAGGTGGCGAGATTGATGACCCCTGTTTGCACATTCAGGCTTAGGCCCGAAGGCGAAGCACTAAACAAACCAGCCGAAGC
>JANNMJ010000211.1:0-4497 GCA_031397815.1 Hymenobacteraceae bacterium
TAAAACGCGCTCGGCAGTCGCTAACCGCCGTGCGGAGCCAGAGCCCCGCGAATAGGCCACACGGGGCTGGAGCCCCGCGTGATTTGCGCCCGCGGTTTGTCTGGATTATTGGTCTGAAATACGCTTTCCTGCCGCCCTCAAAGCTGCAAGCAAACGTTCTTCGCTTCCGTGAAAAAGCGCAGGGCTTCCAGCCCGCCTTCGCGCCCGACGCCGCTTTGCTTGGTGCCGCCGAAGGGCGTGCGGAGGTCGCGGAGCATCCAGCAGTTGAGCCAGACGATGCCCATTTGCAGCTCGTGCGCCACGCGGTGGGCGCGGGTCAAATCCTGCGTCCAGACGGAAGAGGCGAGGCCGTAATCGGTGCTGTTGGCGATGCTGAGGGCTTCGGCTTCTGACTCGAACGGCATCAGCGTTACGACGGGGCCGAAGATTTCTTCCTGATTGACCCGGCATTCCGGCCCGAGGCCTTCAATCACCGTGGGCGCCACGAACCAGCCTTCGGCGCAACGGCCGGGAATGGTGAGCTGCTGGCCGCCGGTGAGAATGGTGCCGCCTTCTTCCTGCGCTAGTGCGATGTAGCTCAGCACTTTCCGCATATGCGTTTCGCTGACGAGCGCGCCTTGCCGGGTAGCGGCGTCCTGCGGGTCGCCGATGGTGAGGGCGGCGACTTCTTGCAGGAACGCCGCTTTGAAGCGGTCATAGATAGCGGCTTCGACCAGAATGCGCGAGCCGCAGAGGCAAATCTGCCCTTGGTTCGAGAACGCCGCCCGCACCACTTCGCGCACCGTGTGGGGGAGGTCGCAGTCGGCGAAGACGAGCGTGGGGTTTTTGCCGCCCAACTCCAAAGAGAGCTTCTTGAACATCGGCGCGGCGCTTTGCGCAATGGCGCGCCCGGTGGCGGTGCCGCCCGTGAACGATATAATCGGCACTTGCGGATGCGCGCACAGCGGCGCCCCCACGTCCGGCCCGGTGCCGTGGACGATGTTGAGCACGCCCGCCGGTAGGCCCGCTTCCACGCACAGCTCACTGAGGAGGAAGGCGGTGTAAGGAGTGATTTCCGACGGTTTCGCAACCACGCAGTTCCCCGCTGCGAGGGCCGGGGCAATCTTCCACGTAAACAGGTACAGCGGCAGATTCCACGGGGAAATGCACGCCGCCACGCCCCACGGCCGCCGCACGGTGTAGTTCAGGACTTCGCGGCCTTCCATCCAGTGCGCTTCGGTGGCGAAATGCTCAATAGCCGTCCCAAAAAACCGCAGATTGGCGGCGGCACGCGGGATATCCACTTGCCGGGCCACGGCCACGGGCTTCCCGTTATCCTGACTTTCGGCGTGCGCCAGTCGGTCGAGGTCGCGTTCGATTAGCTCCGCGATTCTCACCAGCAAGCGCCCGCGCTCAGGGGCCGGAGTGGCCGCCCAGCCTGGGAAAGCCGTGCGGGCAGCGGCGACGGCAGCCTCTACATCGGCCGTATCCGACGCCGGTACGTGCGCAAACGGTTGCCCGGTGGCGGGTTCGAACGAATCGAGGTATTGGCCGGACGTGGGCGGCACGAGCTGGCCGCCGATATAGTTAGCGAGCGTAATCACGGAATGCGAACGACCTGACGATGGATGAGGAGGGGGGCTATCAATGAACCGTAGCCGCTGGCTGGGTTCCTTCCCCTAAAGTACGGCTCTTGGTGTGGGTTTTCCGGAGCTGGGGCTCGGTTAAGTCGGCGAGGGTGAGCGAGTCGGCCAGCTCCACGGGGTGGCCTTCGTAACGGCGGCGGAGGTAGGGCGGCGCCAGCACGGGCACGCTCCGCCGCAGAATCAGCAGGGCTGGGGCACCCGGTTGGGGCACTTCTACCCAATCAGGGCTTCGGCGCAGCCGCTGCACGACGCGGGCATAGCTAGCGCGGTCGAGCGGGTAGGGATTGGCATTGGGCAACAACACCAGATACTCGGCTTCGCCGACAAACGGGAAGAGGTAGCTGATGGAGCGGTCGGCGAGGTGCGCCTGAAGGTCGGAGTGCGCACTGACTGGTACATCGGGTGGGATAACGGCCAGGCCGCGCCGGATAGCCGCCGCGTCGTAGTCGGTGCGATAGTGGCGCTTGGAGAAAAAGCGCAGCTGCGTTTTGTCGACCCCCGGCGAGTGCGGCGAGCTGAGCAGCAGCTGCGTGCCCCCCAGCGCCAACAGGGCCGTAAAAGCGGCCACCACCGGGCGAGGCAGCGCCCGCAGCCGCGCAGGCACCAAAGCCGCCAGTCGCGTGATAATCGGCTCCGACGATGGCCGACTCAACACCCAATGACCGACGGCAGCGTTCAGAATCGGCACAAACTCAATCGAATACTGATACCCCGTGCCCCACAAAGCGGGTAACGAGCTGAGCAGCTTCTGCGCGTAAATCGAGGCCAGCATCACGGCGTAGGCCGGGCGGCGCAGCAGGGCCAGTCCGCCCGACAGCAACACCAGCAAATGCAGCTCCGCCTTGACCCCGTCGCCACCCACCTGCTGCGGAAAATTGCGCCATAACAGACTGATCGCGAAGAGCGGCCGGGAAAGAAGCGTTTGGGCTACTTCGCCGAAATTCTGCCCCAGCGCAGCGTAGTGCTGGGTGTAGATGTAGGTGCCGGTCGGGCTGATGGCGGGCATCACCAACCCCGTCACCACTTTGAAATACACGCCGCCCGCCACGCTCAGGCCCAGCGCCCAGTAGCGGCGCTGGTCGGTGCGGTAAAGCCACGCCAACCCAAGCCCGACGCACACGAGCCAGAGCGCCATATTCTCCTTGCTGAGCAGAATGGCGAGGGTAACGAGCAGCGCCAACCGGCCGCGACGCTCGTAAAACGCCAGCAGCAGCCACGGCAGGAACATCGCCCCGACGACGTTATCGTGATAATCGAAGCCGAGGGCGGTCCAGAGGCCCCAGATGCAGAAAAAGTGCAGCGTCAGCCAACGGGCGGAAGCCGCCGAAGCGTGCGGGTCGGTATCGCGGAGGCGGGCCGAATGAAGTCGCCACGCGCCCCAGCCACCGAAGAGGACCGCCCCAATCTGTACGACCAGCAGCGTCCACGACCGGAAAACCCACCAGAGCGGGGCGAAGGCGAGCTGTAGAACGGTAAAGTGGTCGCCGAGGATATTGTCGAACTGCTTGACCGAGTTCGCATTCCAGCGCAGATGGGCGTAATCCCACATCGCGTGGTTGAACAGGCCCAGATCGTAGGAAAACGTTCGGAACAGATAGTGATTGACCAGCGAGAGGAGGCTGAATGCCACGGCTGCGGCGCCAAAAATCGCGACCAGCCACCCCCGTCCGGCGCGGCGAATTGGTGGGTTTTGGGTACTCATTTGAAACGCGCTGTGAGCAGCCGGGCGAACGAGCGGGCTTCGGTAATGAGAATCTGGGCGTTCATATCAGAGAAAACGACGCCCGGTTTCAGGCGCACCGGCACCGGACGTACGCGCAGCCCCGCCGCCCCACGGGAGGCGAGGAAGATGAATTCAAGGTCGAAGAGGTACCGGTCGATGGTGGTTTGTAGGAACATCTCGCGCCCGCGCGCATTGAAGCCTTTCAGCCCGGCCTGCGTGTCGCTGACGGCTAGCCCGAGGAGGTAACGGGTGGCGCCGCGCAGCATTTTGGAGATGAGCACCCGCCGACGCGGCACGCTCGCGTAGTACACCTCATCGCGGGCGCCGGTGGCTACGTCGGCCTCATCGTTGCGCAGAACGGCCAGCAGGGCGGCCATACTGGTCTCTTCGTACGGAAAATCGATATCGGTGAAGAGGACGAGCGGCGCTGTGGTGCGCCCGACGCCCTGCCGGAGCGCGTAGCCTTTTCCCCGATTCTCGGGGTACGCCACGTACTCAAAAGCGGGGAGCGATTGGCGGAGCAACGCCACATCGGCGTCGGTCACACCACGCGGGGAGCCATCGTTAACGACCAGCACGCGCCACGCCACGTCGGGCACCAACGCCCGCAACCGCGTGACGGCCGCAACCAGATTCGACGCCCAACCGGCGGGCGGGTTGTAGCACGGCAGCACCAAATCGACGTGGCTCGGCGGGGCGGCAGAAGGAGAGGGAGCAGGCATGGACGGGCAAAGGTCGGACGTAGGCCGTATTTCGTCTGCGGGTATCCTTAAAGGATGCGCATCTCTGCGGGTAAACCGAACCTCGGAGGGAGCTAAAGGGACCTCGGAGGTAGCTAAAGTGACCTTGAAGGGTATTAAAAGAACCTCAGAGGGTATTAAAGGGACCTCAGAGGGTATTAAAGTCACCTCAGAGGTAGCTAAAGTGACCTTGGAGGGTATTAAAGGGACCTCGGAGGGTATTAAAGCGACCTCAGAGGGTATTTATGGCAGCAAAAAGGGTGGATTATGGCAGAATTTGCGCCGTTTTGGCAGTATTCGCAAGGCGCCTCAACTATGCTTGACGCGGCTCCGGCCCCGTGTCGATTATTCGCAGGTCTCTTAACCTGCCAGTTAGCGCCCGTGACCAGCCAACGTAGGGGCGTGGCCT
>JANNMJ010000187.1:0-5078 GCA_031397815.1 Hymenobacteraceae bacterium
CCAAGAAGCCCGCCGCTCAACCCAAATCAACCCCGAAAGCCGCTGCTAAGCCGACCGCTAAGCCCGCTGCCACTTCCAAGCCGACGGCCGCCATCACGGTCAATCCGCAAGCCAAGCCGACGGGCGGCGGCGTGGCGGTCAACAAGCAAAGAGGCCGCAGCATCCAGCTCCCCGAAAACGACATGACCGCCCTTGCCCGTCAGCGCGTAGCCGAGGCGCGAGCGCACGACGAGGCCACGATGGCGCCAGAGGCCATCAAAGCGCAGACGCAGACCGGCGAAAGCGTGGTGTACGATGAGCATAACTCGCTCCCGAAAAATTCGGTGATGCAGAACCTCTCGCCGTGGCGCGATCACTTGCTGCTCCAGATGGCGCTCCGCCAGAACGGCCTCGACAAAAAGCTCGAAACAGAGGAAGTAACCGTCCTCGCGCCGACCGATGCCGCGCTGCTCCCGATGTCGCCGAAGCTGCAAGTCCCGAAGGATATGCTGCCGCGCTACATCATTCCCGGTACGCACAGATTCGCCGAGTTAGCCGAAAATAAGCCTGTCGAGCTGACCGCGCTTGATGGTTCCGTGCTGAGCGTTGTGCGCAAAGACGGCGACATTTGGATAACCGGCGGCAAACTCGCCCGCAAAGTCAAAGTCTTGACGGCTGATGTACCGAGCGCAAACGGCCTGATTTCGGTCATCGACGGCGTTCTTTAAGAGAAGGAAAAACCGTAGGCCGTTCCGCCCATCGTGCAGCAAGCGCACGGTGGGCGGAACGGCTTTTTTCGGCCCAAGCTCACGGGGTTTTCGTGACACCCGAACCCAAGCGCGGGCGTTTTTCGGTGAGATGCTTCCAGTAGCGTTTCGGCAAGTGGCGGCGGTGGCGCTCCGGGGAGCGGCGGGCGGCGATAGTGGCCGAATCGTAATATGTCTGCCAGAGATGCTGGAAGACCGGCTCACGCTGGGTCAGCGCGGCGGGCAACACGGCGGCACGACGGGTGGAAGCGGCAGTAGCCATCGTTGACTCGGGCCGCACGAGGCGCACCCGACGGCCGTCGTACCGGATGCCGTAGTGGCGGCGCTTGTCGTAAATGAGCCAATGCTGATCGGCGTAGCGGCGCTGAAAGTGCCCTGCGATGACCGGCAGCACGTTTACTTCCGGCTCGATGGTGGCGTGGTACAGCCCAGCCTCGGTCTGCTCGAACCGCACGAACGCCTGCATCCGGTGCTGCTCACGCCCCACGGCGCGGCTCAGCTCGTGGACGCGGCGCACGGTATCGTCGGCGTACTGGTCGCTGATATCGGCGCCTTTTTGGGCGATTGCTTGGCTGATGTAACGGTAGATGAGCAGCTCGGCATCGGGCTGCTCGGTCAGGAAAACGTACCACAGTCGCTCCCGCGCCGCTTCGGGGAGCCAGCGGAGCAGGTTCGTCCAGACGGTGCGGGCGGTAATCTCATCGGTCGGCACGAACAGCGTTTCCGCGAATAGCCCCGCTTGCGCGCCGCCGACGGGCCGGATGCTGAGCGCCTCGGTGCGCCGCTGCCAGATTTCGCGGAGCGTGGTGAGGAGACCGTCGAAGGTGCCGTCGTAGGTGCAGTGGATCACAGATTTAGCTGATGGTTTGATTCATGGGTAATGTTGGTGGCCAGCTCTGATGTAGCCGGCTCTGTCCCAGAGACGGTGTCGATTCGCCTATTGACGCCAACCCGACGTAGCCGGCTCTGTCCCAGAGACGGTGTTAGTTCGCTGTATGACACCATCTCTGGGACAGAGCTGGCCACGCTGGTCAGGCACCCAGCATTAGGCCGCTACGCAAACAAGCTCAGCTGACTCTGCTGCAACGCCCGGCGCGCGCCAGAATCCTGCACGAGCAGGCGGCGCTTGAGGGCGCTGGAATCCAGCTCGCCGATAAGGCGGTCGGTGAACGGCACGGGGCCGTCGGCGACGAGGAAATAGCGCGCCCGCCGCAGCACGACGCCGAGCTTTTTAAGGTGTTCCGTGGTGAGGCGGATCGTGCGCCGCGCCGCCACAATCCGCTGCGCCGACCGCACTCCGATGCCCGGCACGCGCAGGAGCAATTCGTAATCGGCGGCGTTGACATCGACGGGGAATAAATCGCGGTTCCGCAAGCCCCACGCGAGTTTTGGGTCGATATCGAGCGCCAGATTCGGCGCTTCCGGCGTCGTGATTTCCTGCGCATCGAAGCCGTAATACCGCATCAGCCAATCGCTTTGGTACAGCCGATGCTCGCGCAGCACGGGCGGCGCTTCTACCACCGCCAACGGCCCGGACTCCCGAATCGGCACGTAGCCGGAATAGTAGACGCGCTTCAGACTGAAATCGCGGTAGAGCTTATCAGAAAGCGTCAGAATCTGCTGGTCGGTTTCCGGCGATGCCCCCACGATGAGCTGCGTACTCTGCCCGGCGGGCGCAAAGCGCGGCGCCGTCTTGATGACTTTGCTTTCCTCGCGCGCCGCCCGCGCTTGATCGCGAATCAGCTCCATCGGCACCTCGATATCGTGGTAATTCTTCTCCGGCGCGAGCGACTGCAAGCTCACCTCGCTCGGCAACTCGATGTTCACGGAAAGGCGGTCGGCCCAGCGCCCGGCTTCAGCGATCAGGTCAGCCGACGCGGCGGGGATGGTTTTGAGGTGGATGTAACCGTTGAATTTGTGCGTCACGCGCAGCTCCCGCGCAATGCGCACGAGGCGCTCCATCGTGGTGTCGGGGTCTTTGAAGATGCCCGACGACAGGAACAGCCCTTCGATGTAATTGCGGCGGTAGAAGCTCATTGTCAGCTCCACCACTTCCGCCACGGTAAATGCCACGCGCTTCACGTCGTTCGAGCGCCGCGTGACGCAGTACGCGCAGTCGTAGATGCAGTAGTTGGTGAGCAGGATTTTCAGCAGCGAAACGCACCGCCCGTCTTCGGTAAACGAATGGCAGATGCCCATTCCTTCGGAGTTCCCCAAACCGCCGTTCGCGTTCTTCCGCTTCCCCCCCGATGAAGAGCAGGAAACGTCGTACTTGGCGGAATCAGCTAAAATGGCTAGTTTTTCTTTGATGCGTTCGGCGTCCATATCGAAGTGGCCTGTTGGCTAGCCTGAACGTTAAAGGTAGGGTAAAGGGTCAGGTTTAGCTAAAATTTTTGTTGTAATTGGGTGAGTTTTTCTAAATCAGATAGCACAGCGCGTGGGGGTGGTTTGCTGGGTTGCTGTGGTTGGGTTTGCTCAGCCGCATTGCTCAACCGCGTTCCCCACCCCGCCCCTTCGGGGCACCCCTCCCCCAAGGGGGCGGGGAGTTCGTTCGTAAATGCGTTAAGCCTGAAAACTCCCCGCCCCGGTGGGGTGGGGTGCCCCAATGGGGCGGGGTGGGGGGACACCCAGATACAGCCCGCCATGAGAATCCAACCACATCCTTCACATCCCCCTCAAATCTCCCCCTACCCCTTACGGAAAGAACTGATTCATCAGCGTAGCGTCCAGATTACCGCTTTGCGCGTGGCAGCCGGTGCAGCCGAGGCCTTTGGCGGTGGCGCTTACCTCGGGCGTACCGTCGGCGTTGTAGATGGCCCAGACCCAGCCGTTGGCGGCGGCGTTGGCGTTGCGCGGGTCTTTGCGGATGACGGCGTATTGCGCGACGCCGCTGGTGGGCGTGCGGTGCAGCTCCTTCACAATCAGAGCGCCTTCGGCGAAGACGGCGCCGGGACGGACGCGACCAGTGGCAGCGTCGAGCTGGAGAGCGGCGGTGGCATTATACCGGACGCGTAACCACGGGGTACTGTGGCCGCTGCCGGTGGTTTTGACCCGCAACGCTGAGTCGAGGCCGAACCACGCGGCCGTATCGGAAGCAGCGACGAAGGCGAACACGTCGCGGTCGGTGGTATCGGGGGGCGCGGGGTCGTCTTTTTTGCAGGCGTTGAGCGCGACGGCAACGACGAAAACCAGTCCGGCGAGGGGTAAGCGAAACGAAGAAGACGAAGACATAAGAATGAGCCTGTTGCCTGACTGACGCCCGTTGCGGCCCTTCCTTACAGCGCCTGCCTAAGTTTGTACCCTATGCTGCGTGCCACGATTCTTTCTTCCGCCCCGCTGCCGCTGCCGTCGGCGTCGGGGATTGAGCTGGTGGGCGAGACGGTGTTCGTCATTTCCGATGATGCGCCGTTTCTGTACCGTTTTCAGGCGAGCGATTTGGCGCCCGGCGAGCCGATTCGACTCTTCGAAACGGCGCACTTCTCATCCGGACGGATTCCGAAGGCGTTGAAGCCTGACTTGGAAGCGATGACGTTTCTGCCGCCGCTCCCCCGCGACCCCGGCGCGCTCCTGCTCGCCGGGTCAGGCGCGACCTCCGTTCGGGAAGGCGGCTTTTGGGTCGATTTCCAATTCCAAAATGCGAGCAGCCTGACCGTTTTCCCCGTTTCGCTGAGCGTTTTGTACCAATCGCTCCGGCAATATCTACCGGCTGGTCAGTCGCTGAATATCGAAGCGATGGCTGCCACAGCGAAGCATCTGTGGCTGTTTCAACGGCCCGTCGGCACAACAGCCGGTCGCCTCGGCTTCCGCTTCAAGATGGAAGATGCTTACTACGCCATCCGGCCGCCGTACCGAGAGCCGCCCACCATCCGGCCGCACCAGTACACCGTGCCGGAAGTAGACGGCTACCCCGGCGGCCTCTCCGGCGCCACCTTTTTTGAAGACCGCCTGTTCGTAACGGCTTCCGTGGAAAAAACCCGCGACCCGGTGCTGGATGGCGAAGTCTTAGGCTCGTTCGTCGGCGTCCTCGACCCTGAAAAACCGGCCGAGGGCCACTTCGCGCAGCTCACCTGGCCCGATAACCGGCCGTTCCGCGAGAAGGTCGAAGGTGTGGCGGTGCGCCGCCGAACCGCCGCCGGGTATGAGCTGCTGCTCGTGACGGATGACGATAAGGGGGGGTCTACGGTGCTGGTGGTTGAGGTGGTGGTGGGGTAAGTTGGAATCGATGACCTGCCCTCATACCGCGCGTGGCCAGCACAGTACCACAGATGGCGGTGATTAGCCGTATTTTAACCAAAACTGGGACACAGCTGGCCACACGTTAGGATTTCGCCC
>JANNMJ010000081.1:0-4368 GCA_031397815.1 Hymenobacteraceae bacterium
CCCGACCTCGTTTATGAAAGGCTTATCGGCCTACCTACTCCCGCACCAACCGCCTAACCGCCGTCCCCTTGCTGGTTTGCAGGCGCACGGTGAGCACGCCGTGGGCGGTGACCAAATCAGCAGGGGAGAGGCGGGCTTCGGGGCCGGTCACGGTACGTTGCGCTACCACGCGGCCGAGGGCGTCGGAGACGGTGACGGTTACGGGGCCGGTGGGCAGGTTGTGGAGGCGGATGGCGGCGCCCGATGCGGCCGGGTTCGGGCTGAGGCCGATGGCGCCGAGCGCGGCGGCTTCGGCGCGGGTGCCGAGGGTGATGCGGCGGGGAATGTCGCGGTACTCGACGGCGGTGATGGCTTCCTGACCGCCGAGGGCAGTGGTGGTGATGGTGAGGAGCGGAATCCCTTGGTTTTTACCGATCCACTTGTACTCGTGGCGGGTCGGGATTTGGAGGGCGATGGGCGTTTGACCGGTGAGGGCGAGCGAATCGTAGGTGTCGAGGCGGGTCACGACGCGGATGGTCGGAAACGTGCCGAACGGCGTGGTGAGGGTGCCCCAGCCGTCGCAGTTATTGACGCGGTTCTGGTCTTGGGCGAGGTAGGCGGTGCCGGGGACGTTCACCTCGAAGCTCGACCGTGATGAGTCCTGCGTGCCGAACGTGAGCGGGAATCGATAGAAAACATCCTGCTGCGCCGCCGACCGGAACGTCACCGGCACGGGCAGGCCGTTGAACGACGCGCCGTAACCGACCTGCCGGAAATCAGCCCCGGTCTCCTTGAAGAAACCGAAGATGTCGCCGAGGGTGATGCCGCCGCCGGGAAGCGAATCCAGCGGGAGCTGCACTTTAGTGGCGATGGTCGCCTGATTGGTGCCGAAGCCGAAGATGATGGGGAATAGCCCGCCGGTACTCGCTACCGATTGGAAACCGCGCACGGTCTGCGACGTCGGGACGAGCTGACTGAAGTCCCACGTCTGGTTGGCGCCCGTGGTGAGCAGGTCGAGCGTGGGGTCGGGGATGCCGTTACTGATGCGCAGCGTATCGCCGACGTTCGGCATATCGGTGCGGTCGATGGTGATTTGGGCGTGCCCGGTCAGCGAAACGCCGAACAGGGCAAGGAAAAGCAGACGGGTAGACGTAGATAGTAGGCGCATGGGGGGTGGCGGAGTAGGGCGCGGTCGGGCGCGAACTCAAAAGTAACATTCAATAGTGTTGCGGTAGTGTTAGTTAGGGGTTGTGAGCGGGGTAGGGAGTTTCTTTTGATGCCGGATAGAGGTGAATATGCCCGCTGGCTTTCTGGGTGCTGTCAAGTGCCTTTCGACTTAGAGTGAAGGCTCGTTGGGTTTTTGGATCTTTCCGGCTGATTTTTGACACCCGTTCGCCCCGGCTCTGGGACAGAGCTTGCTACATTTCCCCCCTATGACCGTCGCTGATTACCCCCGCCATTACTTCCCCGACCGTGCTGCGTGGCGCGTTTGGCTCACGGCGCACCACACGCAGACGCAAGGCATCTGGCTGATTTACGATAAGAAGGTAGGCCGTGAGCCGCGCCTTCTCACTTACGCCGACATTGTAGAGGAAGCCCTGTGCTTCGGCTGGATCGACTCGCTCCCGCGCAAGCTCTCTGACACGCAGACGATGCTCCTGATTACGCCCCGCAAGCGGAAAAGCGTGTGGTCGAAGCTGAACAAGACGCGCATCGAGGCGCTAGTGGCAAATGGCCTGATGACCCCCGCCGGACAGGCCCGCATTGACGCCGCGAAGGCCAACGGCTCGTGGGAGGCCATTGATGAAGTAGAGGCACTGACCGTGCCCGATGATCTGGCCGACGCCCTCGCCGCCCGTCCCGGTGCCCGCGCCCGTTGGGATGCCCAGACCGTGACCGCCCGCAAAGGCGCGCTCCTGCAAATCAGCACCGCCAAAACCACCGAGACCCGCGCCCGGCGCGTGACGGCGGCGGCGCAATTAGTGTAGGGTTATTTTGGGGAAGGGGAAGCGAGAAATTAACCCAAGTTGCGGATTATTATAGTCCCCAATTGGCCCCGAAGGGGCTACCCTTCGGTAGCCGGGGGCAACGCCCGCGGTTCACAAGGCTCCGCAAAAGGCGGCCCCGAAGGGGCTACCTGTCCCCATAATCACGGCTAGCGCAAGCCGTGCCATCGTCGAGGTAGCCCTTTCAGGGCCACTTAGCCGCTATTCAACCAGTCCGGGGGCTTTGCCCCCGGCTACCGAAGGGTAGCCCCTTCGGGGCCAGTTAATACGCCGCAACTTAGGTTAATTACGGACGCTTGCCTACGCCCGAAACAGGTGCTTATCAGCCCAAAACGTGCCCAGCGGCACCAGCGAGGCACCAAAGGCCAGCAATATCTTCTTCGCCGACCAGCTCCGCTCCAGCGCGACAATCAGCAGCAGGAAGACGTAGCCCACGAACAGGACGCCGTGCGCCATCCCGACGTGCTTCACCGCCAGCGGCTGCCCAAAGGCGTACTTGAGGGGCATCGCAATCAGCAGCAACACCAGAAAAGAGATGCCTTCGAGGAAGGCGACCACCCGTAGGCGGCCTAGAGAACTACTCAGCAGAGATAGCATAATGGAGCGAGGAAGCGGGAGCAGGTGGAATAGTAGCGCAAAGGTCGGCCAGCGAGACGTTAGGCACATTAGCGGCGGCTTTAAGGGAACCTACATCTGTATGGTCGGACTGAGAACGTTGCCCCTGACGGGGACGCGCCAGTAGCCAGCCCCATAGGCTCGCCTCGGAGCGGCACACACAAAATGGAGTGCCGTGTTTCTCCGTCCCGGAGCGGCACACACAAATGTGTGTGCCGTGTTTCTTTAGCGCGGAGCGGCACACCAAAATGTGTGTGCCGTGTTTCTTTAGCGCGGAGTGGCACACTCATTTGTGTGTGCCCTATTTCTTTAGCTCGAAACGGCACCCCTATTTGGGTGTGCCGTCTTTTTTTAGTTTGAAATAGCTACGCAAGTTGGTAAATCGAAAATCAGATGTAATTTGCCGGCCTAAACCACTCACTCATCACGCACATGAACGCTCACTTGGCCATTCACCCAAACCCCCCAATTCCCCATGTTGGACTTGAAGAAGTTTTGTCTCGACCTGTTTGAGGATTCGAGACAACCCCACGCCGCTCTCTACTCCGGCTTTCTTGACCACTCTACCCGCTTCCTAGCGGCCACTGACTTTCCCACCACTCCTACTCTTGGGGAGATGATGAAGGAAGCGAAGACCGCCACCGGCCTCCTCTCCGATGAAGCCCGAATGGCTCAAAAGGCGCTCAATGTGGCCGAGCGCGAACAGCTCGCGGCTAGTGGCGATACCGTCACGGCGCGTGCTACGGCCGAGAAGGCGGTAAGCCGCGTCAATACCCTTATTACGGCGATCGTGGCTTCGGCCGAGCAGGCGCATCTGCGGACGCTCCTGTTTCCGTATCGGGTGGAGCAGTACACCAAAGCCCGAATCGGTGACCTGCCGACGCTGTTGGAAGGCTTCCTTGCCACCCTCACCGCCAACAAAGCGGCGTTCGGCGCCTTGGCCGATTCCCTCGTCACGGATACCGAAACGGCCTTCGCGGCCTTCACCGACACCCGTACCGACCACATCACCGAGCAAGGCGATACCGAGAAAGCCCGCGCCACGCGCCGCGACCTCCGCACCCGCCTCACCAACCGCCTTACCGAGAATTACCACCTCCTCAGCCTCTGCTACAAAGAGGAGCCAACGCAGGTGCTCGCCTACTACACGCAGCGCTACTTCGAGCGCCGGCGCATCCACAACCCCGCCGGGGAGCGCCGCCGGACCATCCAAACCGGCCAAACGCAGGTCCTCATCGACCTCGATACCTACACCGACCCCGAACGCTACCGCCTCGTGCAAGTACGCCTTCCCGAAGGCGGTCCCGTTTCACTCTACCGCGCCACCGACCCGCGTGATCCGGCGCCCGCCAACGCCGCCGTCCTCCCGGCGGGCGACGCCCTACACCAGTTCCTGCTGATGGCCCTCGCCGGGAGCGGCCCGAAACTCGTCGTCCGCAACGATTCCGGCCACGTCGTCCACATCGAGCTGGCGTTGTTGGAAGACGACGAGGCGTAGATTCTGGCGTTCTAGCTGGTCAGTACGGTTAGGCCGGTGACCGTCAAATCAAAACAGCCCCCTCCGCCGCAAGGCCGAGGGGGCTGTCTTTTTTGGGGAGAACGCAACGCGCCTGACGCGGGGGCTCTGCCCCGTGTCGCCTATTCGCGGGCCTCTGGCCCGCACGGCGGTTATGGACTGCCGGGCGCGTTTTAATTCCCAACCATCCCTGTAGGGGCGTGGCCTTGTGCCCGCCCGCATGTAGCTGCGGATCAGCAGCAGATAACATTC
>JANNMJ010000162.1:0-18956 GCA_031397815.1 Hymenobacteraceae bacterium
CCGTCTCGGCCCAGAAGCTCAACTGGGTTCAGCAAGCCCTCAACGAGCGACCCCGACTAACCCTCGACTGGAAAACTCCCAAACAAATTTTTAATCAATTGCTCGAAACCCCAATTGATGCACTAGCAACCTGATACCGCCGTGTTCCATTGCGTGATAATCTTGTAAAACAAAATTCCTTAGCTTCGGACGGCAGGCTTTTCAAACAAGAGACTGTAGTTTAAGAAACTGACCTACAGTCGTTTAATCTGCGCGCCCAGCGCCCGTAGCCGCACATCAATGTGCTGATAACCCCGGTCAATCTGTTCGGAATTTTCGATGACCGAGCGGCCGTCGGCGGAGAGGGCGGCGATTAGGAGCGCCACCCCGGCGCGGATGTCTGGTGATGCCATCGTGATGCCGCGTAGGGGCACGCGCTTGTCGAGGCCGATGACGGTGGCGCGGTGCGGGTCGCAGAGGATGATTTGGGCGCCCATGTCAATCAGCTTATCGACGAAGAACAGGCGCGATTCGAACATCTTCTGATGAATCAGAACGGTGCCTTGCGCTTGCGTCGCGACTACTAGGGCGATGCTGAGCAAATCAGGCGTGAAGCCGGGCCAGATTTGGTCGGCAATCGTCAGAATCGAGCCGTCGATGTAGCTCTGGATCTGATAATGGTCTTGCCGGGGGATGTGCAAATCGTCGCCGCGCTGGTGGATGCGGATGCCGAGCTTGCGGAACGTGTCCGGAATTATGCCCAGCTCGGGCACTTGGCAATCCTTGATGGTGATGTCGGAGCCGGTCATGGCGGCGAGGCCGATGAACGAGCCGATTTCAATCATATCGGGCAGCATGCGGTGGTCGGTGCCGCCCAACACATCCACGCCGTGGATATACAGGCGGTTCGACCCAATCCCGTCGATTTTCGCCCCCATACGCACCAGCATCTTGCAGAGCTGCTGCAAATACGGCTCACACGCGGCGTTGTACAGCTCGGTGGTGCCCTTCGCCAGTACGGCGGCCATCACCACGTTGGCGGTACCAGTTACGCTGGCTTCATCGAGCAGGATATACGTGCCTTCGAGGCGCCCGCCGGTAGCGCGGATGTGGTAAAAATCGTCGTGCGAGTTGTACGTGAACGCCGCGCCGAGCTGCTCCAGCCCGCGGAAGTGCGTGTCGAGCGGCCGACGACCGATCTTATCGCCGCCGGGCTTCGGGAGCTTAGCCCGCCCGAAGCGCGCCAGCAACGGCCCCAGAATCATCACCGAGCCGCGCAAAGCCCGGCCCTGCTGCACGAACCGCTCCGATTCGAGGTAATCCAAATCGACGGCATCGGCCTGAAACCGCCACGTATCGGGCGCGAGCTTCTCGGTCTTGACGCCCATCTCGCCCAACATCTCGATGAGCTTATTAACGTCGCGGATATCCGGAATATTCGTCACCGTTACCGGCTCAGCCGTAAGCAATACCGCGCAGATAATCTGCAATGCCTCGTTTTTGGCGCCCTGCGGCGTAATCTCTCCGTGCAGACGCTGTCCGCCGATAACTTCAAATGCAGCCATTGTTTTTCTGATGTGAGAGGGGAGACGTGTGAGGAGAAGTGGGGGATGTGAAGGATGTGAGAAATGTGCAGCTAGCACACATCAGCACATCCTTCACATCTTCACATCGTTCTTAAACACATCCTTCCTGAACTAGCGCTTGCGCTTTTTACCCATTCCGCCACCACCGCCGCCGCCGCCACCGCCGCTTTTCTTGCCGAACTTGCGGGAAGCGTCGTTGAGGGGCTGACCGGGGCCGTTGCCCGCCACGAGGGCGGAATCGAACAGCCGCTCGGCCTCGATGCGCGCCAGCGGAATGTCGGTCAGCTTGCCTTCGCAGAGGGCGTTCATGTCTTTCAGAATGACGGCATCGGCCACCACATCCTTGTTGTACGTGCGGTAGAAAGCCTTCATCAGGCGCCCGACCGATACGATGGCGCCTTCGCGCTCTTCGGGGTCGGTGAGGCGGGAAGCTTGCTGCACGAGCGTTTCCAGATGACGGCCGTAATGGCGCGTCTTCGGCAAGCGAAGGCGCATATCGAGGCGTTCGGGCTTGCCCTGCGCCATATCATCGGGACCGACGACGGGTAGCTCAAACGGGCATTCCACGTCGATTTCCCCCGCGCCCATCATCAGCATATGATGCCAGAGCGTGGGCTGTGGGTCGGCGAGCTGCCGGGCGTCCGGGTTGAGCTTTAACATCAGGTTCACCACGAGCTGCGCTTGGCGGGTGCGTTCGTCGCGGTCGTCGAGCGAGGTGAGGCGGCGCGCCAGATCGAAGATCATCGTGCCGTACTCGCGCTTCAAAAGTTGTTGGGTCGGGGTCATAGGTGGGGTTGGTTTTTGGTTTTTAGTTTGCGGTTTTTGGGATTGGAGTTTATTGGTTTTTGTCTTACTGACTTTTAATTATTTCCAACGAAAGAATCGCTCAGAAATAACTTTCAAAATCGAAATCAAAAACCGCCTTACAATCAACCCATCAGCCCAAAAACTAAAAATCGTCAACCAAAAACTAATGAATTCTCAGCTTCGCAAAGGTCAATAGAAGCGTCTTTTCGCCGACTTCTTCGAACTGTATGATAGCTTTCGTACCCGCTGGCTCGCGGGTGACGACGGTCACTTGGCCGAAGCCGAACTTGGGGTGTTCTACTCGTTGTCCGGCCTGCAAGTTACTGGTGTCCGACGGCTGAAAGTCAAGCGGCGCCTTGTAAATAGTGGCTTGCTGGGGCCGCACTGGCGGCGGACCGAGCTTCGAGGCAGCGGTTTTGCGCTCCACCACGCGGCCGAACGGGTTATCGTCGCCACTGCCGCCGCCGCCGGGCGCAAACTTGACCTGCACGTATTGCGGGTCGATTTCGGCCAGAAACCGGCTTGGCTCGCACGGGCGCAGGTTGCCCCATTGGTAGCGGCTGGTGGCGTAGCTCAGCACAAGCTTCTTCTCGGCGCGGGTAATCGCGACGTAGAACAGGCGGCGCTCTTCTTCCAGCTCCGTGCGGGAGCCGACGGCCATCTGGTTCGGGAACAGGTTTTCTTCCAGCCCGACGATGTACACGTTGCGGAATTCAAGCCCTTTCGCGGAGTGAATCGTCATCATCGTGACGTGCTCACCCTGTTCCTGCCCCTTGGAATCGGCGTCGGTGAGGAGCGAAATCTCTTGCAGAAACGCGCCGAGGCTCTTGTCGTCGCGCTCCGGGTTGTCGGTAAACTCGCTGACGCCGTTGAGCAGCTCTTGCAGGTTTTCGTGGCGCGTGATGCCTTCGATGCTCTTATCGGCGTACAAATCATCGAGCACGCCGGAGCGCTTGGCGATGTAGCGGGCCGCTTCCGACGCATCCTGCGCGAGGGCGATTCGCTGGAAATCCTGAATCGTTTCGGCGAACTCGCGTACGCCGCCGCTCTGCCGGTTCGTGCCGAGCGCCCCGGCCGGGGAGCAGACGATTTCCCAGAGGTCGTGGTTGGTTTCGTTGGCGAAAACGACAAGCTTTTCGATGGTCGAATCGCCAATGCCGCGCTTCGGGTAGTTGATGACGCGGCGCAGCGCCTGCTCATCGTTCGGGTTGACGGCGAGGCGCAGGTACGCCACCAAATCCTTGATTTCCTTCCGCTGATAGAACGACAAGCCCCCGACGATGCGGTACTTGATATTCTGCCGTCGCAGGGCTTCTTCGAGGGAGCGGCTCTGCGCGTTGGTGCGGTACAGAATCGCGAAATCCTCGTAGGAAAGGTGGTTATTTGAGCGCTCCTCGTAAATGGAGTGCGCCACGAGGCGGCCTTCCTCGTTGTCGCTCATCGCACGCAGGACTTCGATGAGCGAACCGGCTTCGTTCTCCGAAAAAACGTCTTTCCGGAGCTGCTGCTTGTTCTGCTTGATGACCGAGTTCGCCGCCTTCACGATGTGCTGCGTCGAGCGGTAATTCTGTTCGAGGCGGAAGACTTGTAGCTCCGGATAATCGCGCTCGAAATTCAGAATATTGGTAATGTCGGCGCCGCGAAAGGCGTAAATACTCTGCGCATCATCGCCCACGACGCAGATATTCCGGTCCTTCGCCGCGAGCTTCCGTGTGATGAGGTACTGCGAGAAGTTCGTGTCCTGATACTCATCGACCAGCACGTACTTGAACAGGTTCTGGTACTTGTTGAGGACGTCGGTATGGTCGCGGAAGAGGACGTTGGTTTGGTAGAGCAGGTCGTCGAAATCCATCGCTCCGGCGCGGAAGCACCGCTGCTGATACATCTGGTAGAGCTGCCCGATAGCGGGGCGCTGCGCGGCCTCATCGTCGCGCCGGATTTGCGCATCCGACAAATACTGCTGCACCGAAATCAGCTTGTTCTTCGCCGCCGAGATGCGCCCGAGCACCGTGGCGGGCTTGTACACTTTATCATCGAGGTTCAGCTCTTTGAGGAGCTGCCGGATGAGCGTGCGGGCGTCGTCGGTGTCGTAAATCGTGAAATGCTTCGGGTAGCCGAGCTTATCGGCCTCAGCGCGCAGAATCCGAGCGAAAACGGAGTGGAACGTGCCCATCCACAAGCCCTTCGCCGCCGGCCCGACGACCTTCTCAATCCGCGCCCGCATCTCTTTGGCGGCCTTGTTGGTGAAGGTCAGGGAGAGAATGTTGTGCGGGTCGACGTTTTTTTCGAGCAAGTGGGCGATGCGGTACGTCAGTACACGCGTCTTCCCCGACCCGGCCCCCGCGATAATCATCGTCGGGCCATCGGTATTGAGCACGGCCGCGCGCTGCGGCTCATTGAGCAGGTTGAGATAATCGAGCGCCATTCAGGTTAGATAGGGGCCAAAAGACGGGTTTGCCCGTCCGCCGACTAGGAAAACAGCAGCCGGGCCGCCGCTCACGGAAAGAGCGCCAACCCGGCCAGCTAGTGCAAACGCGAAGGTACGGAGGGGAGGTTCAGGGGGACGTCGGAAACGGATTCTCGACGTGCAAACCGGCAATTCCGACAAAATCTCGCTCGTTGCGTGTCACCAGCGGAAGGTTGTGCAGCACGGCGGTTGCAGCAATCAGGGCGTCGCCTAACCCCATTTTGCGCTCCTGCCGCAACCTGATAGCTTCTTCCACGATAGGCCGTGTAATGGCCAAAGGCGTTAGGCGCCGAAAAGCCGTTTCCAGAAACTGGCGATCTCGTGGGGTGATTTGGTGGTAGCCGAGCGCTTCGACCCAAGTTACTTCGGATACGAACCCACCCGGCCACCACATCGGGATCAGCCACGCATAGGCGGGCTGGGGAGAATAAATCAGAATGTTGGAGTCGAAGAGCTTCATTCGTTACTCGTAGCCGGGGCGCAACTGGCTCTGTTCGCGCTTCCGCTCTTCTTCATACCAACGGGCTAGCTCTTGGCTACCAACCGGGTCGCCGCCTTGCAGAATGATGCGCGACATTTCGGCCTCTTCCTGCGGCGTGAACTGCTTCAACGGCGGCAATGGCAGGGGACTATTAGGAAGCGTTTTCTCCCCAACGGCTACTGTACCACCGACCCGACGGATATGCTCGACGATTTCTGCGGTCGCCGCATCCGGTACAGAAATGGTTAAAACAGTCATTGTTTTGGTTGAGCTAATATTTGGCTCTCTGAGCGCGCTGCCACGCCACCGGGTCAGCAATGCTGAGGCCATCGCCGCCTCGGAGGGCAATCTCACGCGAACGAGCTTGTGCTTCCGGCGAAAGCGTGGGACGTGTCGCCAACTGGCGCGCCCGGGCTTGCCGCTCGGCTAAGGTCGGTTCAGGCTTCACGGTGACGGGGCCGAGCTGGCTGTCGCGCAGGAGCTCGAACAGACGGGCTTCGTCTTCATCGCGTGCCAAGGTGATTGTATAGGTTTTCATGTCGAATCACAAAGTAAAGCGCTGATATCAGTCTGACCAGACCTAACCCCACTACACCCCGCCTGAACGCGAAGGCGGCTCAGCGGAGTTCAGAGGTTCTAACCGCGCTTCGTGGGAAGGACGTTTGCTCCATTCGGCATTATCAGCACTTCGCGGGCAGCTATTGCGCCGGAAAACCGGTCCTCCGGGTACTTCTCGGGGGGCTGATTCGGCCGAGTGCGCTGATAGCCCCGATTGTAACCGTATTTTTGGCCTCCTTTCCCGCTTTGGATGGCAGTCGAAGTTCAGCACCTGACCAAACGCTACGGCCCGCAGGCGGCCGTCGATGATATCTCTTTTTCGGTACAGCGTGGCCAGATTCTGGGCTTTCTGGGGCCTAACGGCGCCGGAAAAAGTACCACGATGAAGATCGCGACGGGCTTCATTCCGCCCACGAGCGGCACCGTGACGGTGGAAGGCTACGACGTGCTGACCGACTCTATGGCCGTGCGCCGCGTCGTGGGCTACCTGCCGGAACATAATCCGCTTTACCTCGACCAATATGTGGCTGAGTACCTCGGCTTCATCGCTGGGCTGCACGGCCTGCGCGGCGAAACCCGCACCCGCCGCGTGAGCGAGATGATCGGGCTGGTGGGGCTGGAGCGCGAGCGCCACAAGAAAATCGGGGCGCTCTCGAAGGGCTACCGGCAACGCGTGGGCCTGGCGCAAGCGCTCGTTCACGACCCGGCCGTTTTGATTCTCGACGAGCCGACGACGGGGCTGGACCCGAACCAGATCGTTGAGATTCGGGCGCTCATCAAAAGCATCGGGCAGGATAAGACGGTCATTTTTTCGACCCACATCCTGCAAGAAGTCCGCGCGATTTGTGACCGCGTGGTGATTATCAATCGCGGGCGGCTCGTGGCCGATGCGTCGGTTGCCGAGCTGGGGCAGCGGGCGGGGAGCGGCGTAACCGCCATCGCCGAGTTCGAGCAGCCGCTTGATGCCGCGCGCACCCTGCGCCGCCTGCCGGGCGTGACGGCCGTGGAGCCAGCCGCCGGAACTGCCGCGACCACCTTCCGCATCAGCGCCGCTACGGATTCCCGCGCCGCCATCTCGCGCCTCGCCGCCGAGCAGGGTTGGCCGTTGGTGGGCCTTCGGATTGAAGAGAACTCGCTGGAGCAAATCTTCCAGAGCCTGACCAGCGAGGCCGCGCCGGACGAGGAGCAACCCGAACCACAGACGACCTAGTCGCCCCGCACATCTCCACATCCCCACATCCCCACATCGCCCTCACATCCTCCCTTTCCCCCCGAAATGTTCTCCATTCTTCAGAAAGAATTCAACGCCTTTTTCAACTCACTCATCGCCTACGTGGTGATTGGGGTGTTTCTGGTGTTGCTGGGGCTGTTCGTATGGGTGCTGCCCAGCTCCAACGTCCTCGATTTCGGCTACGCCGATCTGGGGACGTTCTTCAACATCGCGCCGTTCGTGTTCCTGTTTCTCGTCCCCGCGATTACGATGCGGACGTTTGCCGAGGAGAAGAAGGCCGGTACGATTGAGCTGCTCCTCACGCGGCCACTGTCTGACTGGCAGCTCATTATGGGGAAATATCTGGCGTGCGTGCTGCTGGCGCTGGTCGCGCTCGTGCCGACGCTGCTCTATTACTGGAGCGTCTGGGATTTGGGCGCCCCGCAGGGCAACGTCGATTCGGCGGCGGTGGTGGGGTCTTATATCGGGCTGGCGCTGCTTGCCGCGACGTTCGCGGCGCTCGGCATTTTCGCGTCCGCCATCACCCGCGACCAAGTGATTGCGTTCATCGTGGCGGCGTTCGGGTGCTACCTGCTGTATGCGGGGTTCGACGCGCTGGTGTCGTTGAACGTGTGGGGGCGGGGCGGGTATTTGCTCGCGCAGCTCGGCATTGCCTTCCATTACAGCACCATCGCGAAGGGGCTGATTGACTCGCGGGATGTGCTTTATTTTCTGTCGATTATCGCTTTGGCGCTCGGGGCTACCCGGCTGGCTTTGGCCACGCGTAACTGGTAAAAATCGCAGATTGAGCGGATTTTTTGATTTCGCTGATTTCTTACGGATTAGGTTAGAATTGGAATTGAACCCGGCGATTTCGCCGCTGCTACTGAATGGCTGATTCTGCTGCTCCCATTACTCCTCCGGCTTCCTCCCCGACGACAACCCGCACGCGGCGCACGCAGGATATCCTGACGTTCGCGGTGTTGGCGGCGGGCGTGGTGTTTCTGAATTTTCTGGCCGCGCAGTTCTTCTTCCGGCTCGACCTCACCGAAGACAAGCGCTACTCCATCGCCCCGGCGACGAAGGAAGTCCTCAAGAAGCTCGACGATGTGGTGTACGTTGAGGTTTACCTTGACGGGGATTTGCCGCCCGGCTTCCGGCGCCTGCAAAGCGCCATTCGCGAGACGCTCGAAGAGTTTCGGGTGTACGGCGGCTCCAACATCGAGTACCGCTTCATCGACCCCGGCACCGGCGCTACATCGGCGCGGAACGAGTTTTATCAGCAGCTCGCCAAGAAAGGGCTGCAACCCACCAACCTCCACGACAACGAGAACGGACGGCAGGTCGAGCGCATCATTTTCCCCGGTGCCATCATCCGCTTCAACGATAAAGAAGAACCCGTGCTGCTACTGAAAGGCAGCCAAGCAGCGTCGCCGGAGATGCGGCTGAATCAGAGCGTCGAGGGCGTTGAGTATGAGCTGGTGGCGGCCATCCGGCGGCTCACGCAGAAGCGGCGACAGCAAATCGCGTTCATCGAAGGACACGGCGAGCTGCCCGTGCCGCAGGTGGCCGACCTGATGGGCGCCCTGCAACGGTATTACGACGTTGGGCGCCTGAATCTCACGAACGTTCCGCGCATCGATTCCATCGTCGATGCCATCGTGATTGCCCGCCCGACGCTGCCGTTCCGGCCATCCGACCAATACAAGCTCGACCAGTTCGTGATGCGCGGCGGACGTGTTTTGCTCTGCATCGATCCGCTGCCCGTCGAGCTGGATTCTATTGGCGAGCAAGGCGTGTTCGCCCTCCCCATCAAAACCGACCTCGACGAGCTGCTTTTCCGGTGGGGCGCGCGCGTGAACCCGGACCTGTTGCAGGACGTCGTCGCGCAGAGCATCCCGATGGTGACGGGCGTCGTCGGGGATAAGCCGCAGACGACGCTGATGACGTGGCGCTTCTTCCCCATCATCAACACGTTCACGAAGCACCCCATCGTCAAAAACCTCGACGTGGTGAGTGCCCGCTTCGTGTCGAGCATTGATACCGTGGCGGCGCCCGGCATCCGCAAAACGCCGCTGATGCTCACTTCGCGCTATACCCGCATCCTGCCAGCTCCCGTGCGCGTCAACTTCAACGACGCCCGTCTCGAACCGAATCCGCGTGTTTACAATCGCGGTCCGCAGATGATTGGGGTGCTGCTGGAAGGGCGGTTCTCGTCGTTCTTTCAAAACCGTATCGTTGCCGGCTCGCCGCTGCTGAAAGACTTTATCCCCGAAGGGAAGCAAGCCACCCGCATCGCCGTTTTCTCCGACGGCGACCTCCCGCGCAACGCCATCAACAAGCGCAGCGGGCAGGCCGAAGCCTTGGGTTACGACAAGTTCGTCGGCATTCAGTTCGCGAACCGCGAGCTGCTCACCAATACCATCGATTACCTCCTCGACCCCGCCAACCTCATCTCGGTGCGGGGGAAAGAAGTGCAGATTCGGCCGCTTGACCGGCCGCGCGTTCAGAGCGAGCGCACGCGCTGGCAGGTCATCAACACGGTGTTTCCGCTGGCGCTGCTGGCCGGTTTTGGCGTGGTGCGGGCGTGGTGGCGGCGGCGCAAGTTTGAGCGCTAGGCGGCAGTCGGGCTGACTGCCGCTTCCTTATTTTTCAAGAATCAACTCGGAATGAAATCCAATCAACGCACGCTGCTTCTGGTCGGCGTACTGGTGCTGCTCGGCTTGGGCACTTGGTGGCTGACGCGCCGCGCCGCCAACGCCGGCTCAACGCTCGATACCACGGTTACCGCCTTCAGCGTCGCCGATACGGCGGCGGTCGACAAGATTTTCATCGCTAGCCAGAACGGGCAGTCGCACACGTTCAAGCGGGTGGCGCGCAGCTACTGGCGCCTCGACGATAAGTACGACGTGCAATCGGCGATGATCGGGATGCTTCTCGAAACCATTTCGCGGGTGCGGGTGAAAAGCCCCGTGCCGAAGGCGGCGCGCAACGGCGTTATCCGTACAATTGCCGCTTCGGGTATTAAAGTCGAAGTCTATCAGCACGAGGAGCTGGTGAAGACCTTCTACGTCGGCGGCGTCACCAGCGACCAGCTTGGGACGTACATGATCCTCGACGGCTCGGAGCAGCCGTTCGTGACCCACATTCCCGGCTTTGAAGGCTTCCTCACGACCCGTTTTGTGGTGAAGCCGCGCGATTGGCGCACGAACCCCGTGTTCGGTACGCCGATCCAGAATCTGCAAAGCATTGAAGTGACGGCAGAGGGCCAACCCGACCGCACGTTCACCGTGCGGCGTCAGGGGGGGGGCTTTGTGGTCGATGGCTTACCGCAGGCCGATACGCTGCTGGTGCGGCAGTTTGCGCGGCAGTTTGGCCGCGTTTACGGGCAAAACTTCCTCGATTCAGTGCAGCAGATTCAGGCCGATACGCTCACGCGCAAAACCCCGCATTACGTCATCACAGTGCGCGGCAAGGGCCGTCCGGAGCGCGTTCGGCTGTGGCAGCCGAAGGGAAATCTGAACAACATGTTCGCCATCACCGACCGCGATTCCGCCGAGACGATGGTCGTGCAGACGTACGTTTTCAACCAGCTTCTCGCGCACCGCACCGACTTTATCCGGAAGGTGCAATAGGGTAGGGCTGGCGCCGTAATGCTACCGAAAGCGTGACGGCGGCGCGCACCGCCGTCCTTACCTTTGTCAGGCCCCTTTCGTTAGACCCAATCAGAACAGATTCTCCCGCAAACCCAATGAAGTTCATCGTTTCCTCGTCGGCGTTGCTCAAGCAGCTGCAACACATTAACGGCGTGGTGCCGAGCAATCCGGTGGTGCCGATTCTCGCCAACTTCCTCTTTGAAGTCGCCGAAGGCACGCTCACCATTACCGCCTCCGATTTGGAGACGTCGATGATTACGTCGCTGCCGGTCGAGGCGCGTGATAACGGCCGCATCGCCGCGCCCGCCCGCATCCTGATCGATACGCTCAAGAACCTGCCCGATCAGCCCGTCACGTTTACCATCGACGAGGAGACGTACACCATCGAGATTGCGTCGGCGAACGGCCGTTACCGCCTGTCTGGTGAGAACGCGACCGATTTTCCGCGCGTGCCGGTCGTGAAGGGCAACGTCTCGCTGGAGCTGCCGAGCACGTCGCTCGCCCGCGCCATCAACAAGACGCTTTTCGCCGCTTCCACCGATGAGCTGCGCCCCGCGATGACGGGCATCCTGATTCAGCTCACCGGTGATAACCAGCTTACGTTCGTCGCGACCGACGGTCACCGCTTGCTCCGTTACCGCCGGTTCGATGTGAACTCCGACAAAACGGCGTCTGTCATCGTGCCACGTAAGGCGTTCAATCTGCTGAAATCGTCGCTACCCGCTGAGGCCACGCCGGTGAAGATGGAGTTCAGCCAGCAGAACGCGTATTTCGAGTTCGACCAGATGAAAATGGTCTGCCGCCTCATCGACGAGCGGTACCCGGACTACGAGAACGTCATTCCGCAGCGCAATCCCAACAAGCTCCTCATCGACCGCGCCGACCTGCTCGCGTCGGTGAAGCGCATCCAGATTTACGCGAACAAGACGACCCATCAGGTGCGCCTCCGTTTGGCCGGTTCCGAGCTGCACGTTTCCGCGGAAGACCTCGACTTCTCGAATGAAGCCAACGAGCGCCTCGCGTGTCAGTACGACGGCGAGGATATGGAAATCGGCTTCAACGCCCGCTTCCTGACCGAAATGCTCTCGAACCTCGACGCGCCCGAAGTCACCCTCGACCTCAGCACCCCCAACCGCGCCGGCCTGCTGATGCCCGCCGAGCAGGAGCCGCAGGAGAACATCCTGATGCTCGTGATGCCCGTGATGCTGAATAACTACGTGTAAAAGGCCATTTGGCTTGACACAAATTGAATATGGAAACGGCCCCGACGAGTAATCGTCGGGGCCGTTTTTTTTGATTCGAACGTAGGCCCGTCGCGCGGGCGGGCACAAGGCCGCGCCCCTACTTGGTTAGCAGCAGGTACACGGGGAAATGGTCGGAATAGCCGCCGAGGTAGCGCTTGCCGCCGTAGGTGCGCAGCGGTTCCCCGGCGAACTTGACTTCCGGCGTCGTGAGGCGTTCGGGGGCGTAGATGCGGGCTGAACTGGCGCGGTAGTGCAGTCCCGAACCGTTGCAAAGCCCGCTGGACAGCACCATCTGGTCGAAAATATCCGGCCGACCTCGGTAGAATAGCGTGCCTTTGCCTTGGGCCTGAAGGTCGTAAAAGGCGTTGTGGAGCTGGCCTTTGGGAAGGTTCCGCAGCTCTTTGGACGCGCGCAGGATAGAGGCGATGGACGAATCGGTGGGCGAATCGTTCAGGTCGCCCATCAGCAGAATGCGGGCTTGCGGATTAGCGCGGAGCTGCTCATCGATGAGGCGGCGGCTTTGCGCGGCTACGGCAAACCGCCGCTTATCGGATTTTAAGCCGTTACGGCGCGACGGCCAGTGGCAGACGAGAAACGTAATTGGGTCGCCGTTGAGCTTGCCTTCCACAAGCAGAATGTCGCGGGTGCCCATCGTAGTGTCGGGGAACGTCACGGGCACGGCGCGCTGGTTGGTGACGGTGAAATGGTCGGGCTTGTAGAGCAGCGCTACATCGATGCCGCGCGGGTCGGGTGAGTCGAAGTGGACGATTTGATACTTGCGGGCGGCAATGGCGGGCTGCGCGACCAAATCGTCGAGAACGCGCCGGTTCTCGACTTCCGTCATCCCCAAAATATCCGGCCCATCGGCGCCCCCCAGCTCTTTGATGACCGACGCTAAGTTGGTGAGCTTGGTCTGATAGCGGGTTTCGTCCCATTTCAGAGCCGAGGTAGGTAGGAACGTCTCGTCATCGATTTTGGGGTCGTCGACGGTGTCGTAGAGGTTTTCGATGTTGTAGAACGCCACCGTGGCGGCCAAAAACTTGTTCGCCTCAGCTTCTTGGTCAGCCAGCGTCGGCGGCTTGGGCTTGGCGGGCGCGGCGGTTTTGGGCGGCGGCGCCACGGGGACGGGCGTGGCTGCGGCTGCGGTGGGTGGAGTGGCAGCGGCGGCGCCCTGCGGCGCTTTGCTCAGAGTGGTGCAAGCGGGCGCCGCGAGCAACGCGCAGGCGGCGAATAGGAGGGAGGGTAAGCGTGGAATCGGCATTGGACGAAGCGGAAGCTGGTGATGAGAAGAAACGGCAGCAACAGAATGATTCGGCCAAGTTAGAAGGAGGGCGGCGGCGGTCTATGTTGCCCCAAAATGATGTTTTAAGCATCAAATTGGCCTTTATGGTCTTGCGACCGGACGCCTGATTAACCATTTCGTAAATGAGTATGATTTGGTTGCCCTCAGGAGCCGGTAACGTACGAAGGCCCGCCGGAACTGAATCCGGCGGGCCTTCGGGGAAAACAGGCTTGCCTGTGAGGGGCGTCAGCGTGGGTACGAGCGCCAGCACAAGGCACGGGCAGCCCCTACTTTGTGAGGGTGAGGTAGACGGGGTAATGGTCGGAGAAGCCGCCGAGGTACTTCTTGCCGCCGTAGGTGCGCAGCGGCTCCCCGGCGTATTTCTCTTCCTGGCTTTGCAGGCGAATCGGCTTGTAGATGTTCGCCGAACCGGCTTGGTAGTGCAGCGTGGGGCTGTCGCAGAGGCCCGGCGAGAGAATCATCTGATCGAAAACGTCGCACTTCTGCTTGTAGCAAATCGTGCCGATGCCACGGACCTGATAGTCGTAGAACGCGTTGTAGAGCTGGGTAGGCTTGAGGTTCTTGATGTCGTATGTCGCCTTGAGATGACCTACGATGGACGAATCGAGCGGCGTGTCGTTGAAATCGCCCATCAGCAGGACGCGGGCTTGCGGGTCGGCGGCTTGCAGCTCGTTGACGGTGGCGCGGGCGCGGTCGGCGGCGGCGAGGCGGCGGGCATCGCTCTTACCGGGGCCACCGCGCCGCGAGGGCCAGTGGTTCACGACAAACGAGATTTTCTCGCCGTTGAGCTGCCCCGTGACGAGCAGGAGATCGCGGGTGCCCATCGTGGTGTCGGGCAGCGTGACTACGATGTTTTTGGTGACGCTCGGCGTGAAACGGTCGGTTTTGTAGAGGAGCGCCACGTCGATGCCGCGCGGGTCGGGCGAGTCGAAATGGATGATTTTATACTTCCGCGAAGCGAGCAGCGGCTGATTCACGAGGTCTTCGAGCACGCGCCGATTCTCGATTTCCGCCACGCCAATCACATCCGGCCCATTCGGCGAGCCGAGCTGTTCGAGCACCGATGCCATATTGGCGAGCTTGGCGCGGTACCGCGCATCGTCCCATTGGTAAGCCGAGCCGGGCAGGAAATCCTGATCGTTCGTGTTCGGGTCGTCTTGGGTGTCGAAGAGGTTTTCGAGGTTGTAGAAAGCCACCGTCGCGGTGCGCGGCCCTGTATCGGGCGGCGCGTTGAACGTCGTGGGTTTAATAGAGGTGCAGGCTACGGCAGTCAGCAGACCGAGACCAAGGGAGAGGCCGAGCGTGGCCGAAGAGTTCAGGCGAGTTACGCGCATCACGTACTTTTGAAGCGGACGAACAAGAAGGTTCCGGGGCGCCCGGTTCCGGTTGCGAAGTTGCAACCGTTCGGCCTACCGCGCCGTCGCCCGTGGGGTCGGCACACGTTTTTTCCGTTATGAAGAAATCTGAAATCCGCTTCTCCATCGCTCTCGATGAGCAGCGCATCCCCGAAGCCATCTCGTGGCAGGCTACCGACCAAGGCGAGCAAATCAACTTCGCGAAGGCCATCAACATCTCCCTCTGGGACCGCGAAGACACCGGAACCCTCAAAATCGACCTCTGGACGAAGGATATGCCCGTCGATGAGATGAAGGATTTCTACGTCGATACCATCGCCGCAATGAGCCAAAGCCTCTACACGGCGACGGGCGACGAGCAAATGGCCGAAAAAATCCGCACCTTCTGCCGCGAGCTGAAAGAGCATCTCCAGCAGGAGCGCGCCAACCGGCAGGAATAGCGCACTCGCTCCGATTCGCGCAACCCCTAAAAGCATCAACGGCCGACTTCCATTTGGAAGTCGGCCGTTGATGCTTTGAAGCTTATCAGACCAGAAGCCGTTACTGCTTCCCCTGCCGCAAAGTCGGCTCAGCGGTCGACGTTTTCAGCTCCACGTTGTTCGTTTGGCCGGGGACGGCCACTTGCTCATCGGCGGTGGGGCGGCGGTTGCTGCCTTGCATCTGCGCGATGAACTGCTTGTCGTAGGAGTAAAAATCAGCCCGTGCCTCGTAATAATCCGAGTATTGGCTGGTGCTGAAGAGGGAGCGGAGGTCGCGTTCCTGCTCCTGGCAAAGGCCGTGGCAATCGTCCTCGACCTTCTTGGGGTTGGCGGCGTGGGCGCGCTCGATTTCAAACATCCGCTTCGCTTTCTCGCGGTTGAGGGCGCGGAGCTTCGACGTTTGATAGTTGTTGAGGTGAAGCTGCTGCGCCATCTTATCGGTCAGGCGGTTGGCGCGGGCAATGGCTTCGGCGTCGGGCCGGTTGCTCGTGACGACGGCCAGTATCTTCTTATCCGACTTGTTCGCTGAGGTCGGCGAATCTTGCGATTGCGCCACGGCTCCGGCGCTGGTGAGCAGACCAAAGCAGGCGGCGAGGAGGGCGGTTTTCATGGGCAGTTTCATCAGCAGTATCAGGTGAAGGAAAGACAGAAATTGACTCCGGACGCTTACGCAGCGGGCACCGTTTGGCGGAGAATTCCGGCGGCGCTTGACGCGTGTTCTATCAGCTAAGACGAAAACCGGACCGTTTGGTTTAAGCCGTGCGCCCTAATTGCCGGAAACCACGCAGTAAAATTGTCAAATCGAGGCGCGGGGAATAGTCTTTTGCGTAGAGCACTTCCAAGCGGCGGCGGGTGGCCTCGTCGAGCGGAGCCGGTCCGGCGGGGCGGTCGGCGGGGGAGAGGACGGCGCGGCGGCGGGCCGTCGGTGCGGGGGCTACCTCATGGCGCAGCCCGACCCACGAAAGCTGCCCTGTGAGCACGCCAAAGCAGTTTCGGAGGAAACCGAGACGGTCGCGGACGAACCAAATCAGCACCGGCTAGAGCGTCAGCAATACCGCCGCCAACCCGAGGTTCAGGAGGCGTTGCGCGCGCTGCTGGGCGGGCTTGTAGAGGTTCAGCTCGACGGTGAGCGTGTAATAATCACCGGGGGAATTTTTCGAGCTGGAGCCGATGATGTATTCCGACGCTTCCGGCAGAATCTTGTACTCCACGGGCCGCGTGTGGCTCTGCACCATCGCCTCGATGATGCGCGAGGAGGGCAGGTCGCGTCCGCAGAAAATCACCTCATCCAGCTCATACAGGTCGATAATCTCGTCGAGCTGCGAGAGGCGTCCGAGCAGTCCTTCGGCGCCCGGCCGGGCTTCCGGGTGGGGCGTGAGCGCGGTGAAACCGGACGCTTCCTCCGGCTCGATGCTGCCCACAACATCCGCTTTCACGCGGGCGTGGTCGAGGAGATGCTGCACGCGGGCCACTTCCGCCGCCGACCCCACCACCGCCAACCGCCGCGTGCGGCGCTCGCCGAGGCGCAATTCGCCGTGCCGCAGGTAGCCCGTAATCAGCCGTCGCAACACCAGCGCGCCCACCGCCCAAGCGCCGCCGAGGACGATGAGCGCCTTCGAGAAGCGCCACGCGTCCAAGAAGTTCGAGATGGCGGAGATGAAGAGCGTGCCGATAGCGACGCCCCGCACCACGCGCCCGGCGCGCGGCGAATCATCGTCGTAACCGCCGCTGAGGTACGTGCTGAGCAGCCAGACCGCGATGTACGCGGGCACCGCGACGGTGAGGTACTGCGTCGGGTACGGGCCGGGCACGTACTTATGGTTCTGCTCCCAGTACTGCTTCAGGAAAATCATCCCCCCGAAAATCATCCCCGCATCGAGGGCGGCGGGCAGCAAGGTCGCCGCCACGCGCCGCCCGACGGCCAGTCCCGCCCGCACCCAAATCGCGAGATTGATGAGTACCCCGAACGTGGTGGCGTAGCGCGGTGCAAAGTGCTTCCGCGCAAAAATGACCATCGCCCGGTAGAAAACGCGCACGTAGTTCACCGTGGTGCGCTTCGTGCTCTCGCCCTTGTAATGGATGATGCGCGTGCCGGGGAAGTAGACGTTCGTCCAGCCGCCGAGGCGGAGGCGCCACGAGAGGTCAATGTCTTCGCCGTACATGAAATAGTCTTCGTCGAGCAGCCCGACCTGGTCGAGGGCTTCCTTGCGGAGCAGCATAAAAGCGCCGCTCAGTACGTCGATTTCGTGGGTTTCGTCGGGCGAGAGGTAGCCGAGGTGATACCCGGCGAACTGCTTGGAGCGCGGGAAAAGCGCGCTCAGCCCGAACATCTTGCAGAACGCGACCCACGGAGTGGGCAGGCCGCGCTTGCTTTCGGGCAGGAAATCGCCGTGCCCGTCGAGCATCTTCACGCCCAAACCGCCCACCTTCGGGTGTGCATCCATATACGCCACCACCTGCCGGAAAGTATCTTCCGCGACCACCGTATCCGGGTTCAGCAAAAGCTGATGACGGCCCGTGGCGATGCGCAACGCCTGATTATTGGCCCGCGAAAAGCCGACGTTATCGACGTTCGCAATAAGGTGCGCTTCCGGAAACCGCTCCCGCACCATCGCGACGGAGTTATCAACCGACGCGTTATCGACGACGAACACCTCAACGCGCAGGCCGTCGGCGGCCCGACGGACGCTCAGGAGCGCCTGCTCCAGAAAATAGGCGACGTTGTAAGAGACGATAACGACCGACAGGTCTACAGGCAATTCCTCTTCCTGCTGACGCTGACCGGCGACGATAATGGGCGGCACGCTGCAAATATCGGCACGCGGACGGGGCCGTTCCGCCCGCGCGATGAGGCGGTTAAGGGAGCATCGGCAGCGCATCGGGCAGACCCCGGGCCGCCGACGCCGAATCAGGCGCTGATCGGCGCCAGTACCAGAGCGGCCCGAGCTTCTGGAGACGGCGCTTTTGCTGCGTCCAGTACAGGCTGGCGTCGGTGTCAGGGGGGAGGTAAAGCACTTCCACGCCGTTCGCCAAGCCGAAGCGCATCGGGTGGCCTTCCTTGGAAACGCACGCGCTCACCGACCGCAGATAGCGCGGCGGCGCCCGGAAGGCGTTAGGCACGTTAAACTCCTTGAAAAGCGTCACGGTTTCGGCCGCCCATTGCGCAAACGTGGCCTCTGCGCGCTGCACGGGCACTTGAAACAGCGTAGCAAGCTGTTGGCGCCGGAGCGAGTCGGGCCGGGCGCGCCGCATAAGCGCGTGCTGCGTGGTGGGCCAGTCGGAGTAATAATACGTGAGGTCGGAGGTGCCACGTCGGCCTTCCACATCCACCACTTCGGCGCAGAAGCTCAACGCATACACGTAGCCGAGAACGGTCACGTCGCGTTGCACCACCGGCCGCACCACGCGGATGCTCACGCCGTCGAACGCGGCTAAATCGCGGCGGTGGTTTTGGTCATAAAACGTCCGGGCGATGATTTCGGCGGCTTCTTTGCGCGCTACTGGTTCCTCGCAACTCACCGCGAGAAAGCCCGCGCCAGTCAGGAAGGCGCTGAAAAGGAATGAGCGGAAAGATGGCAAGCGGGTCAACGGCAGAGAATAGAATCGGCAGGTAAAGCGGGAGGAGTTTCGTCAGCATACGTAAAGCAGTTCCAGTTGGATTTGCACGGCCATTTGACGCGGGGGCTCTGGCCCCGTGTCGGCTATTTGCAGGTCTCTTGACCTGCCAGTTAGCGCGCGTGACCAGCCAACGTAGGGGCGTGGCCTTGTGCCCGCCCGCAGGCGGTTGAGCTTAACGCGCAATAGCGATGCGTGATAATGGGCGGTCCACAG
>JANNMJ010000164.1:0-16771 GCA_031397815.1 Hymenobacteraceae bacterium
CCGTCTCGGCCCAGAAGCTCAACTGGGTTCAGCAAGCCCTCAACGAGCGACCCCGACTAACCCTCGACTGGAAAACTCCCAAACAAATTTTTAATCAATTGCTCGAAACCCCAATTGATGCACTAGCAACCTGATACCGCCAGGTGATTGAATCGGTATTACCGCTAAAAGGGGCGGCTACTGAATCAGGTAGAATATTCCGGACTAGTATTCTTCCAGGGATCCTACTAACGTCTAGATGCGTCCAGTTTGTATTTCGTTGCAGGTAAACAGGTGACTCATTCTGGGCGAATGCGGTACCGGTTGCTAACCAAAATAAGGGCAATAGCATAGCCCTAACGATGTGTCTCATCGCTTAAAAAGAAAGGTGTGAAGAAAGGAAAATCAGAACCGAATGGTGAAATCGGCGGTGTCGCGAGCAGGGAAGAAAACGGTTTCTGTGTACGTTTCGTGATTGCTAGTGCCATCAGGTGAGACAGCCCATACTAGTTGGTGCGATTTTCCGCCAGGAAAAGTAACGACCACAGTAGTGTCAATGTAAGTTGCAATACGGCCATTAAGATCGGTCAGAATTTGCACTGAAGGACCAGAATAGCTATTTAAAGTAACCCGTAAGTGCGGATTCGGATTAGGCGCCAGAAAACGCACCTTTAAATAGCCTTCAGGAAGAATAGGCACATCTTTTTTGTTTTTGCGTCCTCCGGTAATGCCCACGGTGGGCTGACTACTGAACGAGCCGGACAGGTAGCCGGGGGCGCTGGCTTGCAGGTCGTACTGATAATCTTCGCTGGCGCGGAAGGAGAGACTATACGCTCCTCCCGCATCAGCGATGACAGTATCAACGGGGAGGGAGGCGCCCCCGGAGAGCACGTTACCGGAACGGGCGGTTTGCAGCAAGCACACCCGCGCGCCACCGACAGTTTGTCCAGTGACCTGATCACGGACGTATCCGCTGGCGCTCGTCGGCCCTTCTTCGGCTTTGCGGCAGCCCACCAGAGCGAGCAGGCTGATGAGGGCGAGTAAGTAAATCGTACGCATCGGGGTAGAGAAGAGGGGGAGGGGCGACCACCAGTGGCGGTCCGTCTTCACCATTAATGGCCGTTCGGGGCAAAACCTTAACAATCCAGACGCAGATTTTTTCAAAAAGCTGCTCAACTGGTTGGTTAGCAGGGAAACTTTTTTCGTCAGAACCTAATGGTATAGTCGGTCGTGTCGTGAGCGGGGCAGTAGATGGAGGCGCTATTTCGATTATTGATAATCCACCAAACTAATTCGATGACTGTGTTACCCTGACAACGAGAAAAAATAGTAGTATCAACATCTTTGCCGCTAACATCCGCCGCCGCTTCATTTGGACTTTGTAGCGAGACGCCTGTTAATATCCCAGACGCGGCACTCAAGAAGCGGACATTAAGCCACGCTTCGGGTCTGAGGGGGACATTTTGTTGGTTTTTCTCGCCCTTGCGGAGGCCGACGTATTCGTTGGACGGAGTATCGAAGAAAGTAGGGGCGACGGCTTGCAGATCGTACTGGCTATCGTCGGCGGCTTCGAAGGAGAGGGAGTAGCGGCCCAGCTCATCGGCCTGCACGCGCTGGATGCGTGAGGGGGAGGCGTAGAGGCTCGTGCCTTGGGTCTGGAGCAGGTAAACCAGCGCGTGCGGGACGCGGGCTTGGGTAGTAGCGTCGATGACCACGCCCTCGGCGGTGGTGTGGGAGCGGTCTTTACGGCAGCCCACCAGAGCGAGCAGGCTGATGAGGGCGAGTAAGTAAATCGGACGCATCGGGGTAGAGAAAAAGGGGAGGGACGACCACCAGTGACGGTCTGTCTTCACCATTAATGGCCGTTCGGGGCAAAACCTTAACAATCCAGACGCAGATTTTTTCAAAAAGCTGTTCAACAGGCTGTTTATCAGGGAATTTTTTTCGTCAGAAGCGAATCGTAAAATCGGCGGTGTCGTGAGCGGGAAAGTATACCGTAGCGGATTGGTAGCTACTCGCACTTGTGCCGTCTGGATATAATCGCCAAGAAAGCAGACCATCTTGCCCACCGGGATACGTAATGGTCACCATGGAATCGATAGGAATATTAGGGCTACCATTGACTCCAGAGAATACCTTCACTGGCAAGCCTCTGAATGGATCTAGTGAAACTCCTGAGTAGAGTACTGGATTAGGAGCCAGAAAGCGCACACGCAGATACCCTTCTGGCCGCAGGGGCACATCCTGCTTGTTTTTGCGTCCGCCCTTTACCCGCACGAGTGGCTGGGCGTCAAGCCAGCCGGTGAGATAGCCGGGGGCGAAGCCCTGCATTTCGTAGGTATAGCCTTCGGTGGCCGAAAAGGATAAGGCGTAGTGGCCCGCTGCGTCGGCCGAGATCGTATCGAGGGGCAGAGTGCCGCCGCCGGTAAGGATGTTGTTGCCGCCGCCGCTACGCAGCAGGCGCACCTGCGCGCCGGGCACGGGCTGGCCGCTGACCTGATCGCGGACGTATCCGCTGGCACTCGTCGGCCCTTCTTCGGCTTTGCGGCAGCCTGCTAGGGGTAGTAGGCTGATGAGGGCGAGTAAGTAAATCGTACGCATTGGGGTAGAGAAGAGGGGGAGGGGCGACCACTAGTGGCGGTCTGTCTTCACCATTAATGGCCGTTCGGGGTAAAACCAAGCGGCCAGCAAGAATAGCTTTCGCATAACGAAAAAGGGGTTAGTAGGTGACTTGAAGCGACGTGGTATCTAGACCGGGGCAGTAAATGTCTTGATTGCCAAAAACTGGCGGATAGGAATACCGATTGCCGTAGTCGATACGCCAGTGAGCATACTGACTAGTATTCCCCTGCACAGGAATAATTAGGGTAGTATCACCGCTTATTACCCCCGTACCAGTACTAGGCAGAGAGCCTCCAAAACCAATCACTGCTGTATCACGCGGTGCTTGATCGATGATATGAACGCGTAGCCACGCCGGTGCTTGTGCTTTGAGTACTAACTTCTTATTATTCTTACCACCGAGCAGGTAAATGCCTTCCTGATAAATGGTGTAGTACCCCTGTGAATTGGAGGCGAGCAAGAGCATCGATTTGGCGTCGTCGCTAATCTGAAAAGCGAAGTTGCCCGACGCATCGGCCTGGTGCTCTTCCTTGAGTACGTAGCCGCCGCCTAGCCCCCCGCCGCTGCTGCCTTCCACGTACACGCCCACGGTGGCGTTGGCGATGCGGGCGCTGGTGTGGCGGTCGACGACGGTGCCTTCGCAGAGCGTATCGCCATCAAGGCGCTTGCAGGTAGTAAGGGTCAGCAGGCTGACCAATGACAAGAGGAGCGAGGAAAAGGGACGCATCGGGGCAGAAAAGAGGGGGAGGGGCGACCACTAGTGGCGGTCTGTCTTCACCATTAATGGCCGTTCGGGGCAAAACCAAGCGGCCAGCAAGAATAGCTTTCGCATAACGACAAAGGGGTTAGTAGGCGACTTGAAGCGACGTGGTATCTAGGCCGGGGCAGTAAATGTCTTGATTGCCATAAGTTAAAGGGTGGTGAATGCGATTAATTTGCCAGTAAACTTGGGAAGTAACATTTCCCTGTACAGGCACCACTAGTACGGTGTCGCGGCCATTCAAGGCCCCAGTACCAGTGCCATTCGGATTGAAGCCCCACAAGCTGATAGCAGCCGTATCACGCGGTGCTTGATCGATGATATGAACGCGTAGCCACGCCGGGGCTTGGGCTTTGAGGACTAACTTCTTATTATTTTTACCTCCGCTCAGGTAAATACCTTCCTGATAAATGGTGTAGTACCCCTGTGAATTGGAGGCGAGCAAGAGCATCGATTTGGCGTCGTCGTTGATCTGAAAGGCGAAGTTGCCCGACGCATCGGCCTGATGTTCTTCCTTGAGTACGTAGCCGCCGCCCAGCCCCCCACCGCTGCTGCCTCCCACGTACACGCCCACGGTGGCGTTGGCGATGCGGGCGCTGGTGTGGCGGTCGACGACGGTGCCTTCGCAGAGCGTATCGCCATCAAGGCGCTTGCAGGTAGTAAGGGTCAGCAGGCTGACTAATGACAAGAGGAGCGAGGAAAAGGGACGCATCGGGGCAGAAAAGCAGGGGAGGAGCGGGCGGCGGTGGCAGCCCGTCGTTACCATTAATGGTCGTTCGGGGCAAAACCTTAACATTATAAGCCGAAAAAACTGAAAATTTATTTCCGTTTGCCCTGAGAAGGGGTTCTAATGGCGGTGCGTGGCCGAGCCGCGGGTCGCCCCACCCCGGCCGTTCCGGCCACCCCTCCCCTCCGGGGCGGGGAGTTTCGTGCGGCATCGTGAATCCGGCTCCGCTGCGCTGGCCGGTACCTTTGTAGCCATTCGTTTTACGTCCCGCTTTTTGCCCTCTCCAAATGGCTACTGCCTTGCACAACCTCAGCGCGTACGACGCGGCTTCGCTCCCGGACGCGCACGACCGGCGGTTCGGTATCGTCGTGGCCGATTGGAATACTGACCTTACCAGCGCCCTCGCACAGGGCGCGCTCGATACGCTCCTCGCGCACGGCGTGCGGGCGGAACACGTGACCGTGCTGCGCGTGCCCGGCTCGTTTGAACTGACGTACGGCGCCCAGCGCCTCGCGCAACAGCCGCAGATTGATGCGGTGATCTGCCTCGGCGTCGTGATTCGGGGCGATACGAAGCACGACGATTACATCAACCACGCCGTCGCGCAGGGCATCACTACGGTGAGCTTGAAGTACGATAAGCCGGTCATCTTCGGCCTCGTCACCACCAACGACCTTCAGCAGGCCATCGACCGTTGCGGCGGGCGCCACGGCAATAAGGGCGTCGAAGCCGCCGCTACCGCCCTGCGGATGGTTTGCCTCTGAGCGCTGCCCGCGCTCGATATAGGGCTTTTGCGCGCTCGTTAATCACGAAAACGGCCGAACCTACCGCCCCGGAAACCACGTTAAGCAGCCCATCACACGAAGTGCGCTTGCTAGGCGGTACTTTTGCGGCCCCAATCGGTGGGCTTGCCGATCCATTTCCATTTCGACTTAATTTCCTGCCCCTCAGCGCCCTATGGCGAACGAACAATCTCTCCGCTACTCCCGCGAGGATCTCGCCGAGTTCGAATCCTTGATTCAGGACAAGCTGACCTCGGCTCGTAAGGAAGTCGAGTACATTAAGGAAACCCTTGCGCGCCGGAATGAAGCGGGTACCGATCAGACTTCTTCCTCGGCCAAAGTGCTCGAAGACGGCGCCGATACCGCCGAAAAAGAAAGCCTGAATCAGCTCGCTTCGCGTCAGCTCAAGTTTATCCAACAGCTCGACAACGCGATGGCCCGCATCAAAAACGGCACCTACGGCGTGTGCATCGGCACCGGCAAGCTGATTCCGAAAGAGCGCCTTCGTGCCGTGCCGCACACGCAGCACAGCATCGAAGCAAAAATGGCCCGCCGCGACTAAGACAGAGACGTGAAAGAGATGTGAAAGAGATGTGAAGGATGTGAAAAGGATGTGGAGATGTGGGATAATGACCACATCGAATCCCATCTCCACATTCTCACATCGACCCACATCGAATCATATCTCCACATCGCCCCACATCTCCACATCAACCCCACGCTTGACCACTACGCCCGATCTGCGCCCTTGGATTCAGACGCTCATCTTCTGCGCCACCGAACCGATTACGGTTGAGCAGCTGGATGCGTGTCTGACGGAAGCTTTGGGGATTTCTGACCTTACCGCTGAGCAGATTCTGGATGGCATTGATGCCGTCGATGCGCAGCTGGCTGAGAAGGGAATGGCGTTTCGGGTGCGGGCGGTGGCCGGTGGGTATCAGCTCCTGACGGAGCCGACGTACCAGTCGGCGGTGGAGGCGCTGATTAAGCAGAAAAGCCGACGGCGGCTCTCGACTTCGATGCTCGAAACGCTCGCCATCATCGCTTACAAGCAGCCGATTACGAAGCTGGCGATTGAGCAGATTCGGGGTGTGAGCTGCGATTATGCGGTGCAGAAGCTCCTCGAAAAAGAGCTGATTGAGCTGCGTGGGAAGGCCGAAACGGTGGGGCGCCCGGTGCTGTACGGCACCACGCCGCGTTTCCTGCACGGCTTCGGCCTCAACGACCTTCGCGATTTGCCGCAGCTTCGCGATGTGGCCGCCGACGAAGATGCCCCGCCCGTGCTGCCGACCGAAGATGCAACGGCGGCACTTCCAATGCCTTAACGGCGTTCCTGATTTTTTAACGGCCTTCCGCACTGCATCAGCAGCTTCAGCGTGGCGCTGCTCCCAACCGGGGAGCCCGTGCGCCTTGCTCCCCGGAAAGGCCGATTTTGCGTTTTTTCACAGTAGTGATACTGTAACTGTTTTCTTTTTCAGCAGAGACTGATTTATGGCTTTTCAACGGCCCGATGCGCGCCGCCCCCGCCGAGATGGTGGTAGTGAGCGCCCCAGCTTCAATCCGAATTTTTCCGCCGGTGGCGGCGACCGTGACCGTGGCTCCGACCGCGGCGACCGGCGGCCTTCCGGCCCGCGCACGCCCGGCGGCCGTCCGCCGCAGGGTGGTGGTGGTGGCGGTGGTGGCTTCCGCCCCGGTGGCGGCGGCTCCGATAACCGGCGCGACGACCGTGGTGGTAGTTCCGACCGTGGCGACCGTGGCGGCTTCCGTCCGAACACTGGTCCTGGTGGTTTCGGGGGTGGCAGCGGTGGCGGCGGCAATGGCCGCTCGTTCAGTAAGCCCGGTTCCGACCGTTTCTCCGGCCCTGAGCGCGGTGGCTTCAAAGGCCCGCGCGGCGGCAACGACCGCGATTCCGACCGCCCACGCTCGTACGGCCCGCCGCGCGATGACCGCTTCAGCGCGCCGCGTCCGTTCAGCCCGCCGCGCCTCGACGACCGCGCCCGTTTCGACGATTCCGCGCCTGATGACCGCCCCGTGCGCCCGGCGCGTGACGCCCGCCCGAGCGGCCAGCCGATGCGCAACTCCGAAGGCCGCGCCGTACCGCACGGCCAAACCGGCGAGCGCAACCGCAAATTCGTGAAGCCACAGGCGCCGAACGACCCACGTCCGGTAACGCCAGCGCGTTTTCAGGACCGGCCCGGCAGCCGCCCCGATAATGATAACCGCGACCAGCGTTCCGGTCGGTTCGAAGCTGACCGTCCGCGCCCGTACAGCCCGCCGCGTGATGGCGGTGCGCGCCCCGGCAAGCACGATGCGCGCGCCAACGGCAACCGCGGATTCGGCTCAGACCGGCGCAAGCCTGAGGAACGCAATTTTGACAACCGCGCCCGTGAGGAGCGCCGGATGGCCGGTGGCTGGCAGCCCGAGCGCATCTTCCAGCAGCAGCAGCAACAGCAGCAGGAAAACCGTCCCGGCCGGGGCGGACATCCGCAGAACGTCGATTTCGAGCGTGGCCCGGAAGCGCCGCGGCGGATGGCGGGCAGCGAGCGCGGTCCGCGCTCGTGGGCTGACCGTCGGTTCGGCTCTGCCGACCGTTCGAGCCAGTTCGAGGCTCCTACTTATAACCTCAAGAAGTTCTCGAACGACCGGGGTGGCTCGAAAGCGAAAAAACGCTCAAGCGGCGACGATTACAGCGAGCCGAAAGAAGGCATCCGCTTGAACCGTTACATCGCGAACGCCGGGGTCTGCTCGCGTCGTGAGGCCGATGCGCTGATTGCGGCCGGAGAAATCCGCATCAACGGCGAGATTGTGATGGAGATGGGCTACATCGTGAAGCCCGAAGATTCGGTGCAGTACGGCAAGCGCTCTCTCAAGCGCGAGAAGCTCGTGTACGTGCTACTCAACAAGCCGAAAGACCACATCACAACCACCGACGACCCCGAAGAGCGCAAAACCGTAATGGACCTCGTGGGCAATGCCTCGAAGGAGCGCATCTTCCCTGTCGGGCGCCTCGACCGGAATACCACCGGCCTGCTCCTGTTCACGAACGACGGCGAGCTGGCGCAGAAGCTGACGCACCCGTCGCATCGGATGCAGAAGATTTACCAGGTCGAGCTGGATAAGGCCTTATCGGCAGACCATTTCACGCAGATTCGCGATGGTCTGATGCTCGAAGACGGTAAGATTGAGGTCGACGACCTCGCTGTGGTGGCCGGTAACGAGCGTTTCGTTGGTATCGAGCTGCATTCGGGGCGTAACCGCATCGTGCGGCGCATCTTCGAGCACCTCGGCTACGATGTCGTCACCCTCGACCGCGTGCAATACGCTGGCCTGACCAAGAAAGACCTGCCGCGCGGCAACTGGCGCTACCTCACCCAACAAGAGGTGGTGCGGTTGAAGTTTATGCAGTAGGTCGAAGGAAGATTTCCGCGTGGAGCTTTGGCTGCGCGAACCCCCGTCTATCAGGAGTTCGCGCAGCAAAGGCTCCACGCTACCTTTCTCAGGTAACTCAGGCAGCCCACTCAGGCATCCCGACGGCGCTCTTTCCGCTCTGCTGAAAACCTGTTCCTCTTCATCGGCCTCAGCTTCTATGCGTTCCGTAGTTTTCGACGTTGGCAACACCGCCCTAAAAGCGGGCTTCTTCGATGAAGCTCAGCGGCTGGTTGCGGTTCGTCGGGTCGAAAACGTAGCGGAATTAGCGGCTGAAATAGCTGACTTTGGGCCGAAACGGGCATTGGTGGCTTCCGTGACCAAACCAGCGGCCGAAATCGCGGCGCAGCTTCCGCTGCCTGCGGCTACGGTGCTGTTCGGGCCGCACGTCCCGCTCCCGATTTCCCTCGACTACGCGACGCCCGCCACCCTCGGCGCCGACCGCGTGGCGGCGGCGGCGGGTGCTGCCCGACTCTTTCCCGGAATTCCGGTGCTGATTCTCGACGCCGGGACGTGCCTCAAGGCCGACGTGTTGACGGCGGACGCCACGTTTCGGGGTGGCTCCATCAGTCCGGGGCTGACGATGCGGTACCGGGCGCTGCACGCGTTTACCGGTCGGCTCCCCCAACTAACTCCCGCTGACCCCGCCGACGGCCCCGCGTGGCCCGGCGATTCCACCGACGCCTCGATTCGGGCGGGGGTGGAAGTGGGTTTTCTGGCCGAAGCGTTAGCGTTCATCGAATGGGCGACGGCGCAATGGCCCGGCATCCGCCCCATCCTCACCGGCGGCGACGGCCCGTGGCTCGCCGCCCGGCTTGCCGGACCCGACGGCCGTACTTTTGCCGTTGAGCCGGATTTGGTGCTCCACGGTCTTTACCATATCCTGCTGCATACTGCCTGATGCCATTTGTTTCATCGTCGCCGTCGCTGACTCCACGGCTTGCTTTTCTGTCCTTGCTGCTGCTGACCGCTGGTGGTCAGGCAGCGCACGCCCAAAGCTTGGGTAACTCGCCGTATTCGCGGCTCGGGCTGGGCGAGCCGACGTACGGCGCCGGTCTGATTCGGAATCAGGGAATGGCGGGCACGGGCGTAGCCGCGCCGAACGGCGCTTACGTGAACGAACTGAACCCGGCGCTGGCGTGGCAAACGCGCAGCGTCACGTTCGATGTGGGCCTCACCGGTCAGCTCAAAGACCTCAAAACCCCAACCCAGACGCAGCGCACCGGCAACGCTACGCTCGGCTACTTCGCGCTCGGGATTCCGATTTCGTCGCGTTGGGGCGCTAACCTCGGACTACGGCCGCTCTACACGGTCGATTACGAAAACCGCAGTGAAATCGGCGTCACCGGCGACCCGAACGGCCGCGTCGAAGTGCGTAACCAAGGCGATGGCGGCATCGTGCAGGCCTACATGGCGCACGGCGTCCGGGTGGCGGGCGGCCTGAGCGCGGGGGCGGAAATCGCCTACACGTTCGGTTCCGTCGAAAGCAGCACCTCGACGCGCTTGCTGGCGGGCACCAATGCGGGCGCTTCCGATGAGCGCACGGTCGTCCTCGACCGGCGCCGTTACGGCGATATCACGGGCCGCGTGGGGCTGGTCTACCGTCACGAATTCTCCGATAAGCTCAATATGTCGGCCGGGGCGGCGCTGTCGCTCGGGCAAGACCTGCACGTAACGCGCCGCCGGGCGCAGGAACGGCGGTCGGTGTCGCAGAGCGATGCTACCCTCGAAAGCCTCGTGCTCTCCGACAGCGTGCGCAGCCGGACCACCGTGCCTTACAGCTTTACCGGCGGCATCAGCATCGACAACAACAAGAACCGCTCGGTGTCGTTGGACGTGAAATACCAGCCGTGGTCGCAGTTTCGGGCGGCGGGCGTGGCGCAGTCGGCCCTCACCGATGCGTGGCGCGTGGCCGTGGGCGGCGAATGGACGCCCGACCCGGCGTCGGTGGAATCGTACTTGAAGCGCGTGACTTATCGGGCGGGCGTTTACAACGGCCAAACCGGCTGGAACGACCGCACCGGCACCGCCCTCAAAGATGCTGGCGTGACGTGGGGCTTCGCCTTCCCGCTCGGCCGGGTCGTTTCCTTCGAAGGTGCCACCTTCCAGACGTCGTTCGCCTACGGGCAGCGCGGCTACAACATCGACGCGGCGCAGGGCGTGCGCGAGAGCTACCTGCGCGCGCAAGTGGGCTTCTCGTTTGCGAGCACGTGGTTCGTGAAGCGGCGCATTGAGTAATGGCGGCGGTATGATGACGCCGAAGCATTCCGGGATACGCGAAACGTGGGGACGACGCTTACGCCTGTCGTACCTGCTTATTGGGATGGGGGCGGTGAGCTGCCGTCCGCCCGATGAAGAGACGGCGCACAAGCCGATCCTCTACACCGGCCCAATCGTGGAGTCGACCAACGTCCAGACCCTTTTCAGCGATTCGGCGCGCCTCAAGTTCAAGCTTCGCGCCCCGCTGGAGCAGCAGTATGAGCAGGGCGATATGTGGTACCGCAAAGGCGTTCTGCTGACGTTTTACGACCGTGAGGGCCGCATCCAGAATACCCTACGCGGCAACGTCGGGCATTTCGACAAAGCCAAGAACATTTACCACGTCCGCGGTCACGTGGAAGTAGTGAGCAGCGTCAAACACGAGCGCCTCGATACGGAAGAGCTGTTTTTCGACCAAAACAAGCAGCGCATCTACACCGAAACCTTCGTCCGGATTGAAACCGCGACTGAAGTCCTCACCGGGACGGGCCTGACGGCGAATCAGGACTTTTCGCGCTACACCATCCTGCACCCCACCGGCACGTTCACGCTGAAAGACGCGCCGCAGTAGCCAACTTTTCCTTATCCCTTTCCGTGGCAGCCGTTCCGAAAAAAAAGAAGCCCGTCGGCGCAAAGCCCGGCAAAACGCCCGGCGCCGGAGCGCCCGCGCCGGAAGCTGAACCGATGTCGAAAATCGGGTCGTGGTTCTATACGATTGGCTTTTCGCTCGCTGTCGTCACGTTTATCATCGGCGTTTATCAGACGCTCGTGGAGCAGGATCTGGCGGGGAATTACTGGCTTTTCATGATCTCGATTGGCCTCTTGTTCGGGATTCGCTACCAACGAATCCGTAGTCAGCGGCCGAAGCCCGGGTCTTAAGCCGCCCGTTGCGGCCTCAACTCTTTGAGCTTTGGGGTTTTTGCGGTTATTTTGCAGTCCGTTTTCGTTTTTTACTGGCGGCCGAAGCCGTCGCAGTCGTTCAAATGGCATTAATCAATAAGATCCGGGAGAAGTCGGGCTGGGTCATTACCGCAGTAGCGGTGGGGATGGTGGTCTTTATCCTGTCCGACTTGTTCGGCAATCAGTCGCGTTTCTTCAGCGGCCGTGACACGACCGTCGGCTCCATTGCTGGCAAGAAGGTCGAGTACGCCGATTTCGAAGCCGAATACGAAAAGGCCAAAAACAATTTCGCCAGTCAGCAAGGGCATCAGCCGAACGACCAGGAAGCCGCCGGTCTGCGCGACCAGACGTGGAACCAGCTCGTGAGCCGCACGATGCTCGACAAGCAATTTGCCGAGCTGGGCCTGATGGTGACCGACAAGGAGCTGACCGATATGGTACAGGGCGCCAACCCGCACCCCGCCATCAAGCAGGCGTTCACCGACCCCAAGACCGGCCTCTTCGACCGCGCCAAGGTGAAGGAGTATCTCCGGAACCTCGACAAGCAAGCGCCCGAGCAGCAAGCCGCGTGGGCCGACTTCGAGCGCAACCTCGGCCCGGACCGCATGCGGACCAAGTACGAGAACCTGCTGAAGATGTCGAGCTACGTGACCAAGTTCGAAGCCGAGCGCATGAAGAAGGAGCAGGGCCTGACTGCCGCCGCGCAGGTGTTGTTCGTGCCGTACTTCTCGGTTGCCGATTCGCTCATCAAAGTCACCGACGAGCAGCTCACCGATTACATCGCCCGTCACCGCGACCGCTTCAAGGTTGAAGACGGCCGGACGATGGAGTACGTGACCATTCCCGTAACGGCGTCTAAAGAAGACTCCGCGACGGTTCAGCAGGAGATGGGCACGCTCGCCACGCAGTTCAAATCGACCACGAACGACTCGCTCTTCGTGCGCGCCAACTCCGACCAGCCGTACTCGGCCGCTTATGTGAGCCTCGGCGATATTCCGCAGGATCTGCGCAACGCCGGTAACCTGACGGTGGGCGAGGTGTACGGCCCGTTCAAGCAGAACGGCACGTTGCAGCTCATTAAAGTGACGGGCGAGAAGGCAGGCACCAGCCCAGCCGTTCGCGCTAGCCACATCCTCATCAAAGCCGCCGCCCAAACGCCGGAAGCCGAAGCTGAAGCCAAGCAGAAAGCGGCTGACCTGATCGCCCGTATCAACAAAGGCGAAGATTTCGGCGCCCTCGCCGCGCAGTTCGGCACCGACGGCACCGCCACGCAAGGCGGCGACCTCGGCTACTTCACGAAGGGCCGGATGGTGCCGGAGTTCGAAACCGCCATCTTCGGCGCGAAGTCGCTCGGCACTTTGCCGGAGCCGGTGAAGACGCAATTCGGTTACCACGTCATCAAGGTGACGTCGCTGCCCGACTCGCGCACCTTCCAGCTCGCCACGATTCAGAAGTCGATTCTGCCGTCGGATGCCACCCACGAAGCGGCTTACACGAAGGCTCAGCAGCTTCGCGCCGCCGCCAACGACCGCGCCGCGCTCGTGGCCGCGACCGAGAAAGACAAGACGTTGGTGAAGCAGGAAGCGAAAGACGTTCCGTCGACCTCGCGCAGCGTTAATAACCTGCAAAATGCCCGCGCACTCGTTCAGTGGGCCTACGCCGAAGACCGCAAACTAGGTGACGTGTCGGACCCAATGGAAATCGACAACCAGTTCGTCATCGCCACTTTGGTTTCTAAGCGTGAGAAAGGCTACGCAACCGCCGAAAACTCCCGTGACCAAGTGACTGCCGAAGTTCGCAAGGAACTGAAAGGCAAGCTCATCGCTGATAAGCTGGCTGCTGCTAAAGGTGCTTCGCTGGCCGATATCGCTGCGAAATACGGCCCTACCGCGCAGGTGAAAGCCGCGCCGGTTGTGCAGTTCGGCAACGGCTCGCTGCCGGAAGTTGGCTACGAGCCAGCCGCAGTGGGCGCTATTTTCGGTCTGAAACCCGGTAAGCTCTCGGCCCCAATCGTCGGTGAGCAAGGTGTGCTGATTGTACAGACCGAGAAAGTGGACGAAACGGCACAAGTGGGCGCCCAGCCCGCGCAAGATCTGACGCAAGTCCGGAAGCAGCTGGAGCAGATGCGCCAAGGCCGTGCGCAAAGCGCCGTCTATCAAGCCCTGCAAGACAAAGCCGACGTGCAGGATTCGCGCGTGAAATTCTTCTAGCCGAACCCGCCGCCGCCGACCCTCGCGGTCTGATCAAATGGAACGGCCCGCCTCTGAGTTAGCTCAGGGGCGGGCCGTTTGGCGTAAAATCGAAAGGGAAATTTCGCGTTACCCTTGTGGCGCGGGCGGGCACAAGACCCGCCCCTACACGCCCGGCCGGTTGAAGGCGAACAGTGGCGCTTCGCCGCTCGGCTGGCCCGTCAATTCGCCCCGGATTAGCTCGGCGGCGAGGGTGGCGAACACGATGCCGTTGCCGCCGAAGCCCAGCGCAAACCACGCGTGCGGGAAACGCGGATGCTGACTGACGTAGGGCAAGCCGTCGGCGGTCTCGCCGAAGGTGCCGCCCCAACGGAAATCGACGCGCAGGGGGACGCGGGGAAGGAGGTCGCGGAGGTGCTCTTCGAGCTGGTGCGTGCGTCGGCGGAGGAGCGCGTCGCGGGCGACGGCGTTGTCGAAGGGGATATCGACGCCGCCCGCCATTACCCGGCCGTCGGGCAGCACGCGGGCGTAGGAGTAAGGCCGCGCCGTCTCCCAGAGGTGGCAGTCGGTCGGCCAGCGGTCGGCGGCGGCGAGGGGTTCGGTGACGACGGCGAACGAGGATTTCAGCGTAACGCGGATGCCTTTGGCCCACTGCGGCGTTTCGTAACCGGTGCAAACCACCACGTGCCGCGCCCGCACCTTGAAATTGTGCGCCGTGGTGAGCGTGACGCCCCCGGCATCGGCGGCGTAATCGACTACTTCAGTCCGCTCGAAAAGGCGGGCGCCGTGCTGGGCGGCGCGGGCGTGCAACGCAAGCGCCAACCGCAGGGCATCTACTTGGGCGGCTTCCTTGGAGAGAATCGCGCCGGGCCGGTCGATACCGTACCGCGCCTGCACGTCGGCGCCGGGGAGGAAGTGGCTTGGGAGGCCGATCTGTTGCCGGGCTTCAGCTTCGAGCGCCAATTCGCGCACTTCCGATTTTTTGCTCGCCAGATAGAGGCTGGTGGTGGATTGATAGCCGATGGAGTGCGGACCCAGCTCTTCGGCGATTTCGTTGAGGCGCGAAAAGCTGCGGTACACCACGCGCAGGGCGGCATCGGCGCGGGCAGCGTCGGAGTAGCGCTGCCGGAGGTCGCGGAGGTGAACGTCGATATCATACTGAAGCAGCGCCGTGGACGCCGACGTGGCGCCTGTGCCGGGATAATGCTTATCGAGCACCACCACCTGCAAGCCCGCTTGCGCGAGCGCATCGGCCACCAACGCGCCGCTGATGCCCGCGCCGAGCACGGCCACATCGCACGCCAAATCTTGTTCGAGGGTCGGGAAGCGGGGCGGCAGGCCGTGCTGCGTCAGCCAGAATGGGGTACCAGAAGTGAGTTGCATAGGGCAGCAAAACGGCAAAACGGGCAGATTGTTGGCGTCTTGGGTAGATACTTTTTGGGGAATTTGTTGAGACTTTTTCGCGGCTCCTTCGCGGCTTTCTCGCGACTCTTTCGGTCCTTTGTGATGAACCACTCTCGGTTGGCCGCTGCCTCTGCGTCCGCCGCTCTTTCTGCTTTCATGCGCTCTGCACCTGCCGCGCCCCGAGCGCGCAAGGCGACTATGCTCGTCTTCTTGCTGATGACTGCTTTGGCGATTTTCGCCACCTTTCAGGCCCGCCGCTGGTCGGGGTTGGGGTCTTTTGAGTACGATCCCGGCGGCTACATCGCCCCACTGCACTCGCTGCTGATTGTGGGAGCGCCGGGGCGGGCCGATTCGCTCGAAGCCTTGCAGCGGCGGTACCGACCCGGCGACCCGGTGTACATCGGTCGGGTGGAGGTAGCGGGCGGGCGCGTCATCACAAAATATCCGATAGGGCTGGCGCTCCTCAACGCGCCGTGGTACGGGTTGGCGCACGCCTACACGCGCTGGCGCGGCGAGTACCCGGCCGATGGCTACTCGCGGCCCTATCAGCGGGCCATTGCGGTGGCGGGCATTTTTTACGGCCTGCTCGGCCTGTGGCTCTTGGGACGGCTGTTAAGCAGCTGGTTTTCCGACGGCGTAACGGCGTGGACGACGGCAGCAATCGGCCTCGGCACTAACCTGCTGAACTACATGACCTACGAAGGCGCCATTGCCCATTCGGCGCTCTTCATGTGGCAAGTCAGCCTTCTGATTGCCACCGTCCGCTGGTACCAAACGGGCCGCGCGCGCCACGTTATCGCTGCCGGTTTCTTCCTCGGAATCGCTACCCTGACGCGCCCCACCGAGCTGCTGTTTGGCCTGATACCGCTGCTTTGGGGCCTTCACGATAAAGCCAGTCTAACCGCCCGCTGGCAGTGGCTGCGCCCCCGCTGGCCGAGCCTACTCGCCGCCCTCGGCGTACTGCTGGCGATGGTCACACTCCAGCTCGCCTACTGGAAATGGACCACCGGCGAATGGTTTATCTACTCCTACGGAATCGAACGTTTCGATTTCACCGACCCGCACCTACTCGATGGGCTGTTTTCGTTTCGAAAAGGGTAGCTCCTCTACACGCCGCTGATGGGCGTGGCGCTCCTCGGCACATTGCAAGTGCGACGGTATGTAGCGGCAGCGTGGCTGCCGCTGCTCGTACTGGTGCCCACCGTGTTGTACGTCACCTTTTGTTGGTGGCAGTGGTGGTACGGCGGCTCCTTTAGCTGTCGACCCGCGATCAGCCTGTATCCGCTGCTAGCCATCCCGCTCGCCAGTCTGTTGACGTGGGCGGGGCTGCGGCGCTGGTTAGCTATTGGGCTGCGGGGCGTGGTGGTCGTCGGAATCGGCCTGAATATGCTCCAAACGTGGCAGTATCATCTGGGTATCCTGCACTGGGATAACAATACGGCGGGGGAGTATTTCAGAAGGTTTTTTGAGGTTTGACCGTTGCGTTGCGCACCCCGTGTGTGCCCGGGGTAGCCTGCGGCAACCCCGGGCTTCTGGAATGAAACCCCTTCGGGGTATTACAAATGTTTTGCTGAAACGGCTGCTTGGAATGCGGTTGACGCGGGGCTCCAGCCCCGTGTCGCCTATTCGCGGGTCTCTTGACCCGCACCCGCGCCGGGCACGACCTACATACCCGGCACCGTCCCGGTGCCGGTGGTTGAGGGTCGATTGGCCTCAGCAACAC
>JANNMJ010000191.1:0-6350 GCA_031397815.1 Hymenobacteraceae bacterium
CTGTCCCAGAGCCGGTGCGACAGGGCGGCGAATCAACACCGTCTCTGGGACAGAGCCGGCTACGTCGCAGTCAGCCCAATAACCCCCGCTCCCGCAGTCTGATTACCCAGAATTACAGTTCAGACCCCTTTTCACCGACCCCGGCCGACCAGCCGAATACGTTTGCGATGCGTTGCCTCACGTGGTGCGCAGCTTTCCGTATGCGGCATTTTACCCATTCTCTTTATCGGTTTCCTTGTGAAGCGCCCCCGGCCAGATGGGCGGTCGGGCTGGGGTTTTTAATGATAATGATGCTCGCGGGCCGCGCACAGGCGCAGAGCGTGGGCATCGGGACCACGACACCCGCCGCGTCGGCGGCGCTTGAGGTAGCGGCCACCAGCAAGGGCTTCCTGCCGCCGCGCATGACGCAGGTGCAGCGCGATGCCATCGGGGCGCCCGCCCCGGGGTTGACGATCTACAATACTGATTCGGGCCATCTCAACGTCTGGGACGGCGTCCGGTGGACGGCCGCGCTGCTCGATACCGAAGCGCCGTATGCACCCGCCGGGCAGACGTTTAACTACACGGGTGGCCCGCAAACCTACACTGTGCCCTACGGCGTCACTCGGGTAACAGTGGATGCCTTGGGCGCCAGTGGTCAGGCGGGTACTGCTGTCCCATTCCCACCGGGAGGGAAAGGCGCCCGCGTGCAGGCCACGCTGACCGTTACGCCGGGGGAAGTGCTGACGATTTACGTAGGGGGCTCGGAGCCAAACACCTTCTTCCTCCACCGGAGCGATCAGCGATACCCACCTTTGCGAGGTGGCGGCGGCTATAATGGCGGTGGTCAGGGGAGTTTAACGCCCTTTGGCAATAACACCCTTTGCATTCCGCCAAATACATATTGCGTCACTATGGGTTACCGGGGGGGCGGTGGCGGCGCTACCGACATCAGGCGCGGCGGTAACGCCCTTACCGACCGCGTGATTGTTGCGGGCGGCGGCGGCGGCTCCATATATGGCGTCGCGGGCGGCGATGCCGGTCTTAACGGCGCCAACGGGCAAACCAGCCAGCAAGGACAAGGCGGCAGCCAGACCGCCGGGGGCGCAAACGGCACGAATGGCTACCCAGGAACGCTTGGATGGGGAGGCGAAGGAGCAAACTTCGTGGGCAGGGGCGCGAGCGGTGGTGGGGGGTATTATGGCGGCGGCGGTGGCGGTTACTCCAATGGTGTCAGCGGCTCTGGTGGTGGCGGCAGCTCCTATACCCATCCGGCAAGCGCTACTGCCGTGACGGTTACGAGCGGCGCCAACACCGGCAACGGCGTCGTCACGATCACGCCTACTCCAGCTCTGCAATACGCCGCCCCCGCCCTCAGCGGCGCCAACATCGCACTGCCGGGCAGTGCCGACGGCGGCGTAGTGTTCAGTAGTACGCCCGGCCTGAAAACCAACAGCAGTCAGCTCTTCTGGGACAACACGCTCAACCGCCTCGGCGTGGGTATCAGCGCGCCGGCCTTTGTGCTGCATACCGTCGGCAGCATTCACAGCGGGGGGCCGGGGGGCGAGCTGAGCTTTCAAGACCGCGCCGACGCCAGCAAGCGCTTCGTCTGGTACGCCACCGGCGACCGCGCCACGCTCTGGAGCAGCGCCACCGGCGACCAATTCACCGTCACGGCCGGCGGGAAGGTGGGCATCGGCGTGACCATCCCGAATCAGATGCTGCACGTCACCGGGCGGATGCAGCTCGACAACGGCGTGATTCAGCGCGGCGGGGCAACTATTACCAGCACCTCTGATTTGGGCCTCTACTCCCGCGTGCCCGGTAGCTGGATGCGCTTCGTGACCAATGGCGCCCCCATTCGGTTTTATTCGGACGACGAAATCGGCAACACCCCCAATGTGACGATTGCCGCGAATGGCCGCGTAGGCATCGGCACCGATGCCCCCGCCGTGCCGCTCGACGTGCAGGGCGGCGCCAGCATCGGCACTTACTACTTCGCCTATTACAACGTGTTTGGCCCCGGCAGCGCGGGCTTCAGCAACAGCAATCAGCCCGACGTCACGATCCGCGCCAGCGGCCGGGTGGTGGGATTGGAATTCAACGCCACTTCCGACCGGCGCCTCAAAACCGTCATCGGCCCAAGCGACCGCGCCGCCGACTTGGCCCTCCTCAACCGGCTCCGCATCACCGACTACACCCTGCGCGACCGCGCCCAGTTCGGCGACCGGCGTTTCAAGAAAGTCATTGCCCAAGAGGTAGAGGAAGTCTTTCCGCAGGCGGTGCAGCGGCAAACCGGCTTCCTGCCCGACGTGTACGCCCCGGCCAGCGCCGTGCAGGCCGAGGGCGATTCGCTGGTGATTCTGACCCTGCCCGTGGGCCTGACTGGCGCCGGAGCCACGGCCGGGCAGCGCGTCAAGCTGATCGGCCCGACGGGCGAGGTAATCGCCACCGTGGCGCGGCCCGAATCGGGCGGCTCGCGGCGAGTGGCTGTCCGCGGGGCGAAGGCGCTGGCGGGCGCCGCTCAAGTATTCGTCTTCGGCTTGGAACACCCCGACGTGCGCTCAGTGGATTACGAGGCGCTGGCAATGCTCAACGTAAGCGCCACGCAAGAGCTGGCCCGGCAAGTAACCGAGCTTCAACGCCAGAACGCCGCCCAGCAAACCCAGCTTCACCACCTCCAGCGCCAAGCCCAACAATCGGCCGCCGACCACGCCGCCCTACAAACCCTGCAGGATCAGCTAGCCCGGTTGCTCGGCGAGAAGGTTGGGGGTGGTGGTGTTAGTGCGCGGTAAGGAGCTGAGGTTGTGGAATAGACCAGTGCGTCCCCATATTTCGGGGCGTCCCCGTTAGGGGACATCGTTCGGTAGCCGGGGGCAACGCCCCCGGAAAGGTGAAGCACAAAGAATAGGCGTCCCCGTCAGGGGATACCGTTCGGTATTACGCCCGTTGACGGCCGATAGGGACGCGGTACCGAACGGTGTCCCCTAACGGGGACGCCCCGAAATATGGGGAACGTTGGACCGGGGGCGTTGCCCCCGGCTACCGAACGGTGTCCCCTGACGGGGACGCACTGGTCTTGGGGATTCTTGGGTTCAGGCAGACCAACGCCACAGCCAAAGCCACCCACTTCGCTCAAAACAGATTTGCTTTGCTTGGATTTTCCTTTCCAATCACCGGGCCTTATGCGCGTTTCCGAACGATGGCTGCTTGCGCTGATACTTAGCTTCGGGCTGATTCACGGACTGAGCACGCCGGCCTTTTGCGCTCCGGCCGAATCGTTGGCCCAATCCCCGGCCGACTCGCTTCGGATGCAGCTTCAGCGGGCCGATATGCCCGATACGGCGCGGGTGCTGCTCGGGCTGCGGCTGGTGAGCGCCCTCGACGAAGAGAATGCCTCTCCGGCTGAGCGGCGGCGGCTTCTGCTGGCCAGTCTGGCGCTGGCGCGGCGGATTGGCTTCGTGGGCGGCGAGCTGGAAGTCCTCAACAACCTCGGCGCGCTGGCCAATATGACCAGCGACCTTCCCACCGCCCAGCGGTATTTCAGCCAAGCAATTCGTCGGGCGCGGCAGACCCGCGAAACCCGTTTCCGGAGCGAATCGCTGCGCGGTTTGGGCGGGGTGGCGCTGAGCGAGCAGGAGTTTGCCCGCGCCGCCACGCTGTTCGAGCAAGCCGCTGACGCCGCCGAGCCGCTGACGCCGTATTACGGGGGACGGTCGTTGGAGCTGGCTCTTTCCGACCTTTCTAAAGTCTATCTGGTGCTGAACCGCGAGGCGGAAGCACGGCGGGTTTTCCGGCGATTATTGGCCCTTAGTAGGCAGAAGCACGATGCCACGACGGAGTTATTTGCCTTAGCCAATTGGGGCACCGGCTTGCTCGTGCGCACCCCTGATTCGGCCGCCGTTTATCTGGCGCAGGCCGTTGATGTGGCCACGCAAATGGACGTGCCCTACTACCGCGCCTACGCCACGATGGCGCTGATGCAGGTCCGCGAGCAGCAAGGCCGGTGGGCCGATGTGGGCGCCCTCGCCCGCCAAACCCTGCGACTGGCGCGGGAGAGCCAAACGCCGGATTACGAGTCGGAAGCCCTTGTCAGTCTGGCGAAAGCCCTGCGTCGGCAGGGGCAGCCCGCTGTGGCGTTCGATACCCTGAGCCGCGCCTACACGCTGATGGACACTCTCTGGAGCCGCGAAAAGCGCGACGAGCTGGCCCGGCAGCAGGTGGCGTTCGATGTGGGAGCGAAGGAAGCCCGCATCCGCGCGCTGGAGCAGCAGCGACGAATCGCAACCCTCACCGCCGACCGGCAGGCCGCGCGGACGCAATTGCTGATTGGCGGCTTGGTAGCGCTGGTGGCGCTGCTGGCGCTGGGGAGCGGGTTTTTAATTCGACTACGGCGGAGTCAGGCGGCGTTGGTGGCGTCGGAAGCGGAAGCGCAGGCGGCGGCGGCGGCGGCTCGGCGGGCCGAAGAGAAGGCGCACGCGGCCAACGCGACGAAGGACCAGATTATGAGTGTCATCGGTCACGACTTGCGCGGCCCTGTGGCGTCGTTTCAGCAGCTCACGCCGGTGCTGCGCCAGCTCGTCCCGACCGGTCCTGGCGCGTCCGAAGCCCAACGGCTCCTCGATTCGCTCGCGGCCGGGGCGCGCCATTTGGGCGAGCTGCTCGATAATCTGCTCCGCTGGGCGCGCTCCGAAGACGGCAATACCGTCAACTACCCCACGTATTTACCGGCCGTCGATGTGGCGGGGGCGGTGGCGGAGCTGCTTCAACCGGTAGCGCTGGCCAAGCAGATTACGCTGCGCCTTCAGATTACGCCCGCGCATCTCCAGCTCTTCGCCGACCCCGATTTACTCGCCACGGTGCTGCGGAATCTGGTGACCAACGCCCTCAAATTCACCCCGACGGGTGGGCAAGTCACCCTCTCCATTTCCACTTCTATCGACAGCCCCGATACCAGCGCAATCCGAATCGCCGTGACCGATAACGGCATCGGCATCGCCCCGGAACGCATCCGCCACCTGCTCGAAACCGCCGGCCACGACTCCACGCGCGGGACCGCCGACGAGCTAGGCACCGGCCTCGGCCTGCCGCTAAGCGCCCGTTTCGTCCGCCTGATGGGCGGCGAGTTAAAGCTGACGAGCCAACCCCATCAAGGCACCGAAGCGGCGTTTGAGCTACCGCCGCCGCCGCCTCGGTTTAAGGCCTGAGCGAAGCATTCTTTCTCCCCCTAATCACTTCCCTCATCTCTCTCATCCACATTTCGCCCCGTCCGCGCTGCCCGTATGAACCCCTTAAAAATTCAGGTGCTGATTGTCGAGGACGATTTTGCGCAAGCCGTCGCCTTGCGGCACACGCTCCTCGATTTGGGTTATGCCGTGGTGGGCATCGCCGAATCGGCCCCGGAAGCCGAGGCGATGTGCGATGAGCTACGCCCCGACCTGCTCCTGCTCGACATTCACTTGCGCGTCAGCGTGTCGGCGGCGCCCGACCACTCGGCCACCGCCGAACCGGCCGATGGCGTGGCGCTCGCACGGCGGCTGCTCGCGCGGCAGGCCGTCCCCGTCATATTCCTCACCGCCTACCCCGACCCCGTCACCTTCGAGCGGGCGCGGGCGCTGACGCCGTTTGCGTTTCTGCTGAAGCCGTGGCAGCCGCTGCAATTGCGGTACACGCTGGAGCTGGCGGTCCAGCATTTCGTGCAGGACCAAGGCCGCGCCGCCAGCACCGTTTCGCTCTCCGACGGCTCGGCGCTTTTGCCCGCGGGCCTGTTTCTGCGCGAAACCGGCCGCTACTCCAAGCTCCGCCTCTCCGATTTATTCGCCCTCGAAGCCGACGGTACATACGTCCACCTTCACTCCACGGGGCCGCGCAAATACACCCTTCGCGTCCCGCTGCGCGAGCTGGAAGAGCATCTCGCGCCCCTCGGTTTCGTCCGCGTCCAACGAAGCTGGATGGTCGCCTTCGGGGCAGTAGAAGCCGTCGAGTACGCCGTCGGGGAAGTCGTTTTGACGAGCGGGTTGCGTATTCCGCTGGGGCGGACGTATCACGAGGAAGTTCGGCGGCGGTTGCATCGGTAGCCTGATTGCGTTCCGTAACCGCGTTTCGATAACCGCGTTGCCCAACCGCATTGCCGTAACCGCGTTCCCCACCCCGGCCCTGCGGGCCACCCCTCCCCCAAGGGGGCGGGGAGTTCGGGCTGAGCGTAATAGAAGCGGACGTTAGGTGTGAAAACTCCCCGCCCCGGAGGGGAGGGCCGACGCTGCTCGACAGCCAGCACCTCGAGTCCGACCCGCCGGCGCACGACGAGCTGCTGTTCATCACCATCCACCAGGTCTACGAGCTGTGGTTCAAGCAGCTGCTGCACGAGGCGG
>JANNMJ010000207.1:0-11398 GCA_031397815.1 Hymenobacteraceae bacterium
GCGCGGGCGGGCCCAAGGCCCGCCCCTACGTTTTCGGGTTAAAATGAACGCGCTACATCTGTACGATAGCCCTACCTTGCCGTCCTATGTCGCGTAACCCTTCCGAACCCCGCCTCGCCGTCATCATCGACGCCGATAACGTTTCCGCCGCCCCCATCCGCGAGCTGATTGCGGAAATCTCGCGGCACGGCACGCCCACGGTCCGCCGCATCTACGGCGACTGGACGCAGCAGAATATGACCCAGTGGAAGAACGTGCTTCACGAGCACGCCATCACGCCGGTGCAGCAGTACCGCAACACCATCGGGAAGAATGCCAGCGACTCGGCGATGATTATCGATGCGATGGACATCCTGTATGCGGGCAATGTGGAAGGATTCTGCATCGTCTCTTCGGATGCTGATTTTACCCGCCTCGCCACCCGCCTGCGCGAAGCCGGGCTGCGCGTGCTCGGCTTCGGCGCCAAGCACACGCCGCGCCCGTTCGTGGCGGCGTGCGAGCAGTTTATCTATCTCGAAGTCCTCAAGGACTCTACCGCGCCCGCCCAAGCCGCTGCGAAGCCCGGCAACGGGAATGGCGGTAACGGCAGCGGTAATGGCGGCAATGGCAACGGAAACAGCACCACGCCCGCCCCATCCGGCCCGACGCCGGAACCCGTGCGCACCGGCCCGGCGGAGCTGCCGGTCATCGAGCAGATGATTATCACGATTGTGGATGACCTCGCCGACGAAGACGGTTGGGCGAGCCTCGGCGCCGTCGGGACGCAGCTTCTCAAGCAGGAACCCGATTTCGATACCCGCCTCTACGGCTACCCGAAGCTCAGCCGCCTCATCGAAGCGCTGCCCGATTTCGAGCTGGGCAAGCAGGAATCCAGCTCCGGTCGCGGCTTCTCGTATTTTGTGCGCCGCGCCGAGTAGGGACGCCTATTGGCGTCCTGCCTATTGGCGTCCTACCCAGACCGTGGACGCCAATAGGCGTCCCTACGTTTGAACTGAAACCGCCGACCGGGATGCACTTCCTCCCCCCCGACCTCGAAGCTTACGCCGACGAGCACACGGCGCCTGAGCCGCAGCTCCTAGCCCGCCTCGCCCGCGAGACGCGCACCAACGTCTTGTACCCGCGCATGCTCAGCGGCCACGTACAGGGGCGACTGCTGAGCCTGCTGAGTAAGATCGTGCGGCCGCGCCGGATTCTCGAAATCGGCACCTACACCGGCTATTCCGCCATTTGCCTCGCCGAAGGCCTCGCCCCGGGCGGCGAGCTGCACACCCTCGACCTCAACGACGAGCTGGCGGCCCTCGCGCAACGCTACTTCGCGGAAGCCGGGCTGACGGGCATCGTCCACGGCCACTGGGGACGTCCGGCGGCCGAGACGCTCGGCACCCTGCCGGGGCCGTGGGATTTGGTTTTCATTGACGCCGACAAAGAGCAGAACGCCCTCTATTTCAATCTCGTCATCGACCAAGTGCCGTCCGGCGGGCTGATTATCGTCGATAACGTGTTTTGGAGCGGGAAGGTGGTTGATGCCTACTACCCGCCGGGACGGGTGCTCGACAAAGACACCCGCGCCGTGCGCGCCTTCAACGACGCCGTCGTGCAGGATTCGCGCGTGGAACCCTTTTTTATGACCGTCAGGGACGGGTTATTGCTTCTGCGGAAAGTCTGAAAAACGACCTTCGGAAGCGGTAGTCGCTTCTTTGGAACCGTTCAGTAGCCGGTTTTTTACCGCTCCTTCGGAAATGTTTTCCGTGGAACATCGAAACGAAAGGGTTTCTTTTGCACCCGTATCGGCATCAAGCCGCTGGAAGCGGTGCCCGACCGGGTACTCGTCGTTTCCCTCCTTCTTTTCGCTTTCTTCGTTACGATGACGCCGTTCCGCTCCACCTCTTTGCTGGCTCTGGGCTTACTGACGACCGGGCTTGCCGTGGCCGTTCCCACCACGCCGCGGCTGGTGTTTGCGCCCCCGTCGGTGTACCAGCCGCTGTATTCGTCGCCGTTGGTGGCGCCGGTAGTGCCTGAGCGCCTTGCGTTTGCTGATATGCAGCTCCAGCTCACCAGCGGCGGGCGGGCGGCGGTGCAAAAGCTCGTCGATGCGCTCTACCGGCACCCGGCGTACCTGCAACAGAAGATTGACCGCGCCGACACCTACTTCCCGATTATCGACCGCATCTTCAAGGAAGAGAACGTCCCGGCGGAGCTGCGCTACCTTGCCGTGCAGGAAAGCGGGCTGGTTTCGGATGCCGTCTCGACATCAAACGCCGTCGGGTTTTGGCAGATGAAGAAGGAAGCCGCCGCCGATTTCGGCGTCCGCGTGAACAACAGCGTCGATGAGCGGCGCCACATTGTGGAGTCGAGCCGGGCGGCCGCCAAGTACTTCAAGCGGTCCAACGCCACGCTCCACAACTGGGTCAACTCGTTGATGAGTTATTACACCGGTTTGGGCGGCGCCAAGAAGCTCGTGAAGCCCGATGAGGCCAACGCCCGGCAGATGACTATTACGGAGAACACGCATCCGTACGTCATCACGTTTCTGGCGCACAAGCTTGCGTTTGAAGGCCCGTGCGGGCAGAATGCCACGCCCGCCATTCGCCTCGAAGAAGTAAAAGCCAAGCCCGGCCAAACGCTGCAAGAGCTGGCCGAAAGCCTGAGCGCCAACCCCGATGAGGTGGCCAAGTACAACAAATGGCTGCTGGCGAGCAACGTGCCTTCGGACAAGGAATACTCGGTGCTGATTCCGATGGCCGGTGCCGCTACCCTCCCGACGGCCGTCGCGACCCCAGTCGCGCAGCTCGCGTTTCCGGACCCGGTTTCGCAGCTTCCGCCGCCTGAAGTCACGCAGATTAACGGCCTGAAAGCCGTGGTGGCGCGCAAGGGTGATACGCCCGATATTCTGGCTCTCGTGGCCGGGATGGACACCAAACGCTTCCGGTTCCTCAACGATTTGGGTGAGCGTGATGGCGTCGTTGAAGGTCGGCCGTATTACTTGCAGAAGAAGCGGAACAAGGCTGTGGCCGAGTACCACGTCGCGCAGCCCGGCGAGACCGTCGCGCAGGTCAGCCAGCAATACGGCGTGAAGCTGAAGGCCGTGCTGAAAAAGAACCGTATGACCGCCACCGAGCCGCTCGTAGCGGGCCGGTTGCTCTGGCTCCAGCACAACCGCCCCACCGACGTGCCGATTGAGTTCGTCTCGACCACGCCAAGCACCACGCCGCCCCCCCCGCTCATCCTCCCCGGCTCCGACAAACCGGTGACGGCGACCACGCCCGCCGCCACCGCGCCCGTCCCTACCGCCATTGCCGCCGATACCGCCGACACCGACGACCAGCTCGCGACGCTAAACCAAGCGCCCGCCACCACCACAAACGCAACGGCCACCACGACGGTCACAACGACCACTACCGCCCCAGTGGCCACCACCACGACGACGGCCACCACCGTCACACCCGCGCCAACACCGGCTCCAACGCCAACGCCGGTTGCAGCTCCAACACCCGCGCCTGCCCCAGCTCCCGCACCGGTAGCCACTGCAACACCGGCTCCAACGCCGGTTGCAGCTCCAACGCCAACCCCAGCTCCCGCACCAGCACCGGTAGCCACTCCAACGCCAGCGCCCGCCGCAACTCCAGCGCCGCAGACGGCACCTGCGCCTGCACCCGCCGCCACACAAACGCCAACGCAAACGGCGCCCGCCGCCCCCACACACACCGTGGCAAAGGGCGAATCCCTATCGGTGATTTCGCGCCAATACAGCGTTTCCCTCAAGGATTTGGTGGCGTGGAACGGCCTCGCCAACGCCAATCTGCGGCCGGGTCAAGTGCTGCGCGTGACGGCTCCGGCGGGCACTGCCCCGGCTGCCACGCCCCTACCCGCTCCCACCGGTCCGGAGACCGACGCTACCGGCACCGTGCGTCACACAGTCGCGCCGGGCGAGTCATTGTACCGCATCTCGAAGCAGTACAACGCCACGGTTCAGCAGCTGATGGAATGGAACGGCTTGGCCGATTTCAACGTGAAGCTCGGGCAGAAGCTGATTGTGAAGAAGGGTCAGTAGAGGAAACAGGCGCCCGTAAAGTCAGGTGAAAAGTCAGGCCGGTTGGTCCCAGCGCGCAACGTGCGAGTGGGGCCAACCGGCCTGATTCGTTTAGCTCTGCTTGACCTATTCCCCTTTTTACGCCAGCATCCGCAGCACCAGCCGCTCAGTCGCGGAGAGCAGGTCGCCATCAGCGGCGGGGTGCGCATCGTGTTGGCGCAGGAATTCCATTAACTGTCCATCTTTGAACAGGCTGACTACTTGCGGGTGGATGTAGTATTTCGAGCAGACCGTCGGCGTGTTGCCGAGGTGCGCGGCGACGGCTTTCGTGGCATCGCGCAGGGCGCGCTCGGTGGGTTGGTCAGGGGTTTCGTCGAGCTGCTTCTCTAGGCATTCCACCAAGCGCACGGTGCCGCCCCACGTGCGGAAATCCTTGGCCGTGAAATCGTGCCCACCGGCTTCGCGGATGTAATCGTTCACATCGGCGGAATCGACGGCGCGGCGCTCCCCGGCCTCGTCGAGATACTGAAAAAGCTGCTGACCCGGGATATCCTGACACTGCTTCACGAGCCGCGCGAGCCGCCGGTCGTGCAGCTTGATTTGCTGCGCGACGCCTTTCTTCCCCACAAATTCAAGCTGAATCGCGCTCCCGGTCACCGTCACGTGGTCGTCGAGGAGAGTGGTGAGGCCGAACGAGTCGTTCGTCCGCGCATACTCGCGGTTCCCGACGCGGATGTTCGCCACATCGAGCAGCCGCAGCACAATCGCGACCACCCGCGCCCGGTCCAACCCCGCCCGGCGCGCCAAATCCTGCTCGATGCGCTCGCGCAGCCGTGGCAAGGCTTCGGCCCCAAACAAGCGCAACCGCTCAAACTTCGTCTCCGACCGTCGCGCCGCCCACTGCGGATGATACCGATACTGCTTCCGTCCCCGCGCATCGCGTCCCGTCACCTGCACATGACTGTTCGCGGAAGGGGAAATCCACACATCCGTCCAAGCCGGCGGAATGACGATTGATGAAATCCGCGTCAGCACTTTCTGGTCGGTCACGCGCTCGCCGGCGGCGGTGAAGTAAGCGAAGCTTTTTCCGGCCTTCCGGCGCGTAAGGCCGGGCCGGTCGTCGGTGAGGTAGCGTAGGCCCGCGTCCTTCGCCGACTGCACGGCATCGCGGTAAAGCTCGGTTGAATCCATAGCGCCGCCTACGTAAAACGTCGGCGGATAGCCGTGCGGGGGCGGGGTTTTTCAGCTATCGAGCGTGGGTATGCAGGGAACGAGCGTTGTCATTAATAAGCCGCATGGCATTACGCGGCCGATTGGGGTGTCCCCCCACCCCGCCCCTTCGGGGCACCCCTCCCCTCCGGGGCGGGGAGTTTTCTCCCTAAATGCGCCAGCAGTGCAGAAGTAGAGCAGATTCCCCGCCCCCTTAGGGGCGGGGTGGCCCGAAGGGCCGGGGTGGGGAACGCGGTTACAGCAACGCGGTTACAGTACACCAGGCAGCACGCCCAGCCACATGCGGGCGGGCACAAGGCCGCGCCCCTACATATCCACCCAATCATCTGCCAAACTGTCACACCGACGGTTGTACCTTTGACCTTCGCTTTGCTGATTCAGCCGATGTCGCAACCTATCCTGACTCTTGACTTCCTGACGCCGCCCTCTGCTCCTGCCGAGGCCGGTCATGTTCACGCCTCCCCCACTGATGAAGTCCGCGTGTCGCCCGCCGTGGTTACGGGGCAGCAGCGGCGGCTTTACATCGAGAGCTACGGCTGTCAGATGAATTTCGCCGACTCCGAAATCGTCTCCAGCATTCTCCACGGCGAAGGTTTCGATACTACGAACATCCTCGCCGAAGCGGATTTGGTGCTCCTCAACACCTGCTCCATCCGCGAGAAGGCCGAGCAGACCGTGCGCGCCCGGCTGCGCGCCATCAACGCGCATAAGCGGCAGCACCCCGGCCTGTTGGTGGGCGTGTTGGGCTGTATGGCCGAGCGCCTGAAAAGCAAGTTTCTGGAAGAAGAAAAGCTCGTCGACCTCGTGGTCGGGCCGGATGCCTACCGCGATTTGCCCGGGCTGATTCAACAGATTGATAGCGGCCAAAAGGCCGTCAACGTGCTGCTGAGCCGCGAGGAAACGTATGCCGACATTACGCCCGTGCGCCTCAACTCGAACGGTGTCACGGCGTTCGTGAGCATTATGCGCGGCTGCGACAATATGTGCTCGTTCTGCGTGGTGCCGTTCACGCGGGGCCGTGAGCGCAGCCGGGAGCCGGAATCCATCCTCCGCGAGTGCCGCGACTTACTCGCGCAAGGCTACCGCGAAGTCACGCTCCTCGGCCAAAACGTCGACTCCTATAAGTGGGCCGCCGACGCCACACCCACCGATACCGTCACCTTCGCCGACCTCCTCGAACGCGTCGCCAGCCTCTCGCCGGAACTGCGGGTGCGGTTTTCCACCTCGCATCCGAAGGACATCACCGACGACGTCCTCCACACGATGGCGCGCCACGACAACATCTGCAACTACATCCATCTGCCCGCCCAAAGCGGCAACTCGCGGGTGTTGGCGCTGATGAACCGCACCTACGACCGCGCATGGTATCTGGAGCGGGTCGGCGCCATCCGCCGCATCGTCGGCGAGGATTGCGGCATCAGCAGTGATTTCATCGCCGGTTTCTGTTCCGAAACCGAAGAAGAGCATCAGGAGACGCTGAGCCTGATGAACGCCGTCAGCTTCGACTTGGCGTATATGTTCTTTTACTCGGAGCGCCCCGGCACCCTCGCCGCCCGCAAGCTGCCGGACGATGTGCCGCTCGAAGTCAAAAAGCGGCGCTTGCAGGAAATCATCGACAACCAAAGCGTGCATTCGCTGGCGCGGAATCAGCAGGCCATCGGGAAAATGCACCGCGTGCTGGTGGAAGGCGTCTCGAAACGCTCCGAAGAGCACCTTTACGGGCGCAACGACCAGAATAAAGTCGTCATCTTCCCCCGAAAGCAATTTCAAAAAGGCCAATACGTCGACGTCCTAGTCGACCGCTGCACCGGCGGCACCCTCCTTGGCGACGAAGTAACTGCCGCGTCGGCATCGTAAAGGCAGGCCTCGTGCCCGCCCAAGCAAACCCAAAAATCAAAAACTCGCCCTGCTGCCGCCGCCCCCACTCCGACCAGCAATCTGCGAAATCAATAAATCACCTAAATCTGCGATTTTGACCCCCTCCGAGCTCCAAACCATTAAAAACCGCTTCGGCATCATCGGCAACTCGCCGTTGCTGAATCACGCGCTGGAAGTGGCCATTCAGGTGGCGCCGACGGAAATGACCGTGCTGATTAGCGGCGAAAGTGGCTCCGGAAAGGAGTCGTTTTCGAAGATTATTCACTCGCTCTCGCCCCGGCGGCACGGGCAGTTTATTGCCATCAACTGCGGCGCCATTCCGGAAGGGACGATTGACTCGGAGCTGTTCGGGCACGAAAAAGGCGCTTTTACGGGTGCCAACGAAGCTCGGAAAGGGTATTTTGAAGTCACCGACGGCGGCACCATCTTCCTGGATGAAATCGGTGAGCTGCCGCTCGGCACGCAGGCGCGGCTGCTGCGGGTACTGGAGAACGGCGAGTTTATTCGCGTCGGCTCGTCGAAAGTGCAGAAGACGGATGTGCGCGTCGTGACCGCCACGAACGTCCGCTTACTGGACGCCGTGCAAAACGGCAAGTTTCGCGAAGACCTGTATTACCGCCTCAGCACGGTGCCCATCGTGGTGCCGCCCTTGCGGGAGCGCGGTGATGACGTGGCGCTCCTGTTCCGCAAATTCGCGGTGGATGTGTCGGAGAAATACCACCGCAAAGCCATTACCCTGACGCCCGACGGCGTGCAGGAAATTCTGCGGTTCCGGTTTCCGGGGAATATTCGGCAGCTGAAAAATCTGGTCGAGCAGATTTCCGTCCTCGAATACGAGCGCGAGATTTCCGCCGCCACCCTCCGCCGCTACCTCCCCGCCGACCAGAGCAGCAACGTGCCGATGCTCCTCCCCGGCTCCGCCGAAACAGCCGGTCGCGGCGCTTCCGGCGCCCCCCTGGAGCGCGAGCTGCTCTACTCGGTGCTCTTCGAGATGCGTCGCGATATGAACGACCTAAAGGGCCTCGTGAGCGAGCTATTGGCGCACGGCGCGACCGGCGGCGCCATCCCCACGGAGCTGATTCAGCGCAACCGCCACCTCCTCGAACGCCTCCCGACCAACGCCGAGAACATCGCCTCGGCGCCCGCCAACGGCTACGGAACCGTGGCCCGCGCCGCCGATGTAGCCCCGCCGCTGACGTTCGTGCGCCCGACCGCGCCGGTAGTAGTAACTCCCGCCCCCGACACCGACGACGACGACACCACCGACCTCCATCCCGTAGAGGACGTCTCGCATACGGAAGCCGAGGACGAGGATTTCTCGCTCGACGCGCTCGAAAAGGCGATGATTATCAAAGCTTTGAAGCGGCATCACAACCGGCGCAAGCACGCCGCGCAAGATTTGGGCATCTCGGAGCGCACCCTTTACCGCAAGCTCAAGCAGTATGATATTGAGAGCTAGGCGGGCGCAACGGCAGTTGCTGAGGCTGGCGATGTTGCTGATGGTCATCTGCGGCAGCGGGGTGCTGGGCGGGTGCAGCTTCTCGTTCACGGGTGCGGCGCTGGACCCTTCCATCAAGACGTTTTCCATCGAGACGTTCCCCAATAACTCGCAGCAAGGCCCGGCGACGCTCTCGCAGACGTTCACGGAAGAGTTCCGGACGTTCGTGCAGCGCAACTCCAGCTTGCGGCTTGACCCGAGCGGACAGGGCGATTTGCAGTACAGCGGCATCATCACGGGCTACAACGTGCAGCCGGTGAACGCGACGGCGCAAGGCGGCGTGGAATCGGCTGGCGCTAACCGGCTGACCATCACTGTACAGATTAAATTCACGAACACGAAAGACCCGAAGCAGAGCTTCGACCAGCCGTTCTCGCAGTACACCGATTTCGACCGGAATATTACCGCCACGCAGCTCGACGATGCGTTCATCCGTGATATCGCGAATCGCATTTATCAGGAAGCCTTCAACCGCTCTTTAGCGAATTGGTAGGTTTCCGGTAGGTTTTTGGTCGGTTTTGCGCCTAGCTTGCACCCCCGTTTCCGCGTCAGCACTCTTCGTCTTCCGTTCCTTCTCTCGTGAATACCGCCTCCCTTTCCGGCATCCTGACACACGTCGGCGCACTGACCGACGCTGATGTGCGCGAGCTGGAAAAGCTGGCCGACAGCTTCCCGTACTGCCAGACCGCGCACGTACTCCTCGCGAAAGCCCTCCACGACCGTGGTTCCGTCCTCGCGGGCCAAAAGCTCCGGCGCGCCGCCACCGCCGCCGCCGACCGCCGCGTCCTGCGCCGCTTGCTGCTGACGCCGCCGCCCGTGGCCGTCGAACCCGAGCCGGAAACCGCCACCACCCTCGCCGTTAATGCCACCGGTGAACTGGTGACCGCTCCTGAGCCCGTTTTACCGGCGGTTTCTACGGACACGCTGGAAGCCTCAGAAGCTCCAGAAGTCACGGCCGTTACCGAAGCAACAGCGGCTCCAGAAGCATTCTCTCCAACGGCAGATTCGATTTCAGAACCAGAAGCTACGATTGAGCAGCCCGACGAGCAGCCCGCTGAGCAGACCGCCGAAAGCCAGCCAACGGCAGCAATTGAGCAGATAGCTGAGCCGGAAATCGTAGCGGAAGCCGAGCCGGAAGCCCAACCGGAAACAGCGCCAGAACCGGAGCCAACGCCGGAAATCACCCCGCAAGCGGAAGTAATCGTTGCGCATATCGAAGCGCCGCTACCGACGCCCGTGGCTGCATCGCTCGAACCTGAAACTGAGGAATCTGACCCGGCCACTGCCCCAGCGCCCGCCATTGCGGATTTCGATTTGGTGCCCGACACCAGTCCCGCGGCCGTCGATTTGCTCCTTTTTGCCGCTGATGAGCTATCGCTGATTCCCGTGGGCACTTCCCCGGCCGCGTTAGCGCTCTTTCCCGAGGCAGTTGCGGACGCAGCAGCGCCTACGGCAGTCACGCCCACCATTCCGGCCCTCGCCCCTGACCACCTCGTCTGGTACGCTATGGCAAACAGCCGGATGGGCATTGAGTTGACGGCGGCTGATTTCGCGCCCTTCGCTCCTACTGAGGCTGAAACGGAGCCGAAAACAGAGGCCGATACCGAATCGGAACCAACCACCGAAACGCCCGTCACCGCCCCGCGCTCAACGGAATTTCCGAACCCCGCTCCTGAATTGCTCGCCGAGTGGCTGCCGACGGCGCCGCCCGATGCCCGCTGGGCCGAGCACGAAGCGGCGCACCGTCCGCCGCCGCCGCCGCGCCGTCCGTTCGACTATCAATTTGCCCTTATCGACCGGTTTCTGCGCGAGAAACCGCGCCTTCGGACCGTCGACCCCACGCGGCCGCTGCCCGAGAAGCTGCCGGATTTGGCGCAGCGCGCGGCGCGTCCTGATAGCGAAGTGGTATCGGAAAGTATGGCCCGAATTCTCGCCCGGCAGGGCAAAACCACGCGTGCCATCTCGATGTATGAGCAATTACAGGCTCGTTTACCCGAAAAAGCTGCTATCTTCGCGGCCCAGATAACCGCCTTGCGCGGGGCTGCTGAGTAAGCAGCCAACCCGTTTACCGATTTTTTTCACGTTTCTGATGTTTCTGACGCTGATTATCCTCGCGCTCATCGTGAGTGTACTGCTGGTACTGGTGGTGCTGGCCCAAAACCCTAAAGGGGGCGGACTCAACACCCAATTCGGGGGCGGCGGCGCGAGCCAGCTCATGGGCGTCCAACGCACCGGCGACCTGCTGGAGCGCCTCACTTGGATTCTGGCGGTGACGCTGATGGTGATTTCGCTCGCCGCTTACGTCGTCCACGGTTCCGATGCCCGCGCTGTGCAAGCCCGCTCGGTGAACGTCGAGAAAGCGTTGCAGGAGCCTGCTCCTACGCCAACTCCGGCCGCTCCGATGACCGCACCGGGTGCTCAAGCCCCCGCTGGCGCTACCGAGCTTCCAGTAGGCGAAGCTGCTCCGGCAGCAGAAGCCACCCCAGCCCCGGCTGGCGAGGCTACTCCGCCCCCGGCCGAGTAAGTTTTCCCGCTCCCAACCGTATAACCGCCGCCTTGACTCTGGTCAGGGCGGCGGTTTTGCTGTAGCAGCGTCTCACCGAGACGCGAGGGAATTTGCGCGAACGACACGCCATGTAGCAGCGTCAATCCCAGACGCGTGGCAAACAGCACTAACGACACAGCCGTAACAGCGTCTAACCCAGACGCGGAGCACTTTGCGCGCACAAAAACCGTCGCGGAGAGACGCTTAAACAACCGGC
>JANNMJ010000205.1:0-8989 GCA_031397815.1 Hymenobacteraceae bacterium
TTTCTTTCTTTTTGTTTGGGACGGCCCGCTTGCTAATGTTGCGCACGCGGGCCGTTTTGGTTTGAGGTGGGGATTGTTGCGCGTGTGGCGTGTGCCCCGCGCAAGCCGCGCGCCCGGCGTAAGCCCGGGGTAGATTTCAAAGAAATCAACCCCGGGCTTCAAGGATAGAACCCCTTCGGGGTACCCGTCATGCGTTCAAATCAATACCCCCCAAAAGCTGGCGCGCGTTTGGATCGACCGCAGGTCGAACTAACGCGTGTCTGACCGGGGAGTGCGTCTGTGACGCACCGGCGCGGAACGCGACGCATTACGGCAGTTCGGCCACATTAAACAGGACGCGCCAATCCTACGCGGGTGGTTCGCTGACGCGAACGCGCGTCACAGACGCGCCCCCCAGGTAGACACGCGTTCGCTCGACCTGCGGTCGTCCTGCGGTCGACCTAAACGCGCGCCAGCGGGCTTGCCTTTTGACGCCATCTCTGGGACAGAGCTGGCCACGCTATCCTATTTCTCCCCATCCAACCCCGCCAACGCACTCCGCAGCTCCTCAACGCTGACAGCCTTATACGTCAGCGGATTGGACAGCGGCTCACCGGTGACGGCAGGTTGAAGGGCAAGCCAATGCTGCCCTTTGGCGTCGGTCCGGACGGCGACGACGGTAACAGGTTCCCGCACCGGCACGGCAGGAAAGTGCGCCTCTTCGCCCTTAGGCGTACCGGCTAAGACGACCCGCATTCGCCGGAAAACGAGGCGCACGTCGGCGTCGGGGGCGCCGGTGGGGAGGGTGTAATTGACTTTGGCGCCCGTGGATTCGGCGAATCGGTAGCACGAAATCCAGCCGAAACGGTTGGTGTCGAGGAGGTAGCGGGCGCCGAGGGCGTCGGCTTCGGCAGGAGTTGGGAGTGTGGCGACGGGTGCGGCTGGGGCGGTGGCAGCGGCTTGCGCGTCGCTTGGGGCGGGGCCGTTGGAGGGGCGGCGCTCGAAATCGGTGACGAACTGGGCGCGGGCGGGGCTTTCGCAGGGGGTCCAGTCGTCGGGGTCGGTCCGGACTTCGATGTCCATTACGCCGTCTTCGTAGCAGAGCACCATAATGCGGGCGCGCATTGCGGCGGCGCGGCCCGCGCAGCTTCCGGCGCGCCACGGTCCGGGCAGCGCCGGGGCCACGAGCTGCAAGGCGTTCACCAAAATGGAGTGATAGCCGGTGGCGGTGCCCCAATTGAACGCGGTGCCGTTCTCGGTCACTTCAAACGGAATGCTCAGGACATCAAGCCCTTGCTTGAGGGTTTTGGTGTAACGCAGCACCTTCCCCGACTCGCTCCACTCTTTCCGCAGGCGGCGGCGGTCGGGGAGGGGCATCCGTTCCAGAAGCTGGTTGGCGAGGGCGGGCGAGAACCCGATTTGCGCGCGGAGCGTGGATTCGAGCCGTGCCATACCGGGGCCGTAAGCGGGTGGCCGGGCGCGCACGACGTCGGTGGGGTCGGCGGTGGCGGGGCGCCAACGGAGGCCATCGGGGAGGGGGCCGAGGGAATCGGCGGCGAACGTGCGCATCGCCGGGCGACGGGCACCCACGACCGGCAGCGCCAAGTGCAGGTCGCGGCCCGAGCGGAGTATGCACGGATGCCCCGTCATGGTAGCGGCCTCTACCCAAACGGTGCCGCCGGTTTCCATCACTTGACCATCAGCCATCCGCGTCGAGATATTCCCGAGCACCAAATCAGCGGCACTTGCGAACTCGCGCAGATGGATGACGACGGGTTCGCGCAGGGTCGAAACCGTGTCGCTCGCCCGCGCCAACGCGCCCGCTGCCAAGCGCAGTAACGTGCCGCCGGTGCCGCGCAGGACGGTATCGCGCAGCGGATTCACGGTGAACGTCTGCGCCGGAACGGCCGTCTCGCGCCATAGGCGGGCAAGCGGGCGCAACGGCGCCACGGCGGTATCCGGACGTGGCACCACCGCTACCACCTTCCGCGAATGCGCCTTGACGGTCGGTTTCGGCTTCGGTTTTGAAAACACTACTGCACGAGGCTTCGGGCTTACCCACACCTTCGGTGTCGGCGCGGCGCGCGTCACGAGCGGCTTGGCGGCTGTGCTCGCTGGCAGCGGCGCGGGCCGGGTAGCAGAGGCCGTCAAAGCGCGTGGACGCGGCGCGACGGGCGTAGCCACCTTAGCCACCGGCGCCGTCGGAGCCTTGTAAACTGGCCGCGCCGGACGGGCCGCAACGGCTGCGGGAGCCGTCTTCTTAACCGCCGAGACTGGCGCGACTGGCGCAACCGCCCCCTTCGCAACCACCGGAGCTCTAACAGGCGCCTTAACCGCCACCTTATCCGCCACACGCGGCGCCGGAACGGGCGTGACGACCACTTTGGCCTTCTTCCGGTACGCGAGGTTCGGCACTTTGACCGTTTTCGGCTCTTTCGGCACCTTCGGCTCTACCGGGCGGACGGCGGGCGCCTCAACCGGCACCGAGGCGTACGCCGAAACCGGCGGACTTACGCGGTCGGCAGAGGAGCGGTCGGTGGGGCGACTCGCGGCGGGCTTGGCGGGCCTGACGGGCGTGGCAGTCGTGCCGCCTTCGAGTGCGGCTTTATCGGAGGAACACGCGTTGAGGGCCGTCGCCGCCACAAGCAGCCAGCCGAGTAAGGACGATTGTCTCATTCGAGAGCAAACTTGAAAAAAAACAATCTCTTTCCAAGCGTAGACTAAACGAGAGACTACCAAAAGGTGGTAAAGCGCTGTTTTTTGCCGGTGACCGTCGCCAGAAAATGCAACCCAACGCAAACGGCCCGCCCGCGACTACTGTCGCGAGCGGGCCGTTGAAGCATTGACCTTGACCGAATCGACCGTATTAAGGTCGATTCAGGGTCGATTCAAGATCTGGTCAGGCCGTTTTCGAGCTAAGCCATCTTGCCTTGCTGGCTCAGGCGAATCAGGTTCAGCGCCGAACCAGCGCGGAACCAGCCGATTTGGCCTTCGTTGTACGTGTGGTTCACAGTGATGACTTCCACCGAGCCGTCGAGGTGCGTGAGGCGCACTTTGAGCGGCACGCCGGGCGCGAACGTGTCGAGACCGAGGATGTCGATGATGTCGTTTTCTTCGATTTCGTCGTAATCGGCTTTGTTGGCGAACGTGAGCGCCAGCATCCCCTGCTTCTTGAGGTTCGTCTCGTGAATCCGCGCGAACGACTTCACCAGCACCACCCGCACGCCGAGGAAGCGCGGCTCCATCGCGGCGTGCTCCCGCGAGGAGCCTTCGCCGTAGTTCTCATCGCCCACCACTACTGACCCAACACCGGCCGCTTTGTACGTGCGCGCCACGGCGGGCACCGGCTCGTAGCCATTGCCCTGCGTCAGACCATTCTTCACGGCGTTCGTCTTGCCGTTGAAGGCGTTGGTGGCGCCGATGAGCATGTTGTTCGAGATGTTATCCAGGTGGCCCCGATACTTGAGCCACGGCCCGGCCATCGAGATGTGGTCGGTCGTGCATTTGCCCTGCGCTTTGATGAGTAGGCGCAGGCCGAGGAGGTCGCCACCGGCGTGCGGCGTGAAAGGCTCCAGCAATTGCAGACGGTCCGACGTTGGGTCGACCAACACCTGCACGCCCGAACCATCAGCAGCGGGGGCTTGGAAACCCGCGTCTTCTACCGCGAAACCGCGTGGCGGCAGCTCCAGACCCGTTGGCTCATCGAGGCGCACCTGCTCGCCGTTGGCGTTGGTGAGGGTGTCGGTGAGGGGGTTGAAGGTGAGGTCGCCGGCGATGGCGAACGCCGTCACGATTTCGGGGCTCGCCACGAACGCGTGCGTGTTCGGGTTGCCGTCGTTGCGCTTCGCGAAGTTGCGGTTGAAGCTCGTGATGATCGAGTTCGCGCGGTTCGGGTCGGTGGTGTGGCGCGCCCATTGGCCGATGCACGGACCGCAAGCGTTCGCCAGAACCACCCCGCCGATGCTCGCGAAGGTATCGAGGAGACCGTCGCGCTGAGTCGTGTAGCGCACCATCTCCGAACCCGGCGTGATGGTGTACTCGGCCTGCACGGTGAGGTGCTTGGCGGCGGCTTGCTGCGCCACGGAAGCGGCACGGGTCATGTCCTCGTAAGACGAGTTCGTGCACGAGCCAATCAGGCCCACTTCGAGCTTCGCGGGCCAGTTGTGCTCACGCACGGCAGCGGCGAACTGCGAGATCGGCCACGCCGCATCCGGCGTGAACGGCCCGTTGACGTGCGGCTCCAGCGTCGAGAGGTCGATATCGATGAGCTGATCGAAGTACATCTCCGGGTTGGCGTACACTTCGGCGTCGGCGCGGAGGTGCTCACGGACGGCATCGGCGAGTTCTACGACATCGGCGCGGTCGGTGGAGCGGAGGTAGCCAGCCATCTTCTCATCGTAAGCGAAAACCGACGTCGTAGCGCCGATTTCAGCCCCCATGTTGCAGATCGTGCCCTTACCGGTGCAGCTCAGGCTCTCGGCGCCCTCGCCGAAATACTCGACGATAGCGCCCGTGCCGCCTTTCACGGTCAGGATGCCCGCCACTTTCAGAATCACGTCCTTCGCCGACGTCCAGCCACTCATCTTACCCGTCAGGCGCACGCCGATGAGCTTCGGAAACTTCAGCTCCCACGCCATTCCGGCCATCACATCGACCGCATCGGCCCCGCCGACGCCAATCGCGATCATCCCCAGCCCGCCCGCGTTCGGCGTGTGCGAGTCGGTGCCGATCATCATCCCGCCGGGGAAGGCGTAGTTCTCCAGCACCACTTGGTGAATGATGCCCGCGCCGGGCTTCCAGAACCCGATGCCGTACTTGTTCGACACCGACGCCAGAAAGTCATACACTTCCTTGTTCTCGGAGTTGGCGATGGCGAGGTCGGTATCGGCGCCTTCTTTCGCCTGAATCAGGTGATCGCAATGCACGGTGCTCGGCACGGCCACCGTGGGGCGCCCCGCCGACATAAACTGCAACAGCGCCATCTGGGCGGTGGCATCCTGCATCGCCACGCGGTCAGGGGCGAAATCGACGTAGGACTTGCCGCGCTCGTGGGCGCTCGTGGCGCTACCGTCGTGGAGGTGCGTGTACAGAATTTTTTCGGTCAGCGTGAGCGGACGGCCAACTACGGCACGTGCCGCTGTGAGGCGTTCCGCCATCCGGCCATACACGGCACGGATCATTTCGAGATCAAAAGCCATCGAAAACTCGTCGTTAAGTGAGCAAAATCGGGTCTGGGCAAAGGTAACGGCTAGCGGGGGGCGGGGCAAACGTGGATTGCGCTCGCTTCATCCATCCGTCAGCTGTCAGCTATTGATACTGTAGAAGCCGGGCGGCGGTTGGGTCAGCTATCTTCGCTGCCATGAACATCCCTATGAATAACCCCGATTACCATTTGAATTTTTTCAGACATTATGCCGAGAACAACTCGGATGAGATTCTGGAAAATAACTTGACTCGTGCTCTGGCACTTTGTTTACTTCATGACCCCTTGTTTCTTTATGGATTCCTGAATGAATTGCTCGAAATGCAAGATGATAAAGTTCTTCGAGGACAATTACACCATCTGCATCCCGAGGACTCTATAGAAATCAACATACAGCAACGTGTAACAGACTTAACTGCTCCTGCTACTATTTATGCAGTATCCCTGACGGAAGGGATACTGACAGAAGCAGACTACCATCTTGCCTCAGCAGCTACTACCGACTCACCGATTACAGATCTTACCATAAGGCTCCGCGACGTTCTTATTGTGGTGGAAGTGAAACGAGGGTCTGTCAATTGTATGTCGCAACTCAAAGGGCAGGTCGCTGCTATACGGGGTAACGCACCTATTGCTGGTAGCAAAGGGCTTCCAACATTGGTAGTCAAGCCGCTTTCTTGGGCTAGCGTGATGCGGTTATCCATCGACTTGCGCAATTTTCGTCAGCTAGCAAACGCGTCGCTTCCATTTATAACTGATTTGGTAACAATGATTCAGTCAAATTATCCTCACTGGGATGAAGCCCTGCCCCTTAAAGACATACCATTTCATAATCCGCGTACAGCCGAAATCAACCGAACGGCTATCAATAAGAGACTGCACAGTATTCAGCAGCATACTTTTGGCGACGAATTACATTGGTGGCCGGACCGCGTTTCGATGCCTATTGACGTGCCGTGGGCCAGCGAAGTTATTAGCCAATTAGAAGAAGACAAAGGAGAGCAGCGTGGCTATGTGGCTGTGCAGGTTTGGCCAGCCAATATCAAAGGTCAAGGCTGGGCATTGTATAGTAAACCCCTTGATTGGACACAACGCCATTCTATCACCATTGACGGTAAAGAATACCCAGTCGAGATTTCTCAATCTTTCAAGTTTTCAAACAGCTATGGCAAGTTTTTAGGCGAATACGAACTACAAGATCTGCCAGCAGAATACGCCGACCGCTTCCGAACAGCCAACGCTTTCGGCACATATTCTGGGCAATGGAAACGAGCTGATTGGCCTGAACTCGAAGAGTTACTTGACCGTGATACTGGGAGCCAATGGCGAGGTGGCAGTGTGGAATCGATGTGGCAGGACGAGTTTCGCGATTCAGGACGCAATGTGTGTAATCTATCTCTTGGCTTTTACGTGAAGGTGCGTTTGCCTTACGAGGACTTGCAAGTGATTGACACCAACTCGGAGAGTTGGCAGGCGGTAGGTGCCAAATTCGTAGCAACCATTCAAGCTCTAACTGATCTGATAAATGGCAAGTGATCGACGAATGGGTAAGTTCTAATGAGTTCAGTACCCCGCCGCACACTCCCTCGATGTGCGCGGCCTCACGCCGGGGCTTTACTCGGTGCGCGCCGGGAGCGCCGTACGGCGGTTAGTGGTGGAGTAGGGGAAGTTGAGGTGGGATATATCCCAGTCGACCAAACGTTGCCGTTTGATAAGGTGGGATATATCCCAGTCGACAAAACGTTGCCATTTGGTTAGGTGGGATACATCCCGGTCGACCAAACGTTGCCATTTGATAAGGTGGGATATATCCCAGTCGACCAAACGTTGCCATTTGATAGGGTGGGATACATCCCAAGTCACTAAAAAGCCCCGTTCGATAACTTGGGATGTATCCCAAGCTATCGAACGGGGCTTTTCGTAGGCTAAGCGGCTCTAGCTGCTCGGCGTATCGGCTTTTTTGCGTGCGCCGCTACTCCCTTTGACCACCCGATGCGGCAGCCCCGCATAATTAAAGTACTTCCTCGCCTGCTTCGGGTCGGTGAAGTGCACGAACAGCGCCGTGCAGTGCAGCCGCCAGAGGTTATCGGTGAGGGTTTTGAGGGTGGGGCTGAAATCGGAGATCGAATCCTTGACCAGCGTGCGGCTGGTGGTCTTGATTTCGAAGACCGAGTCATACGTCGTGAGCAGGGCGCGGGCGGCAGCACCGGGCCGCTCACCGACGGTACCGGCCGCCGCGCCGTCGGGCACCGGAAGTGCCGCGAGCTTGGCGTCGGCGGCTTCCAGCGCCTCCGTGTACTTCGTGAGGCGCGTGGGCCGCAGCTTCTTCGCTGCCGCGGTGAGCCCGCCGAGCTTGTCGGGGTAGAACAGGGCTTCTTCCGCCGGGTGCCGCTGCAGATACGGCCGCAGCACATCGACCTCCGTGGTCCGAATAAACGTCTTGAACGCCGCAAACGCCTCCGCTTCCGTCGCGGTGCCCGATTTCGACGTGCCCGCTGCGCCCAAGCGCTCCACCATTTCCTTCCGGAAGGCATCGCGCGCCTTCGTCAGGTCAGGGCCGCAGGCGGCGATTAATCCTTCGACGTCGGGGGCGGTAATAGCCGCCACCGAAAAGTCGGCGAAATTGGCAAGGGCGGGACGGCTAGCGCCGAGTTTCGCCATAAAGTTTTCGTATTTGTCATCCTGGTAGGCCATGACAGAACATTGGGTTTAGTGAGCAGGAAAGGTAGTAGAAAAATTAATATCTCGTAGCGATAGCTACTATGCAAGCGTAATTGTGGCTGGGCTTAACTCCACCGCGCTAACATCCCCTCTCCCCCAAACCCCGCCGCCGCCTTACGTTTACGCCCCCCGCCGAAACCTCCCCCGCGTTGGCGCGTTGTGCAAAGCGCCACGTGTGCTTTGGGCGCTTGTCGGCGGCTTTCCTATGCGTGTAATTGCTTTTGCAGCGAGTCTGCTCCCGTTTTTTCTTCTTTTGGCCGGGTGTTCCGGTTCGTCTTCTTCGGATGATTCGGCCGGTGGGGCGGCAGGCGGTAGTGCGCCGCAGCTGGCGCGTGGGCCGTGGCGCGGCGCCCTCGCGGTGGCGGGGAATCAGCGGTTGCCGTTTGAGCTGACCGTGCTGCCCGATTCGGCAGGACAGCCGCGCGCGCTGCTCCACAACGGCGGTGAGACGTTCCGCCTCACCGAGTTCGACCACGGCAACGGCGATTCTCTCCGGATTCGGCTCCACGTTTTTGATGCCGTGCTCGTCGGGCAGGTCGAGCGCAAAAGCTTCACCGGCTATTGGCAGAAGCTCGACGCTAAAACGCCGTTCCGCGTGCCGTTCCGCCTGATTCCCGGCCGAGCGCCGAAGCCGCAAGCCCGGCCCGCGCTCAACTTCAGCGGCAAGTGGGCGGTGAAGTTTCAGGATGCCGCCGAGCCCGTCGACCCCGCATCGGTGTACCCCGCCGTGGGCGTTTTCGAGCAGAAAGGCACCGTAGTCAGCGGCACCTTCCTCACCGAAACCGGCGATTACCGCTACCTGCGCGGCTACGCTCACAAGGATTCGCTCCGCCTCTTCACCTTCGACGGCGCCCACGGCTACGTCTTCAACGCCGTCCGGCAACCCGACGGCTCCCTGCGCGGCGATTTCTGGTCCGGCCTAAAGGGCCACGAAACCTGGACCGCCCGCCTCGACCCCAACGCCCGCCTCGCCGACGCTGAGTCCATCACCGGCATGAAACCCGGTCAGGATAGCCTCACCTTCACCTTCCCCGACCTCAACGGCCGACCCGTATCGACCCGCGACCCGCGCTTTCGCGGCAAAGT
>JANNMJ010000213.1:0-34004 GCA_031397815.1 Hymenobacteraceae bacterium
TGCTGCTCGCCGGCCTCGACCAGGCGGACCGCTTCGAGCTTGAAGGAAAGAGGATAATACCGCCGACCGCTCGGGGTCGACGAAAATTTAGAAACACGCATCTACGGTAAAGATGGTGTACAGCCTACGCCGGACGAGACACACACGCCGGTCGCCGCCCCAAACAAACCCCTCTACGCCGCCATCGCCAGCCCCGGCACCGTTCGCGGTAACCGCCGCGTCCGCGAGCGCAACAGCTCAATCACCTCTTCATCCGAAGAATAACGGTCGCCGAGGTTGACGAAGTTGCGGGCCAACAGATCGTAACGCCCGCGCATCAGGTATGCGAAAACGTGGAGGAAATGGATTCCGTCGAAGACGATGGCGTCGTGCTTGATGTATTCGTCGATGTTTTTACGGAAGCTGTGGGGGTGCTCCGTCCAGTGCATCGCTGGTTTTAAGTGATGGCTGATGTGGTAGCCATCGTTCCAGCACTTGTGGTTGTAGACGGTGTTGATACAGGTGATGCTGCTGGTGTAGAGGTCGTCGGGGGCATCGTAATCGACGAACGCGTGTTGCGCCCAGTTGCCGAGCATCATCACCACCCGCGAGAGGAACATCGGCAGCAGAAACACCGTGATCGTGGCGGGTCCATTGACGTAAAACAGCCCCACGGCGCACAGCGCCACGAACACGAACTCGCCGCGAATAGCGCGCTTGAGGAGCTTCGGCTTGTTCGTCCGGATAAAATAATGGAACAGGCGCGGCAGCCCGAGCACGAGGAAATCGGAGAGGTAATGGAGGAACCCGCGCACGGAGTCGCGCTGGTAAAACATCGTCGAGCTGATGTCGTCGGGCAGGTTGTTTTCGGGGTGATGCATCCCCAAGTGGTGCGAGAAATACGTCTCCGGCGTCTGCCCGAACAGCGGCCCGATCACCCACGGGATGTAGTTATTCCACCGCGCGTACTGCTTCTTGAACAGAATCCGGTGCGACGTGCAATGCAGCATCAGCCCGAATGGCCCCTTGAAAACGAAGTTGTTGAAGCCCGTGTAGGCAATCGCGACGGCCCACCAAACCCAGCCGGTAATCCCCGGCAGATACAGCAGAATAGCCAGCGGCCAGAGCGTGAGCGTGATTTTGAGCGTGAGGTACAGGAACGGCAGGTCGCGCTTGTCCTGACAATACGTGAGGAGCTTTTGGTCGAGCCACGTCAGCGTGGCAGGCTCCGTGTAAACCGGGTCAGTGTTGGCGGATAAAGATTTCATTGAACGGGCGGGCGGACGATGGACGGGTTTCTGACGGGCGGTTAACCCGTGGGGAGGCAGCAGGAAAGCGACCAACGAATAGGCAAAAATCGAGTAGCGAGCACGTAACAAGCAAGCTGCTAGCGGCCAAGTAGCGCGCGGGCATTACCCAATAGCGCCACAATATCCGACCTCAAACGGATGAGGGCGTGTTACGTTCAGCACCGACGAAATGAGTTGAGCGGCTTTTCGGCCACTTACGCCTTTGCCGAACTCTGCGCCCGGCGGGATGTTTACGGTTCTTTGCTACTTCTCCTGATGCCTTCCTCTTCCAATCAGCTCCCCTCTCCTATTCGCCTGAATGTCCTCGACCAGTCGCCGATTCCGCAGGGAAGCACGGCGCGTCAGGCCATCGAGCAGACCATTCAGCTCGCCCGTTTCACCGAACAGCTCGGGTATACCCGCTTTTGGGTTTCGGAGCACCACAATACCACCTCGCTTGCGGGGTCGGCGCCGGAAGTGCTGCTAGCGCGGCTCGGGGCCGAAACGCACAGCATTCGGCTCGGGTCGGGTGGGGTGATGCTGCCGCATTACAGCGCCCTCAAGGTGGCCGAAAACTTTCGGCTCCTCGAAACGATGTACCCCGGCCGTATCGACCTCGGCATCGGCCGCGCACCCGGCGGCGACCGTCTCACCGCATCCATCCTCAACCCCGCGAACAAGTTCGACGAGCACGATTTCATCGAACAGCTCCAAGACCTCGACCGTTACCTGACCGATACCGGCGCGCCCGGCTCGGCGCAGGAAAAGGTGCGGGCCGCGCCCCTCGCGCCCACCGTGCCCGAGCGGTGGCTACTCAGCTCCAGCGGGCAAAGCGGGCTGTTCGCGGCGTATCTGGGCTGGGGCTTCTCGTTCGCGCACTTCATCAATCCGCACGGCGGGCCGCAGATGATGCGGATGTACCGCGAGCGGTTCCGGCCGTCGGCGCTACTCGCGGCGCCGCTGGCGAACGTCGCCATTTTCGTCCTCTGCGCCGATACGGCCGCCAAAGCGCAGGAGCTGGAGGACACGATGGTCTTACAGATGATTCGGCTGGAGCGCGGCGAGCGCGTCGGGTTTCCGCCGTACGAAGAGATCCGCGATTACCCCTACTCGCCCGCCGAGCGCGAGCGCGCCGCCTACCAGCGCCAACGGATGGTAAGCGGCACCCCCGACGTGGTGAAAGCCAAGCTGGAAGCCCTCGCGGCTGAGTATGGCGTTGAGGAAGTCACCATCGTCACCATCACCCACGCTTTTGCGGACCGTCTGCGCTCGTATGAGCTGCTCGCGGAGGCGTTCAACTTAGTGCCGGTATCTGCGCCGGTATCTGCGCCGGAATTGGTTTTGGCTTGATTGGGGGGAGGATTTTTGGGGAGCAGACTCAGGCTACGGGAATCGCGCGGGGCTCTGCCCCGTGCGGGCTATTCGCGGGACTCAGGCCCGCACCCGAGAAGGGCGCAATCCTACCCGCGTGGCCAGCTCTGTCCCAGAGATGGCGTCAATACATCGTCTCTGGGACAGAGTCGGCTACGTCGGAGATGGCGTCATTAGGCGAATCAACACCATCTCTGGGACAGAGCTGGCCACGCACACAGGCGGCAGGAATACCCGACACGCGGCCAGAGTCCCGCGTCAAGCCTGAGCGGGAAGTTTTCACACCAACCGAGCGCCAACCGCGTCCGATGTATTTTTACCGCCCCGCCGCCACCCGGAACGTCCGTCGGCGTACGGAATGTTGGCTGCCGGACGTTGGTCCGCTTGTCTCCCCCGCTGTTCCTGCTCCCTTTCCGCCTTTGTTGCGTCTCGTGCCTTCACTCTCCCGAATCGCTTTTCGCCCTGCGGCGGTCATGTTGGCTGCCGGCGCGCTGCTGGCGGGTCTAACCGTCGGCTGTTCGGCCGAGCGCAAGGGGCCGGTGGCCCGCGCCTACCACAACCTCACCGCCCGCGATAACGGCTATTTCATGGCCCGCGAGAAGGTAAAAGACGTTGAGGCCACGCTGCTCAAGAATATGGTCAGCGATTACAACAAGGTGCTGCCGGTGCTGCCGCCCTTGTCGGAAGCGACCGTAGCCGCCGTCAACGCCGACCTCGAAGACATCGTCAAGAAGGCTTCTCTGCCGATTGCGCGCCATAAATCCTCCAGCTGGACCGACGATTCTTACCTCATCATCGGGAAGGCGCGTTACTATAAGATGGAGTTTGAGGAAGCCGAAAAGGTCTTCCGCTACGTCAATACCACCGGCAAGGAGCCGAACGTCCGTCACTCCGCCCTTATCTGGCTGATGCGGACGTACATCCAGCTCAAGCAGATTGATAACGCCGTCGCGGTTTCCGATTTGCTCAAGAAGGAGCGCGGCCAGCCCGAAAACGCCCGCGACCTTTTCCTCACCCGCGCTCAGCTCGCGCTGATTCGGCAGGAGCCGGATACCGCCATCGTCAACCTGCGCCTCGCCATTCCGGAAGTGCCGACGAAGAACGAGCGGTCGCGGCTGCGCTTTATTCTCGGGCAGCTTTATCAGCAGAAAGGGCAGGACCAGCTTGCGTACGACCAGTATCGGAAGATTCTGCGGCGCAACCCGCCTTACGAGCTGGACTTATTCACGAAGCTGAACCTCGCGCAGGTGACGCAGCTCTCGGATGCGTCGGGGAAGGCAAGGATTGATAAGTACCTCGCCCGGCTGCTCAAGGATTTCAAAAACCTGGAGTACCGCGACAAGATTTACTACGAGATGGCGCGGCTCGAATACCGCCAGCAGCATTATCCGAAGGCGTTGGAGCTGCTGAATAAATCGGTGCGGGCGTCCACCGCGACCGGCACGCAAAAGCCCTACTCGTACCTGCTCGCCGCGCAGATTAACTACGACAAGCTCCGCAACTACCGCCAAGCGTCGCGCTACTACGACTCCGCCGTGCAGGTCCTGCCGCCGACCGCCGTGGAGTACCCCGCCGCCCTCGACCGCAAGGAAGTCCTCGCCGATTTCACGAAGCAGCTCGATATCGTCGAGCGGCAAGACAGCTTGCAGGAGCTCGCCCGCCTGGATACGGTTGAGCTTAACCGCCGCCTCACGGCGATGATTAACGTCGAGCTGGATAAGCGCGAAGCCGAAGCCAAGAAAGCCGCCGCCCTCGCCGAAGCCGCCGAGCGGAGCGCCCCGGCCGACATCAACCCCGCCGCCGCGCAGTTCGGCACGCAACAGGGCGCGGGGCAGTTTGGCGCCACCAACACCACCGGCCTCGATTTGGGCGCCGCCGCATCCGGCGCCGTCTGGTACTTCGATAACCCCGCCGCCCTCGGCACCGCCCGCGCCGACTTCATCCGGCGCTGGGGCAACCGCACCATTCAGGACAATTGGCGCTACGCGAGCCTGAGCCAGCGCAACCCCGGCGGGGGCGGCGATAAAACTAACGGCCTCGCCGACGGCGCCAAAGGCGATTCGGCCGCCGCCCAAAGCACCGCCGCCGCTGAGCAAACCGCCGAGCAAGCCCGCGCCGCCGCCGCCGCGCAGCTCCGCACGACGCTCGTGCAGGATCTGCCCAAAACCCCCGAAGACTTCAAGACGTCCGACGCGCTCATCGAAGAAGCCCTCTTTCAGCTTGCCCGCATTTACGATGAGCGCCTCCGCGAGCCGGAATACGCCATCGAGCGGTACGAGGAATTGCTCAGCCGCTTCCCCCAAACCAACCACGGCCCGGAAGCGCTCTACGCGCTTTACCTGCTCGCGCAGCGCAGCAAAGACACCGAGGCGCAGCGCAAATGGGCGACTCAGCTTCGGCAGAAATACCCGAAAACCGAGTACGCCCAGCTCGTCGATGACCCGGATTACCGGCAGAAGGCGCAGGCGCTGAACGCCCGCATCCACATCCTCTACGACTCGGCCTACGCCCTCTACCGCGACGGTCTGTACCCGAAATCACGCCTCGTGATTGCCGGCGCGAACCGCGAGTTCCCCGTCAACGACATCAGCGACAAGCTTGCCCTGCTCGACGCGGTGCTCGTCGGTTACACGGCGCCGCCCGCCACTTACAAGGCCGCGCTCACGCAGTTCACCACCGATTACACCACGTCGCCGCTGATTCCGCGCGCCCAAGAGCTGCTCGCCGCGTTGGCCGCGCACGAGGCCGCCGCTGCTGCTGCCGCTGCGCCGCCCTCCGCCACCGCATCCGCCGATTCGGCCGCGAACGTCCGGCCCGTGGTGCCTACTCCGGAACAGATTGAAGTCGTGTACTCGACCCTCAAATCCGGCCCGCACATGGTGCTCGTCGTGTACCCGAGCAGCGACGGCAAGTTTGCGCGCCTCAACGAGCAGATGTCCGACTTCAACAGCGCCAATTACTCATCGAGTAACCTAAAAGTCACCTCTCTCCTCTTCGACGACAACACGAGCCTCGTGATGATTAAGGGGTTCGAGGATTCTCGCGCCGCCATGCTATACGCCAAGCGCCAGCGCGGCGCCAGCACGCCCCTCGCCCGCTTGGCCGGCGCGTGGCAGCTCGTGGTGATTTCCACCGAAAACCTCCCCAAGCTCTACCAATCGCGTGATTTGCAAGGGTATCAGGCGTTTTATCAGCAGACCTACGAGCAGCCGTAGGGCGGGGCGAGAGTAACCATTGAGCGGCTAGCGTGCCGCCACCGCCTCGCTCATATCCTGCTTTCAATTCAGAAGATCAGCTCAGACAGCGCGTTGTTCGATCAGGCGTATTACGTCCGCTTCCAACGCCAGAAAAGAATCCAAGATCCGCAGATGCGCGAAGCCGCGCTCAAGCATCAGATCGGCCAATCGGTGGCGCTGCTGATGGACGTTGAAGGAGCCTAAGCGCCGGGCATTCAGGCCGCTTGCGACGCGTAACGCATCAAACAAAACGTCTTTCGCGTGGATCCCTTCCACCCGCCGCCCTACCGGTAGCTGGAGCGGCTGCTTGCCGCTCGGATTGCCCGCCGCTTGCCGGATGGCCGCTTCATCGCCTAGCAGCCAAGCTTCCGTCATCTTCACCGGAATCACCTTGATATAGGGCGGTGGTGTCTGAAACGCTTGTTTCACCAGTGCATCAGCTTCCTCACTACGGCTTTTATGAGGTGCCTCTTCGGCATCGCGGTGCAGAAAAAGCACGTCGGCGGGGTATTGCTCCCAAGCTACCCGCAGTTTGTCTACGGGCCTTTTTGGTGGATTACGCAGGCCGCGCAAGTCGGCCACGGTAACCGAGAAGGAAGAATAAACGGGCAGATGCTCTCGAAACAGCCATTCCAGAATGGGCTTCAAAGTGGCATCGGAGCTACCGTCGCTCACCAGCGTGGCGCTAAGATTCATCGTCGGCCGCAAAAAGCTTGAATTGCATCTGCATATCGGACCGGTCGATGACGCGTTTAGGCTGAGGCCGACGCTCCGTATCCGCCGCCGATTCCTCGGCTATGTCTACCAGACCCGCGCCCCCCAGATACGCCAGCAGCTTCCCCTTTTGAACTGTCGGCAGGGAGCGCTCATTCTTGGTCCGCCACGTATCGGCCAACGCGCTGAACTGTACGCTACTCGTCGCTTTTTTATTCGCGCCCGCCATCATCACCCGCTCCGCTACCACCAAGCTATCATCCGGCACCACCTGTACCACCACCGGCGAATGCGTGTTGATAATCACCTGCCGCAACGGATTATCCGGCCCTACCGGCTCCATCGGGTCCGTCGAGATGTCTTGCAGCAACCGAATCATGGCCTGAATCCGCTCCGGATGAATGCCGTTCTCCGGCTCTTCCAGACACAGCACGCCGCCCAGCTGCGTATCCTCCTCGATAACCGTCAGCGCCAGAAACCGCAAAGTGCCATCCGAAAGCGCCCGCGCCGAATGTCGGGTACCGCCCCGGTCTTCCACTTGCAGCGTGAGTAGTGCGCGCTTGTCATCACGCTCGATCATGACCCGCCGCACATCCTCATTCATCTCGGCCAGCCGGTTACTGATGCGCGCATATTGCGCGTCCGTCTCTACGCTATCAGCTCCTTGGCGGGCCATTCGGTAAAGAGTAGCCGGTAAATGCAGACCATTACTGGTCAGGTGCGAAGCAGAATCAATAGAATCGGGCTGTCGAAGTGCCGACGGTTCCATCTGCAACAACCGCCACGACTGTAGCTCATGCTTCGCCAATACGGCTGTAGAAGACTCACTCGAGTTAATATTCGATAGGAGCGTTCTAGGAAGAGTGGATGCTATATACTGCCACGTTCGCCCCTGATTTCCTACCTGATGCCGTTGAATAATAGCCCCTGCCGGCCCATCCGTGGTGCTGATGAACGGCGATGTTCGCCGACCATTCACCACGCTATTACGCCAATCCGGCCGGTGAAGGAAACCAAGCTTCCCGTGCGCGTCGCCTATACTAATAGGCGTCAGCTCTTCCTTCCGAATCACTAGCCGCCCCATCGTACTGATCGTCGACTCCTCTTCATAACTCAGCTCCAGCCGGTAGCGCAAAAACGTAATCTGCGCCTCCGCTCGCTGCCCCAGATCATCCAGTCCGTTCGGCGGAATAATCATTTCCGCCTCGAAAGCCATAATGTCGGCGTAGGTATCGCCGGTGCGCGAGAACAGGCTTTTCAAATCGCCCGCACGGCCGCTTTCGTCGCGCACCTTGGCCCCCGCTTCCTGCAAGGAATAGGTGGCCAAATTGCTCAGAAATTGAATCGCATCGAACAGATTCGACTTCCCCACGCCGTTCGCGCCTGCAATACAGGTAAACGGCCCGAAGCTCACCTGTGTATCAACCAGATTCTTGAAGCCCGAAACGGAAAGACGTGTCAGCATAAAATGACGGTGGAGTCCGCCAAGTTACGCGCCCGTCACCACCACATCTACGCGCCGCTTCACCCCTACTTCCACTTCCACGCCAGCCACTTCCTGCCGCCCGTCGACTACCAGCGTGTACACCCCCGACGCGAGCGGGATGAAATACCGGCCGTCGGCGTCGGTTACGGCGGTTCCGGGTAGCCGTTCCCCCAACACCGCAGCCGCTTCGCACGTACTTCGCGGCTTCATGCGGAATGTTTCTCCTTTTCGGGCGCGGTTTGCCGTCTCCAGTCTTTTTGTATTGAGCGGTTTCTGCTTCGCCACCTGGGCCGCGCGGATTCCGGATATCAAAGTCGCGCTGCACCTCACGGAGGGGCAATTGGGGCGGTTACTGCTGGCGCTGCCGGCGGGGTCGGTGGTGGCGCTGCCGCTAGCGGGGTGGCTCACGGATACCGTTGGTGCGCGGCGCGTGGTGTTGGGCGCGGCGGCGCTGTACGCGCTCACGCTGCCGCTGCTCGGCGGGGCGGGCACGGTGTGGGCGTTGGCGGGCGGACTAATGCTCTTCGGTTTCGCGGGCGACCTCCTCAATATCGCCATGAACGCCCAAGCGCTCGATGTGCAGGACGCTTACGGCGCCGAGCACCCCATTATCGGCGCCTTCCACGGCACCTGGAGCCTGGCGGGGTTCGCGGCGGGGTTAGTCGCGACGGGCTTGGTGGGCTTTAAAATCGAGCCGTTAGCGCACTTTCTGGGCGTGGGAGTGGCGCTGTTGACGCTCTTGGGCGGCATTGCCACGTCACTGCCCGCGCCCACGGGGCAGCACGGCGCGGGCAGCGGCTTCGTGTTTCAGAAACCCGATGCGGTGCTGCTGCGCCTCGGCCTCATTGCCCTGTGCGGCCTCATCTGCGAAGGCACGATGTACGATTGGTCAGGCGTGTATTTCCAGCGTGTGGTGGGGGCCGAGAAAGCGTGGGTTCCGGCCGGTTACGCCGCCTTTTTGGGCACCATGACCGTCGGTCGCTTCCTCGCCGACCGCGTGGCCGGACGCATCGGCACGCCGCGCACCCTCCAGCTCAGCGCCGCGCTGATGGTGGCGGGGCTGGCGTTGGCGGTCGCGTTTCCGGCGCTCCCCACGGCGGCGCTCGGCTTTGCGCTGGTGGGGGCGGGCACGGCCGCCGTCATTCCACTGACCTACGCCGCCGCCGGGCGCACAGGCACGGTATCGCCCGCCGTGGGGATTGCCATTGTCAGCACATTCGGGTTTTTTGGGTTCCTGAGCGGCCCGCCCGCCATCGGTCTCCTCGCCGAATGGGGCAGCTTGCGGCTCTCGTTCGCCGTGGTGGCCGTGGTGGCGATGGGGGTGGGTTTGCTGGCGCGAAAGGCGTTCGCCAAATAAACACTAACAAACTCCCCGCCCCCTTGGGGGAGGGGTGCCCCGAAGGGGCGGGGTGGGGTAGGCGGTTACGGCAATGTAGCTGAGCAAACGCGAGATTAGGTTTTCTATGGCGGGCTGTATCTATGTGTCCCCCCACCCCGGCCCTGCGGGCCACCCCTCCCCTCCGGGGCGGGGAGTTCGTTTGGTTACTTGATTCCCGTATTCCTGTCCAATCGGCGCCTCGGCGGGGCGCTGTTACATTCGCTCCCGTGCAGCTCCTCACCGATTCCCGCCAAGCCATCGCCGACCCGGCCACTGCGGTCTTCTTCGCCCTGCGCGGCCCCCATCACGACGGCACCCGTTACCTCCCCGACCTCTACGCGCGTGGCGTGCGGCACTTCGTGGTGGCTGAAAACGCGGTTTTTGCTGACGAAAACCCCTTCCCCGGCGCCCGCCTCGACCGCGTACCCGACCCACTCGCGGCTCTGCAAGCCCTTGCCGCTGCGCACCGCGCCGCCCTCCCGAACCTGCCGGTACTGGCGATAACGGGGTCGAACGGGAAAACCATCGTCAAGGAGTGGATTACGCAATTGCTGGGGCCGGATGAGCGCGTCGGGCGTTCGCCGAAGAGCTGGAACTCGCAGCTTGGCGTGCCGCTGAGCGTTTGGGGGTTGAACGACCAGCACACGCTCGGCATCATCGAAGCGGGGATTTCGGAACCCGGCGAGATGGCGCGGTTGGCGGCCGTCATCCAGCCCACGCTTGGGCTGTTCACCAACCTCGGTCCGGCGCACGCCGAAGGGTTTGCTTCCGAAGAAGCGAAGCTGAACGAAAAGCTCCGCCTCTTCACAAACCACTTCACCGACCACGGCGGCGTGCAGCGCCTGTATTACTGCGCCGACCAGCCGCTCGTTCACGCCGCCGTCGGGGCGCTTGGGCTGCCCGGTTTCGCGTGGGCGTTCCATCAGCCCGACGCCGTGGTGCAGGTGGCGCGGGTGAATTTTCCTTCGGAATAATAAAACCCAACCTCCCCCCTCGCCTCCCCCTCGCCTTGGGAGTGGGGGCGGGGGGGTGAGGAAACGTGGCTCCAAGTCACCTACGCCGGTCAATCCGCCCCGCTCCGCCTCCCCTTCCCCGACGCCGCTTCCATCGAGAACGCCCTGCATGGCGTCTGTTTCCTGCTCGGCCACGGCATTCCGCTGACCGACATTCAGCGGCGCCTCGACCGCCTTCACCCCGTGGCGATGCGGTTGGAGCGGCGAGATGGACTCAACGGCTGCTACCTCCTCGACGATTCGTATTCCCTCGACCTCGCGGCGCTGCAAATCGCGCTTGCGCAGCTTCAGCGCCAACCGCGCCCCGGTGGCCGCACGCTGATTCTGAGCGATGTGCCGCCCGGCGCCCTGCCGCCGTCGGAGCTGTACCCGCGCGTGGCGGCGCTAATTCGGGCGCACGGCGTGCAGCGCCTCATCGGCATCGGCCCCGAGCTGACCGCCCACGCCGAACTTTTCGAGCGGGCGGCGCCGAATCGGGCGTTTTTTCTTTCCACCGAAGATTTCCTGCGCGACCTCTCCCCCGCCGCCTTCCGCGATGAAACCATCCTCGTGAAGGGGGCGCGGGCGTTTGGGCTGGAGCGCGTCGTGGCGGCGCTCAGTCCGCGGGTTCACGGCACCGTGCTCGATGTGAACCTCGATGCGCTCGTCCAGAATCTCAATTTTTTCCGCGCCCGGCTGCGGCCCGCCACCAAGCTTTTGGTGATGGTGAAGGCGCTGGCGTACGGCGCCGGTTCCTACGAAGTCGCCTCCCTCCTCGAATTCCACCGCGCCGATTACCTCGGCGTTGCGTTCGCTGATGAAGGCGCCCGCCTCCGCGAAGCCGGGATTCGCCTGCCGATTCTCGTCCTCAACCCTTCGCCCGACGCGTTCCCCCTCTGCCTCACCCATCACCTCGAACCGGAAGTATATTCCGCCGATCAGCTCCGCGAGCTGCTCGCGTTTTGGCCTTCCGACCAGCCCATCCCCGTCCACCTCAAGCTCGATACGGGGATGCGGCGCCTCGGCTTCGCCCCGGAAGACCTCCCCGACCTCCTCGCGCGGCTCCACGAGCACGCCGCGCGCCTGCAAGTAAAAAGCATCTTCAGCCACCTCGCCGCCGCCGACGACGCCCGCCACGACGCGTTCACGCAGCAGCAGCTCATCACGTTCAACGCGCTTTACGAACCGATTACGGCGGCACTCGGCTACCGGCCGATGCGCCATATTCTCAACTCGGCGGGCATCACCCGGTTCCCGGATGCGCAATTTGAGATGGTGCGGCTCGGCATCGGCCTTTACGGCGTGGATGCTACGGATACGCTTGCGGCCGACGCGCTGCGGCCCGTCAGCACCCTGCGCACGACGATCTCGCAGGTAAAAAATCTCCCCCCAGATACTACCGTCGGCTACGGCCGCCACGGTACTGCGTCGGACCAGCCGCGCCGGATTGCCACCCTCGCCATCGGTTATGCCGATGGGTACGACCGGCGGTTTTCGCGCGGGGTCGGCGAAGTGGTTATCCGGGGGCACCGGGCGCCCGTCGTCGGCAACGTTTGTATGGATATGACGATGGTCGACGTCACGGGCATCCCCGATGCCCGCGCCGGGGACACGGCGGAAGTCTTCGGCCCAAGCCTCCCGCTGACCGATTTGGCGGCGCGCATCGGCACCATCGCCTACGAGCTACTCACCAACGTGAGCGACCGCGTCCGCCGGGTTTTCTTTTCGGAATAAAAATAATTGGCGCTGCCGAAGCCGCCGCTTACGCCTATCGCGCCGCCGCGCGCAGAATCGCGTCGGTGGTGCGGGCGGACGGTTGCAGCAGCGCGCCGTCGAGGGCGTGGCGCAGGTGCAGCATCTCGGCGCACTCGGCGGCTAGCTCGGGGTCGTGCCGCAGCGCGGCTTCCAGCTCGCGCCGCGACGCCGTCGGCAGCTCATCGTACACATAGCGGATCAGCATTTCCTGGGTAAAGAGTTGGGTCATCGGAGTCGGGCGAGTAAAAAGTATCGGACAAATCAGCTGCCCGTCGCAACGGGTCAGCCACGGTGTTGGTTACAAACGAGCTACCCCCGAGAATTATTGCCAGGAGCATCGAAGCGCCCGTGGTAGCCGACGGCAGCATCCGCCGCCGCAGGTTCAGGAGCGCATACCGCATCCGGCCGAGGGCGGTGTTGACGGAAACGCCGGTCGCGTCGGCGATTTCCTGAAACGTCATATCGCCGTAGTGGCGCATCAGCAGGACCTGCCGCTGGGCGGCGGGCAATTCCTGAATGAGCTGCCGAAGCTGCTCGTGGCCTTCCTCCCGAATCGCCACGCTCTCCGGCGACGGCGCCGTGGAATCGGCGAGGTAAGACGGGTGAATCGGCAGGGAAGCGCCGGGCCGGTCGGCGGGCGCGTCGAGCGAGACCGTAGCGGCGCGCTTGCGGCGCCGGGTGGCATCAATGGCGAGGTTGTGCGCAATGCGGCAAACCCACGGGCCGAACTTGCCTTCATCGGCGTAACGCCCGGCGCGCAGCACAGCTACGGCTTTGATGAAGGTGTCCTGGGTGAGGTCTTCGGCGACGGCACGGTCGCGCACGATGAGGAGCAGCGTGCTGAAAACGCGGCTTTGGTGCCGGCTGAGCAGCAGAGAAAAGGCGTGGTCGTCGCCGGCTACATATTGGGCCACCAAGGTGGCATCATCAGCGGCTGGGGACGCGGCGGGCGCGGGTGAGAAGTTCATACGTCAGCAGAAGGGGGGGTGTGAAACGTAGAACTTTACTGCATAGAATGCGGGGCCGGCGCGGGTTTTTCAGGTCAGTGGATGCGGGGGTGGCGCAATACGCCAGATTGGTTCAGCGTTAACGCTCGCCCCGGGAACTTATTGTGTGGCGCGGAAAAAAAATTTCTGCGCCCTTATCGAAGGAAGAAATCGACGGAAAATGACGGCGCAACAATCACGCCGCCGGGGAATTTTTCAGGGCAGATTGCAGGCGAGATTTCGGGCGACTCTCATTGCGTGAGCAGCCACGCAATGGCGCCGTTGGGTTCGGCGAATACCCGCACCCGCAGCAGGCTGCCGAAGTCGAGGGACGGACCGGACGAGTTAGCCGCGAAGTTGGCTAATACCTGCATCGGCACGGCGTAGGCGAGCGAGAGCGCGGTGGCGCGGTCGGCGAGTAGGGAAGCGTAGCCTTCGGTGGCTACCCAGCGGGCATCTTCGGGGTCGATGACGGCGCGCTCGCGGGTATCGAAGAGCACGCGGCTGGCTTCGGTGCGCGTCAGTAGGGCGGCTACGCCTTCGTAGACTTCGCGGAGGCGCTGCCGCGTACAGGTGCCCACCCAGCGCACAGCCACGAGGTGTTGCGACGGACGGTATTCAATCGTGAGCTGGTCAGTGGCGGACGACACGCAGGAAGGAGGAGAAGGAGCGCAAGAGCGCAGACGTAATCGAAAGGTAGCAACTTCGCCGCGTCAGTTGCGTCTATTGTCCCTTCCGATGCTCCGTAAGGGCTTCCGGACGCCCTGCCTTCTACCTGCTGATGCCCCCTACCGACCGCCCCCCGCACGACCCCTACGCCGCGCTCCGTCTGCCTGAGTTCCGTGCCTACATTCTCGCTCGTTTCTCGCTCACGCTGGCTTTGCAGATGCAGAGCACCGTGGTGGGCTGGCAGGTGTACCAGATTACGCACGACAAGCTCGCGCTCGGTCTGATTGGGCTGGCCGAGGCGGTGCCGTCCATCACGGTTGCGCTCATCGCGGGGCACGTCGCCGATTCGGTGCCCCGGCGGCGCATCGTGCGTATTGCCACGTTTGCCTTCGCCGTTTGCACGGCCCTGCTGTGGAGCTTCGTGCTGCCGAGCGCCTCGAACGCGGCCATCGACATCCATAACCCGCTCGGCGCGCTGCTCACGCGGTACGGCGCGACGCCGATTTACGCCGTCATCTTCCTGAGCGGACTGGCGCGGGGGTTCATTTCCCCGGCGCTGTTCTCGTTTATGCCGCAGCTCATCCCCGACCGCGCCATCCTGCCGAACGCCATCACCTGGAGCAGCACCACGTGGCAAACCGCTTCCATCGCCGGACCGGCGCTCGGCGGCGTATTGGTCGGGTTCACGGGCCTGCCGGTGGCCTACGGGGTTGATTTGGCCCTGACGATTTTCTCGCTGGTGGTGCTGAGCGTGGCGGTGCGTCCGCGCGCCCTGCCGCCGCGCGTCGGGGAGCGGTTGCCGCTGAGTGAGAGCCTCACGAGCGGGCTGCGTTTTGTGTTCGGGAATCAGCTGATTCTCGGCTCCATCTCGCTCGATTTGTTTGCCGTGCTGTTCGGCGGGGCCGTGGCGCTCCTGCCGGTGTACGCGGAGGATATTCTGCACGTCGGGCCGCAGGGGCTGGGCATTTTGCGGGCGGCGCCGAGCGTGGGGTCGGTGCTGATGCTGGCGCTGCTCAACTACGTGCCGGTTCGGCGTGACGCCGGAAAAAAGCTATTGGCGGCCGTCGCGGGCTTCGGTTTGGCGACCATCGGCTTCGCGTATTCCACGTATTTTCTACTCTCGGTGGCGCTGCTTTTCGCCACCGGGGCGTTCGATGCCGTCTCGGTCATCCTGCGCTCGAACTTGCTCCACCTGCACACCCCCGAAGACATTAAAGGGCGCGTTTCGGCGGTCAACAGCATCTTCATCGGCTCATCCAACGAAATCGGCGCCTTCGAGAGCGGCTTAGCTGCCAAGCTCCTCGGCACGCAAGCCAGCGTCGCCTTCGGCGGCGTGATGACGCTGCTTGTGGTGGGTATTACGGCGTGGAAGGCGAAGGCGCTGCGGCGGCTGGAGATGTAAGGGGACGGCTCCTACTACAACCGCACGCCCACTTTCCACTCCACCACATCAGCCGAGCCGCGGTGGGCTTTTAGGTCGATGCAGCCGAAAAGGCGGTCGGTGAAGAGGTATTTTAGGCCGATGCGCTGGTAATAGGGCGTGGCCGATTTGTAAGGCGCGTAGAGGTACCAGCCGATGTGCCAATCGAACGCGAGGCGACCGAGGAGCAGCTCGTGGCCCGCCACGATGCCGATTTTCTTTACATCGACCGTCGGCGATTGCGTGGCGCTCGTGTCCTGCACGCGCTGCTGGAGGAGGGAGCGGTCGTAGAAATAATCCAGCCCGGCGGTGAGGTTGTTTTTGATGCTGAGCCGCCGCCCCACCTGCGCGTGAACGCCCTGCACGAGGTAGCGCTTGCGGTCGTAAACGCCCCACTGCCGCCACCCGACGCTCGTCGCCAAATCCACAAACCACCGCCGCTGCCCCACCGGCAACGGCGCCAAGCGGCGCGGCGCGGGCGCGGGCACCCAGCGGCTCCGGTGCCAGCTCACTCCCACCGACGCCGTCGGGAGATTGACCCCGAAATTCGGTTTCGCCGTTGCGCCGTTGGAATAGTGCTGCAACGTGACGGCGGCCTCGGCATCCAACGCCTGACTCAGCTTCAGCGCGTACTCGAATCGGAAGTGAATCGCGGCGTTGAAACGGCTGCTGACGATGGTGTTCTTCCGGTTTTCGGTGATCGAAAAGGGGTTCGAAAAGTAGCCCATTCCCACGCCGAGGCGGAAATGCACCTGCTGACGCGGCGAGCGGTAGATGTACTTCGTGGCGTACGGACTGACGCTCACGGAGTAGCCGAGGATGGGGTTGTGATAGTCGTAATACGTGACGGCGATGCCCGTTTTCGGGTAGCGCCACGCCGCGTGCCACGGTTGGCGGCCGGTCGTCTGCCACTCCACGCGCACCTCGCCGCTCGTCGGGTGCGAGCGGGTCAGATGGTTGATTTTGGCCGTGTGCTCGATGATGAATGAGCCGCGTAGCTCGGCGCCGATGGCCAGTGGCGCCCGTGCGGGTGCGGCGGCGCTATCGGGTTGCTGCGCCGCCACGCCGCCGGCCGTCAGCAACAGGCTGAGCAGCAAGCCGAGCATCAGACCAAACGGACCCCTAAAACGCACCTTCCGAAGCAGTAGCAGCACTTTATTCACAATTCACCAGACTCTTCAGAAGCATCAAACGTCTACCGAATACCGAAAAAAATCCCCCGCCGACGCTGAGCCGACGGGGGATTCAGTAAGTCGAAAATCACCTACTTGCCCTCACCGTTCGTAACGGCCTCGGTGTAATACTGGTAAAAATACGGCAGCGTCTCGATGCCTTTCAGGAAGTTGAAAACGCCGTAATGCTCGTTCGGCGAGTGGATGTTGTCGGAATCGAGGCCGAAGCCGAGCAGGACGGAATCGACGCCCAGCTCGCTCTTGAACATCGCGACAATCGGAATCGAGCCGCCGCCGCGCGTCGGAATCGGGGTTTTGCCGAACGTGGTTTCCATCGCCTTCGCCGCAGCGCGGTACGCGACGGAATCGGTCGGGGTCACGACTGGCTCGCCGCCGTGGTGCGGTTTCACGACCACTTTCACGCCCGCCGGAGCGATGCTCTCGAAGTGGCGCTGGAACTTGGCGGTGATGTCTTCGGAACGCTGATTCGGCACCAGGCGCATAGAAATCTTCGCGAAGGCTTTCGATGGCAAAACCGTCTTGGCACCCTCGCCGATGTAACCGCCCCAAATGCCGTTCACGTCGAGGGTCGGGCGGATGGAGGCGCGTTCCGGGGACGTGTAGCCCGCTTCGCCGCCGGTCGCGGCCACGTCGAGGTCGGCGCAGTAGGCGGCTTCGTCGAATGGCGCCCGTGCTAAGTCTTCGCGCTCTTGGGCGCTCAGCTCGGCTACTTCGTCGTAAAAGCCTTTGACGGTGATGCGGCCTTGGTCGTCGTGCATCGACGCAATCATCTTCGCCAGCGCGTTGATCGGGTTCACCACGGCGCCGCCGTACACGCCGGAGTGCAGGTCGCGGTTCGGACCGGTGACTTCCACTTCGTGGTAGCTCAAGCCGCGCAGGCCGGTTTCGATAGACGGCACATCGTTGGCGAGCATCGAGGTGTCCGAAATCAGAATCACGTCGGCTTTCAGGCGCTCGCGGTTGGCTTGCGTGAAGATGCCGAGGTTGTTGGAGCCGATTTCTTCCTCGCCCTCAATCATCACCTTCACGTTGCACGGCAGCGTGTTGGTGCTGAGCATCACTTCGAGCGCCTTGACGTGCATGAACATCTGGCCTTTGTCGTCGCAGGCGCCACGGGCATAAATCTTCCCGTCTTTGATGACCGGCTCGAACGGCGGCGACGTCCACAGCTCCAGCGGGTCGGCGGGCTGCACGTCGTAGTGGCCGTACACGAGGACGGTGGGCAGGGCGGGATCGATGATTTTTTCGCCGTAGACGATGGGGTTGCCGGCCGTTGGGCACAGCTCTACGTTGTCGGCACCGGCTTCGCGGAGGCGGTCGGCCACGGCTTCGGCGCACCGCAGCACGTCGCCTTTATACTTGACATCGGCCGAGACCGACGGGATGCGGAGCAGGTCGAGCAGCTCATCGATGAAACGCTGCTGATTGGCTTGCAGATACTGCGTAGAAGCGGACATGGGGTATGGGGATTGTTGATGGGCCACACGATAGAGCCGCCGGAATTAGCCGCCTTCACGGCGTCCGGCAACCGCTCCGCGAATGCAGCACGAAATAACGACGGAAGCCGCGCCCGTGCGGGGAAATCGCTCCGGTTGCGCGGTCTGTGGTCAGTCTCGAAAGCAAAACGCCCCGGCGGCCAACCCAGCCCGCGCCGACTGCGTCTACCACCGAGACGGGCGCCCGATTGTTTCGGCAAAACACACCCGGCTCGACGATGATTATCAACGACTTTGCAGGCGCGTTTGTAGCTTCGATGCCGCGCTGAGCGATTCACTTGCTTCGGCCTTCCTCTCTCGAAATTTTCCGCTTGATTACTATGCGTTCACGTCTTCTCCAATTGGCGCTGGCTTCCTCGCTGCTCTGCGGCAGCGAAGCAGCCGTTGCCCAAACCACCACCGCCCTGCGGCTGGGCCTCACGACGGTTGTTTCGGGGTTGAGCCGCAGCGTGGCGCTCGCCCACGCGCCCGGCGACGGTCGGCTGTTCGTCGTCGATAAAGCCGGGCGGATTCGCATCGTTACACCAGCGGGCGCTCTCCTGCCGACGCCGTTCCTCGACATCAGCGCCCGCGTGCTGAGCACCGGCAGTGAGCAAGGCTTGCTCGGACTAGCCTTCCACCCGAATTACGCCCGAAACGGCTTCTTCTACGTCAATTACATCGACCTCGGCGGCGACACCAAGATTGTCCGCTTCCAGCGCCAAACCGGTACTGCCGATGCCGCTGACCCCGCTTCGGAGCTGCTCATTTTCGCGGCCGATCAGCCCTTCTCCAACCACAACGGCGGCGACCTCCAGTTCGGCCCGCTCGACGGTTATCTCTACGCCTCCCTCGGCGATGGCGGCTCCGCCAACGACCCCGGCAACCGCGCCCAGAACCTCGGCTCGCCGCTGGGGAAAATTCTGCGCTTCGACGTCGACGGCGGCTCGCCGTACGTGGTGCCGCCCACCAATCCGCTGATCAACACGCCCGGCGCGCTCCCCGAAATCTTCATCTGGGGGCTGCGGAATACGTGGCGCTTCAGCTTCGATTCTGCCAACGGCGACATGTGGCTTGCCGATGTGGGGCAGAATGCGTGGGAAGAAATCAACGTGTTCGTCGATTCCGCCAACGCCAACCACAACTTCGGCTGGCGCTGCTACGAGGGCACTCGTCCGGCCGTCACTGCGGGTTGTCAGCCCATCAACACCTACCACGCGCCCATTTTCGAGTATCCGCACAGCAACGCCACGGGCGGTTTCTCGGTCACGGGCGGGTTCGTGTACCACGGCACCGCCTCGCCCGCGCTCGCTAACCGTTACGTGTTCGCCGATTACGTATCCGGCAACCTCTGGACGACATCCCGCCAAGGCAACACCTACACCACCGTGCAGGAGCCGCAGCTCAACCGGGGCGGCATCGTGGCTTTCAGCCAAGACAGCGCCGGTGAGATGTACACGCTGCAATTCAACACCATTTCCCGCCTGAGCGCCACCGGCCCGTCGGGCCTCTTCAGCGCCAGCTCGCTGCCGAGGTTGCGCCTCAGCCCGAACCCGGCCACCGGCCGCTGCCTCATTGAGTTGCCATTCGCCGAAGCTGCCGACGTGCAGCTGGTGAGCCTGATCACGGGGCAAGTCATCCGCACCACGCCCGCCGACTTCCGCACCGCCACCGCCACCCTCGATGTAAGCGGGTTAGCCAGCGGGCTTTACGGCGTCCGGACGCAGCTCAACGGCCGCACCTACACGCAGCGCCTGATGGTGCAAGCGAACTAAGCGCGCGGCTGCCGGAAACGCCCGAACGGCAGCTTGTCGCCACGCTTCGCCGAATTGATTTTGATTGACCGCCTATCCCGTTGGCTCGGGGTAGGCGGTTTTTTTTGCCCTTTCGAGAAGGCCGTGACCGACGCCGCTCCACCAATCGAGCAGCCCTATTCCGTTTGCCGCTGATTCTCGGACGTTCACGGTCAAAACGCTCCGTTTAGCCTAAAATAGTACTAATAATTCTTTCCATAGTCAGTACGTTTGTGCTAAATACTGCGAATAACAAAAGTTTTTAAGGAAAACTTTCAAATTTTTCGCACGTACAGTCAGAGGCTTTTGTTGAAAGCTTGCTCTTGGCAAAATATCTTTCTTTTACTCAGGGTCTGGCTTCGCGAAGCCCACCCAACTCACTGTGATTCAGATGAAAACACATCTCCTGTCTTGTTTTTTACTTGCTTCATTGATTGGCCAAACGATTGGCTATCAGGCAAGTGCTGCTGTTCCTGCTCCTGCTGTTCGTCAGGGCGACTACCGTAGCGTCGGTTCCGGCACTTTCTCGTCGCCTGCCACTTGGGAGCGGTTCGTGGATGGCCCTTCCGGCACGTCGGCCGATGGCTACTATGTCCCGGCTTCCATAGCACCAACCAGCGCCGACGGCACCATCACGATTCGGGCGGGTCATACCGTCAGCATCACCACCGTCGCGACCCTCAACGAGGTTTTCGTGGAATACGGCGCCGTGCTGGAGCACAACACGACGAACGTCCTGTCGGTACCGACGAGCACGGCAGCGTACGACTTCATCATCCAAGGCACGTACCGCGAGCTGAGCACGAGCAACGGCATGTCGCCGCAGCCCGGCGCGGTGGTGCTGGTCGATGAGACCGGGACGTGGCGGCACTCGGCCAACGGCGGCTTGATTCCGCTGGCGGAATGGTCGCCCACCTCGCTTCTCCTTTTCGATGGCATTACATCGGCTACGGCCGTGACGGGGCAGCTCGGGCAGGAATTCGGCCGCATCACTTGGGATTGCCCGCTTCAGACGAGCACCTTCGCCCTCGGGCCAACCACAACCCAATCGAGTGCCGTTTCGACGGTCGCCGTCGGCACGTTTACCGTGGCGAATACGGGATCGAGCGGCCGTTTGCAGCTCGCCGCGCCGGTTCGGTCGAACCCGGTCACCCTCTACGGCGACTTTATCCAGACCGGCGGGCGCACTGTCGTGAACGCTGGGGTCAACAGCCCGCGCTCGCTGAACGTGGGCGGCGAGTTCTCGATTCTCGGCGGAAGCTTCACGGTGACTTCGGCGACTACCACCGCCGCGACCGGCCTACTGCAAGTCGGCGGTGGGATGCATCTGACGGGCGGTTCACTGGTGATCTCGCAGAGTGCCCGGCCGGGTAGCGTGGCCGTGGGCGGCGATGTGGAAATCACGAGCGGCGCCACGCTGCAAACCATTGGCTCGGGCACGGCCACATTCAACTTCCTGCCCGGTCCGAACCGGTTCTACACCAACTCCGGGACGGTCAGCGGCGCGATTCTCTTCAATATCAACGGCGGCACCACGCTGTCGTTTGGGACCAACGCCTTGCACGGCACCGGCACGTTCACGCTCGCCGATGGCGGCGAGGCGAGCTTTGGATCGCCGAACGGGATTACGGCAGTCGGGCAGCCCGACCAGAACCTCGGCAACGTGCGCGTCGGAACGCTCAGCCCGTTTCAGCGCACTTACAGCCCGCTCGCGTACTACGAGTACAATGGCTTGGTGCCGCAAGTGACCGGCTCGGGCCTACCGACGGAAATCGGCGCCTCTTCCGCCACGCTCTTCGCGGGCGGCCTGCGCATCCTGAACCTCACCCCAAGCAATCCGAGCGTGACGCTCTCACGCGAACTTCGCCTCAACGGCGACTTAGTGCTCCTGCGCGGAAACCTCATCAGCAGCCCCACCAACTTACTGACTCTCAGCTCGGCGGCTTCGCTGAGTGCGGATGGCGCCGGGTCGGATACCGCCTACGTGCAAGGCCCGCTGGCCCGCGAGATGGATGAAACCATTCTCCTCTACGACTTCCCCATCGGTGATACCACGGCGTACCGGCCGCTCGCGATGCGCCTCGCCGACCCGCTCGGCAGCGCCACGTATATGTCTACCGTGACGCGCCCCTTCGGCCCGACGCCTTTCGCGCCGTCAGGGGGGCTGGAAGTGCTCGTGGGTGATACGCGCTGGTTGATTTCGCGCAGCGCGGGCACCACCAACGCCATCGTGCGGGTGCCGTTTGAGGCGAATGTGGTGCCCGATGTCAGCCGCCTGACGGTGGCGGGTTTCAACTCGAACACGAATGAGTGGGAAGACCTCGGCTTGGTGGCGCGCGACCAAGTGGCCGGGTGGGTCGAGGCAGAAGTGCCGGCCCAATACTCGCGGGTTTCGCTGGCGCTCGCCGCCGTCGATCCGCTGCCGGTGGAGCTGCTGGCGTTCACGGCCGAGCGTCAGGGTAGCCGCGTGGCGTTGAAATGGGCCACGGCTTCGGAGAAAAACAGCGCCTACTTCGGTGTGGAGCGGTCGGGTAACGGCCGGGAATTCACGGAAGTGGTGCGGGTAACGGCCGCCGGTCAATCCACGCAGCGCCTCGATTACCGCGCTTCGGATGAAAAGCCGCTGACCCAAATGAGCTACTACCGCCTGCGGCAAGTTGATACGGACGGCACCGTGTCGTACTCATCGATTGTGGCCGTGCGTGCCGGTAACGCCCTCAACGCGCCGCTGCAACTCTTCCCGAACCCTGCCACCGACCGCGTAACCGTGCAGCTCCCCGCCGAAGCTACCCAAGCGACGGTGCGCCTCGTGAACACCCTCGGTCAAGTGGTGATGACGCAGAGCTTCAGCAGCGCAAGCGCCCTGGCCCTCGACCTGCGCGGCCTGCCCGCCGGTACGTACTCCGTGACGGTGAGCGTGCCCGGACAAGCCATCCAAACGCAACGCCTCTTGGTGGCGGGTCAGCAGTAGGCCTTCGGTTGTATGGAATCCGAAGCTGGCGACCGGACTGCGGCGACCTACCGCCCCATCTCGTGCTCGTTTTACGATGAGCTGGAGGCCCGGGCCACCACTCGCCAGCCGTGCACGCTGCACTACCAGATGCCCGACGGCCACGCCCAAACCCACACCGGCATCCTAGCGGACCTTTTCATCCGCGACAAAGTAGAGTACCTCCGCTGCCGCGACGGCTTCGAGCTGCGGCTCGACCGCCTCACCGGCGTCGATGATAAAGAGCTACGGAATTACTGCTGAAGTCAGGTCATGGGTTGAATCGCTTGAAAACCAACGCTGCCCGGTCTCCGCAAGGAGGTCGGGCAGCGTTGGTTTTAGGTACGTAGGGGCGTGGCCTTGTGCCCGCCCGCATGCGGTTGGGCTGGCCAAGCGACAGCGGCTGGTGATAATGGGCGATCCTACGTACCCGGCTCCTAACGTGCGTGGCCAGCTCTGTCCCAGAGATGGCGTCAATAGGCGGATCAAGACCATCTCCGATGGAGCCGGTTCTGTCTCAGAAACGGTGCGATATGGCGGCGAATCAACGCCATCTCTGGGACAGAGCTGGCCACGTGGGCGAGATGCGCCGATTGGGGTGGCGGGTCAAGAGACCCGCAAATAGCCCGCACGGGGCTGGAGCCCCGCGCGATTGCCCCTCCCCTACTGACCCTTCAATCCCTCCTGAGGTTCGTTCATCACGGCCAGACGTTCATTCGCTACCATCGGCCGAGGGTTCGTTGACCTCAACTGAGACTACATGCAAGTTTCCGGACACTACATGTAAGTTTCCGGAGGGTACATGAAGGTTTCCGGAGGCTTCATGTAAGTTTCCGGAGACTCCGCGCAAGTTTCGGGACACTCCGCGCAAGTTTCGGGAGACTCCGCGCAAGTTTCGGGAGACTTGCGGGCAGTCTTGAAGGGCGCCGCGACCTTTGCCAATGAAGAGGGCCACCGCCCTCCGCCCCGATTTGCTCGCGGCGGGCGCAGTGGCCCTTTTTGCCCTGACAGCTTCGGCGCAGCGGTTAAAACTCCGCCGAGCGCGGGAAGCGGGGGAACGGAATCACGTCGCGGATATTGGTCATCCCGGTCACGAAGAGGACCAGCCGCTCGAAGCCGAGGCCGAAACCGGCGTGCGGCGCGGTGCCGAACTTCCGCAGGTCGAGGTACCACCACAGCTCGTGCTCGTCGACGTGCATCTCCTTCATCCGTTGGCGGAGCTTGGTTTCGTCTTCTTCACGCTGCGAACCACCGATGATTTCGCCGATGCCGGGGAAGAGGACGTCCATCGCGCGTACGGTGCGGCCGTCTTCGTCGAGCTTCATATAAAACGCCTTGATTTCCTTCGGATAATTCGTCAGGATAACAGGCTTCTTGAAGTGCTTCTCGACGAGGTAGCGCTCGTGCTCGCTCTGCAAATCGGTCCCCCAATCGACGGGAAACTCGAATTTCTGTTTCGCTTTCTTCAGAATCTCGACCGCCTCGGTGTACGTCAGACGCTGAAAATCATTGTCGACCACAAAACGCAGGCGCGTGAGCAGCTCCTTGTCGTACTGCTCGTTGAGGAACGCCAAGTCATCGGCGCAGTTATCCAAGGCGAACCGCACGAGGTAGCGCAGGAAGTCTTCGGCGAGCGTCATGTTCTCTTCGAGGCCGTTGAAGGCGACTTCAGGCTCAATCATCCAGAACTCCGCCAAGTGGCGGCTGGTGTTCGAGTTTTCGGCCCGGAACGTCGGCCCGAACGTGTAGACCTGCCCAAGCGCCATTGCGCCGCACTCGGCCTCCAGCTGCCCGCTGACGGTGAGGTTAGTGGGCCGGGCGAAGAAATCCTGACCGAAATCAACGTCGCCTTCCGGCGTGCGCGGCGGCGTAGCGGCATCGAGGGTCGTGACGCGAAACATCTGGCCTGCGCCTTCCGCATCAGCCCCCGTGATGATGGGCGTGTGAAGGTTGTAGAAGCCGCGCTCGTGGAAGTAATGATGGATGGCGTACGAGAGCGAGTGCCGAATCCGCAGCACCGCGCCGAACGTGTTGGTACGGGGCCGCAGGTGGGCGATATCGCGCAGGAACTCCAGTGAATGGCCTTTTTTCTGCAACGGATACTCCTCGGCATCGGCCCGGCCGAGCACTTCAATCGTGTCGGCCTGTACCTCTACGGATTGGCCTTTCCCTTGGGAAGCCACCAACCGCCCTTCCACCGTAATGCACGCGCCGGTGCCGACTTCCTTGAGGCCTTCTTCCGAAAACTGATTCAAATCGGCGACGACTTGCAGGTTGTTGAACCCCGAGCCGTCGTTGAGGGCGATGAATTGGACGAACTTATTCCCGCGCCGCGTCCGGACCCAGCCGCTCACGCGCACACGCTGCTCGGTGGGTTCAGTGGCCAGAATCTGACGAATGGGCGTACGAAGCAGCGAATCAGCCATTTCAAATGAAGTGTTTAAAGAGGAAGTAGCAGGTGGTAGAATCCGCAAAACAACGACACACACCGTTAGTATGGCGTATCGGTGAACGGAAAGGCGGATTTATCCACATCGAAGCGTGCTTTTTCTGCCTTCAGCGGAGAAGGTGAGGCCCGTATTGGACTGATGTGAGACCGGTATCAGAGTGGTATGATGCTGGTATAGGCCGCGGCCGCCGCTGGTCAACTGGGAAGAGCGACGGGCGGCTTCAACCTTTTTCAACCTTTCCCGCCAAACGCAAGTACCTTCGTCGGTGGGTTTGGCGGGATGCTGTTGCCCCCGAACACGCAGGACTTTATGCAACGACTCGACCTACGACAGTCGCTGGGCCAGAAGCTTTCGCCTCAGCAGATTCAGTTTATCAAGCTTTTACAGATTCCGACGACCGAGCTGGAAATGCGCGTCAAGGAAGAGCTGGAAGCGAACCCGGCGCTTGAGGAAGGCGACGAGGAAGACGACGTGCGCGACGACGACGACAATTCGGCCGACGATGAAGACGAGCGCGAAGAAGAAGTAACCGACGACGAAGAGTTCGACAACGACGACAACACGCTCGACGAAGACTTCCAGCAGAACCTCGATTCGGCGGAGCTGGATAACCGCGTGGAAGATTTGCCGGAAGCGCCCGTCACCACCGAGCCGACCGACGAGCGGATGGCCGACGACGAGCGCGAGCGCGAGCACGACGACGTCAACCTCGACGATTACCTCCACGACGACGAGATTGCCGGGTACAAGATGCAAGGCGATTCGGGCGGCGACGAGGAAGACCGCGAAACGCCCGTCATCGGCACCTCCACCCTCCTCGACCTCCTCTACGAACAGCTCGGCTACTTGAGCCTCAACGAGCAGGAACAGGCGATTGCCGAACAGCTCATCGGCTCCATCGACGGCGACGGTTACATCCGCCGCGAGCTAAGCTCGATTTCAAACGACTTGGCTTTCTACCATAACGTAGAGGCCTCAGAGAGCGTGATTGAGCAGGTTCTGCGGCTCGTGCAGAGCTTCGACCCGCCCGGCATCGGCGCCCGCGACCTCCGCGAATGCCTGCTGCTGCAAGTAGAGCGCCGCGATTCCGACGACGAAACCGTCCAGAACGCCGAGCGCATCTTGCTCCAGTGCTTCGATGAGTTCACGAAAAAGCATTACAGCCGCATCCAGCAGAAGCTCGACCTCGACGACGACGACCTCCGCAACGCCATCAACCTGATTCTGAAGCTGAACCCCAAGCCCGGCGAAAGCTCGGCGGGCGGCATCAGCGGGCGCGCCCAAATCATCATCCCCGACTTCATGCTCTCCAACGACAACGGGATGCTCCACCTCACGCTCAACTCGCGCAATGCGCCGGAGCTGCGGGTGGCGCGGTCGTACACGGAGATGTTTCAGGCCTACGACAAGAGCAACAAGAAGGACAAGCGCCTCAAGGAAACCGTGCAGTTCGTGAAGCAAAAGCTCGACGCGGCGCGGTGGTTCATCGACGCCATCCGGCAGCGCCAGCAAACCCTGCTGCGCACGATGGACGCCATCGTCCGCTACCAGCGCGAGTTTTTCCTAGAAGGCGACGAAGGCAAGCTGCGCCCGATGATCCTCAAAGACATCGCCCTAGAAATCGGGATGGATATCTCGACCATTTCCCGCGTCGCGAACTCAAAATACGTCCAAACCGAGTTCGGCATTTACCCCCTCAAATACTTCTTCTCCGAAGGCATCGCCACCGACGCCGGCGAAGACGCATCGAGCCGCGAGGTAAAGCACATCCTCAAGCAAATCATCGAAGGCGAAAGCAAGCAGCAACCGCTCTCCGACGATAAAATCGAGGAAATCCTAAACCAGAAAGGCTACAACATCGCCCGCCGCACCGTCGCCAAATACCGCGAGCAGCTCAACATCCCCGTAGCACGGCTCCGGAAAGAGCTGTAAGCCCAACGAGCGCAAGTAATCAAATCAAACCCAATAAAAGAAAAGGGGAATCGACCAACCAGTCGTTTCCCCTTCTTTTATTCAGCAAAAATCAAGAAATCCGCGAAATCAAAAAATCAGCTAAATCAGTGATCTAAAGTCGTGGCCATCCTCAATCCGCACCAGCGTCTCATAAATCAAATCAATCACCAACTGCACATCCTTCTCGCTCACCGTCTCCACGGTCGTGTGCATATACTTCAGCGGCAGTGAGATAAGCGCCGACGCCACACCCGCATTGGAGTACGCGAAGGCATCAGTATCCGTCCCCGTAGCCCGCGTAGCCGCCGCGCGCTGGAATGGAATCTCCGCTTGCTGCGCCGCCCGAATGATAAGGTCGCGGAGATTGCCCTGCACGGCGGGGCCGTAGGTAATCACCGGGCCTTTGCCGCAATGGATATCGCCCTGCGTCTTTTTATCGTACATCGGCGACTGCGTATCGTGCGTCACGTCGGTGATAATCGCCACGTCGGGCTGGATTCGGTGGGCAATCATCTCGGCGCCACGCAGGCCGATTTCTTCCTGCACCGCGTTTACCACATACAGCCCGAACGGCAGCTTGCGGCCTTCCTCGTGCAGCCGTCGCGCCACCTCGGCGATCATGAAGCCGCCGACGCGGTTATCGAGTGCCCGCCCCACGAGGTATTTCTCGTTGAGGACCATCAGCTCATCCTCGAACGTCACGACCGACCCGACGTGGATGCCCATTTCCTCAACTTCCTTATCCGAAGCGGCGCCGCAATCGAGAAAAATCGTCTCGATAGTCGGGGCCTTATCCTGCTCCACTTTCCGAACGTGAATCGCGGGCCAGCCGAACACGGCGGGCACCGGCCCCTTGGCGGTATGAATCACCACGCGCTTACTCGGCGCGATGAGCGCATCGGAGCCGCCGTTCCGCCGCAGGTACAAATAGCCTTCCTTGGTGATGTAATTGACGAACCAAGAAATCTCATCGGCGTGCGCCTCGATAACCACTTTGTACTTCGCATCGCGGTTCACCACACCCACCACGGTGCCATACGTATCGGTGAAGTAGGTATCGACGAACGGGCGGATATAGTCGAGCCACACACGCTGCCCGGCCGTTTCAAAGCCCGTCGGCGACGGCGTGTTGAGGAGTTTGGTGAGGAATTCGCGGGATTCTGGGCGCATAAAGCAAAACAAGGTTAGCAGCCTGCAAAATAGGGTAGCCGCAGGGGTTAGCACGCGACCTCTATTTTCGAACCGCGATGATGACGCAGAATCACGTCGCCCCTAACGCCTTCCCGTGGGAGTTGGTCGCCAACAGAACTCATCTTCGCCAGTGCTTACCCAGGAAGCTGCTTTAGAGCAAGTTCGCGCTTTTCTGGCTGATGTACGTGCTATTGTAGTACCAGTGCGGCAAGCCATTCTATTCGGCTCCAATACCCGCAATGAACAGCACGAATGGTCGGACTTTGATTTGGCGTTAGTTGCCGCCACTTTCGGCAACGGCCCGCTTGACGTACCCCTTTCGTACATGTACTCTGGAAATACGCGGCGCTCGGCATTGAGCCACACACCTTCCAAACCGCTTACTTCTTGGACGGCGACCCGTTCACCGAAGAAATCAAGCGGACGGGGATTGTGGTGAAGTAGGGAAGAAGATAAAACCCCGCCCGCCGTTCAGCAGACGGCGGACGGGGCAAAATGATAGGCTCTTTTTTAGGCAGGCTCAGCAGGTATTGAGCTTGAAAAGCTTTTTTTTACAAACGGGCCAAGATTTCTGCTTTCTTCGCATCAAACTCCTCTTGCGAAATCAGCTCATTTGCCAGCAGCATTTTGAGCTTCTGCAGTGCTTGCATTGGATCATCAGCTGGTGGTGCCGCTGCGACGACTGGCACCTGCGCTGGTGTTGCAGCGGGCATATTCGTCGTGACCACGATTCCACCACCAGCTGCGGCGCGCTTGTCTTCTAGGTCGCGCTGACGACGATAATCCGAAGCCTCTTCTTCACGTTGCTGCGAAATCTGATACACCTTGCGTGCCTGGGCTTTTGGTAAATAATCTAGAGAGTTGGTAATACCCTTAGTGGTTTTTACCGTGATTTCGGCCCCCAGAAAACCTTCTTTCAAATGGCAGTCTACCACGTCTTTCCAAAGATAGTCTTCGAACTCCATTGAGAAGCCGAGATTTTTTGGTCGGCAAAAAATCAGGCGTTTGTTTGTGACGGCGATGCAGTCGGGTGACAGATTAACAGCAGGCTTTTTCTGAACCGCTACATACACCACTTCTTCGCCATTAGTCAGTAAGCCGCTTACTCGTTCCATCAGTTTTTCAACGGATTTAGGATCTTGCTCTTCGTTCAGAAGGTTTTTGAATGTAGGGTTCATCGAGAAATGAGTTAAAAAATAACCGTACAAAAATCTTTCAGCTGGTACTCTCATCCAACTCTCAATTTGTTCAATTCACTATCCTCGTTAACTTGCGCACCTTCTTCTCACCTCTATGCCCGTCCCTAATTCTGTTCCCCGTCAGCCGCGGGTAGCTGCTACGTCGGTCGAACTTGATGCCCTGCGGGCCGCCGTACGGGCGCGCAGCGGGTTCGCCATGCGATATGTGCGCGAAGTGGAACCGTTGCGAATGGCCGTACAAGTAGCTACCGGTAACGTGCTGGCTGCCGCCACTCTGAAACGTTTTTTTGGTTTGGTCGCTACCGATAGCGGCACAGCACGCTTTACCTTGGATACGCTGGCGGCCTATGTCTGTCCCGGCACCGACTGGAACCAGTTTGTCCGCCAGCAGCGCACAGCGGAAGCCGCGGCGGTAGCTCCTGAAGCGACCGTATATGCAAGCGTAGTGGCCCGGCCACGCCCGTGGCAGCGCTGGGAAGCATTCAGCACCGCGTCGAGCAGGGCTTTGACGGACGAGCTTGCCCGTGCCGTGCTCTTGGTACAGCCGCCTAGCGAGCGCCGCCTCGACGTCATCAAGTACTTGTGGCTGCAGGGGTGGCGCAAGGACGTCACGCTGAGGTAAGTGGATTCTTTGAGCTGCCGCTCTCGGAGTGGGAGCGTAACGGGTTGGCGCATTTCGTAGGCCACGAGCTGCGCGCCGACGCTGCTTTGCACCACGAGCTGTTGCCGCTGCTCGCGCCTAACCCGGCTGCGCAGACGTACTACTTTGAACGGTTCGTGGATTTGGCCCAACTGACCACAAGCTACGGAGAGGCCGTTGAAGCCTATTTGTGTCATAAGCTCACGCCCGAGGCGCAAACCTTCGGACGGTGCCTACGATTCCTTAACGCGCTGCTGCGTAATGATGCCGCGGCAGCTTCGGCCGCGCTGATGCAGGTACGGGCCGTGCCCGCGACAGCCGATATGCACGCTTTTCCGCAGGGCCGCCGGGCCTATACTGAGCTGTTAGCCGCGCACTTTTTAACTGCTGGCCCGGCGCCGCTATTAACCACTCTGATCGCGCAGGGTCGGCAAGTGCCGCACGAGTCGGCACTTGCCACCGACTACCCAGCTACTTATCATCTATTTCCGGCAGGCTTCCATTATTACGTAGCCGAAGGACTTTTCCTGACCCAACGCTGGAATGATCTTTTGGACTGGCACACCGAAACAGAAATTCAATACCCAGAGCTGACTAATCTGTCTGGAAACGTATTCAATGAGCTGCGGCGGGCATTTCGGGCGGCAGCTCTGGCGCAGGTCGGGCGTAAGGTTGAAGCCCGAAACGCTCGCGCAGAACTTCAACTAACGCCACTGTTGATTACTTGCGAATGGTTTGGCGACTACTATAGTGCGCTCGATTGGTTAGCCGAGTTGGCTACCTGCCCCCTATTGCCACGCCGCAGCATGCTCTTGGAAAACCTGATAGCCTTCGCTGAGCGTCGTCAGATGCCTTTTTTTCGCATCCTAGCCCGGCAATGGGATATCAACCGAAAAGCAAAGTCATTTCGTCAGTAAACTCTTCAATAAAAACTCACGAACCCGGCGCGTGCCAAGCCATCGGAATATCGGCCTCAAGGCGGCCATCCACCGCCACGCGGCCTTCTAACCGGCCTTCGCGCCGGAAGCCGAGCTGCTCGTAAAGCTGAATCGCGCGGGCATTACTCTCGCGCACCAACAGCTCCACCCGGCTGACGTGCGGGTAGCGCAGCTGCACGGCGGCCAAAAGCTCCGTGAACAGCCGCCGACCTAGCCCGCGCCCTTGAAACGCCGGCTCAACGGCCACCGTCAGCTCGCCGAGAACGTGGGCAAAAATGCGTAATCCCGCCGAATAAGCGTGAATCTCAGCCACCACCTGCCCGTCCGCCTCGACCACCAACCCAACGCCGCTCTGCGCGCTACGCGCCAGAAACTGCCCGACATATTCCGGGGTAATCTCATCGGGCTGCCGCGCCAAGCCACCGCCAGCCGCGCTCACGCGCCGGTAAAGCGCGCAAACCGCCGCCGCATCGCTCAGCGCAGACAGACGAATAGTGAAGGGTAGATTTTGCACAGAGTTAAAAAAAAGTTTAGGGAGTTTCACAGAGCTAAGAAGGCGCACTGAGTACACCCTATACTCTGTGAAACTCCCTAAACTCCTAAAAAACTCTGTGCGAAAAAAACCTCAACCTACAACGGAATATTCCCGTGCTTTTTCCGAGGCGCCTTCACCGCTTTATTCTCCAGCATCTTGAACGCCCGAATGAGCTTCTGGCGCGTCTGGTTCGGCTCAATCACCTCATCCACGAACCCGCGATGGGCAGCGCGCCACGGCGTCGCGAATTTCTGCTGATACTCTTCCACCTTTTCGGCCAGCGCGGCGGCAGGGTCGGCGGCTTCCTGAATCTCGCGCCGGAAGATGATTTCGGCGGCGCCTTTCGCGCCCATCACCGCGATTTCAGCGCTCGGCCACGCGTAGTTCATATCGGCGCCGATGTGCTTGGAGTTCATCACGTCGTACGCGCCCCCGTAGGCTTTGCGGGTGATGACGGTCACGCGCGGCACCGTGGCCTCACAGAAGGCGTAGAGCAGCTTGGCGCCGTTGGTGATGATGGCGCGCCACTCTTGATCGGTGCCCGGCAGGAAGCCCGGCACGTCCTCGAACACAAGGAGCGGAATGTTGAACGAGTCGCAAAACCGCACGAACCGAGCGGCCTTCGTGGACGCGTTGATGTCGAGGACGCCCGCCAAAACGGCCGGCTGGTTGCCCACGATGCCGATGCTCCGGCCCGCAAGGCGCGCAAACCCGACGACGATATTCTCGGCGAAATTCTGGTGGACTTCGAGGAAAGAATCCGTGTCAACGACTTCCGCGATGACTTCGCGCATGTCGTACGGCTGGTTCGGGTTATCGGGGATGATGGTATCGAGGGTCGGGCGCGCTTCGTCCTGACCGGCTTCGTAGGGCACGCTCGGCGGCAGCTCCTCGCAGTTTTGCGGCACGTAGCTCAGGATGGCTTTCAGGCGCTGAATGGCCTCCACCTCGTTGGCGCACGAGAAATGCGTAACGCCCGATTTCGCCGAGTGCGTGCTTGCGCCGCCTAGCTCCTCGCTCGTCACGTCTTCGTGCGTGACGGTTTTCACCACGTTCGGGCCGGTCACGAACATATAGCTCGTGTTCTCGACCATCAGAATAAAATCGGTAATAGCAGGCGAGTACACCGCGCCACCCGCGCACGGCCCCATAATGGCCGACAGCTGTGGCACCACTCCCGACGCGAGCGTATTGCGGTAGAAGATATCGGCGTAGCCGCCGAGGCTCACCACGCCTTCCTGAATCCGGGCGCCGCCCGAGTCGTTCAGCCCGATGACCGGCGCGCCGTTCTGCATCGCCAAGTCCATAATCTTCACAATTTTCTCGGCGTGCGTCTCGCTCAGGGAACCGCCGAAAACGGTGAAATCCTGCGAGAAAACGTACACCAAGCGGCCATTGACCGTGCCGTAGCCCGTCACGACGCCATCACCGAGGTAGTATTCTTTGTCGAGGCCGAAATCCTTTGAGCGGTGCATCACGAACCGCCCCAGCTCTTCAAACGACCCCGGGTCGAGGAACAAATCCAGGCGCTCGCGGGCCGTGAGCTTGCCCTTTTTGTGTTGCTGCGCGATGCGTGTCTCGCCGCCACCCAGCAGGGCTTCGGCATTCTTATCAGCGAGGCGCGCCAGGCTGGCGTCGCGAAGAGTTTCGGCCATCGAAGTCAGGGTCTGAACCGGAGTTGGGTTGTATGGTCAAAAGTACAGCCGGCGCGCAACGTGGGCGCTACGTCGGGGCACTCGTTGGTGGGAAGCCGTCAAATGGAAAACGAAACCGCCGGCCCCGCTGTCGAAACAGCAGAGCCGGCGGCTCAAATCAAGTCATCTTAAATCGAGGAGAAAAGCGCGGGGCGCTTACTTCTCGTCGCCTATTTCTCGTCGCTCTCGTCGCCTTCCGTTTTGGTTGGCGCTTCGGGCAGCTCGTCGGCTTTCAGCTCGGGCTTGTTGCCGCTGGCGTACGATGAGAACAACAGCTCCTCTTTACCGGCTTCGTGGTCGGCCTTAATAACGTCGCCCTGTGCGAGCTGCGCTTTCAGGATTTCCTCGGCAATCGGGTCTTCGAGGTACTTCTGAATCGCGCGGTTCAATGGGCGGGCGCCGTACTTCGGATCGTAGCCTTTTTCGGCCACGAAATCCTTGGCGGCTTCCGTCAGCTCAATCGTGAAGCCGAGGGCTTTGATGCGCGACATCAGCTTGGCGAGCGACAGGTCGATGATCTGGTGGATGTGCTCTTTGTTGAGCGACGAGAACACGATCACATCGTCCAAACGGTTGAGGAATTCCGGCGAGAACGTCTTTTTTAGCGCGTTCTGGATCGTGGTCTTCATCACCTCGTCCATATTGTCCTGCCGGGCGCGCGAGGCGAACCCGATGCCGG